>JARIGO010000010.1 GCA_029288805.1 Candidatus Nomurabacteria bacterium
CGGTCATACCTACGGTATGACCGGCTGCCTGCAACGCTCGTATAATCGTCAGCTTATCTTCCGGAAAAGCCTCGGCAAAGACCGAACTGACAATGGCCTTCTCAGGGTGTTCCTTTAGTTCTTCAGCGGTTATGACTGCTCCTGCCAAACCAAGCTGTGCCGCAATAGCCTGAGCTGTCGCCCGCCCATCGCCAGTAATCATGACAACGCGCACGCCAAGCTCGCCAAGTTCCTTAATGATTTGTGGCGCGTCTTCCTTTATAGGATCCGACAATGCGATCAAACCAACGCATTCCTTCTTTGGAGCATCTGCATGTCCTGCGTGCGCAGACATGTCTCCCCTAACAACAACTACAGCAACAACGCGCAAACCTTCAGCACTAAATTTCACGATATCAGCATGCGCGAATTCATGACACGCCACGTCTTCACCGAGCAGCAAGCTTGGCAAGCCCAATAATGCGCGAACGGTTTCCCCTCCTACCGTAACCTCTGCCTCAGTGCGCTTGGTAATAGAATCAAATGGCACGAAGTTTTTGTACACCGGCAACTCAACTTTCTGCTTGATGACTTCTTTCAAAATTGCAGTATCAATCGGCCCTCCATCAGCCTTGTCAGTACACGCTATGGCAAATGCCAAGACATCATTCTCTGTATAGTGACTATACTGAACAACTTTTGTTACTTCCAGCTGATTCTTTGTCAGTGTTCCTGTCTTGTCACTGCAAAAGACGTCGACCATGGCACATTCCTGTACTGCCGCTAAACGGTGTACTAGTACCCCTTCTCCGGTTTTGCCACTAAGCTCTCTTGCCCCGTAACTTTGCGCAACAGTGAACATGGCTGGGAAAGAAATTGGTACTGATGTCAGCAATAGCACGATGACAAAGTTCACCATTTCAACCGCTGCTACGGCATGTGTCACGCCAAAAACGACAACGACGATTGCCAGAATGAGATTCATGACAAAGAAATACTTGATCATGCTAAAGATGATCTTTTCCATGTGTGTCGGTGGATGTGACGTTTCAAGCAAGGTCGTGGTCTGGCCGTACGTTGTCTTGGCGCCAATGGCTGTCACTTGCGCTGTCGCTTCTCCTTTCTTTACGACACAACCAGAAAACAATACGCCACCAGTACTGAGATCCTGAGGTAATGACTCTCCGGTCAGACTCGACATATCAACACTGACAGATCCCTCATGAATGACCGCATCTGCAGGCACGATGTTTCCTGTTCGCACGCGCACCACGTCCCCAGGCACCAATTCCCTGGTTGAAATGTCCTGCCATTCACCGTTGCGCAACGTACGGGCAGTAGTACTGAGATTTTTCTTTAATGCGGCAAGTGCCTTATTGGCGGAACGTTTTTGAAATGTGGAAATAAAGCTGTTGACGATCATCAATCCGATAACCACCCACGCTTCAACGTTTTGTTTTGAGAAAAAACTAATAACGACCAATACCTCCATGAGCCACGGCATCGGCCCCCAAAAGTTTTTGAGGTACGCGAAAAAAGCATTCTCGCGCGGTTCAGGAAGTTCGTTATAGCCGTACTGTGCTCGTGAGGCAGCTACTGCAGTGTCATCAAGTCCGATAGTATCCATGGCCTACAGTATACACCATGCATATGTGAGCTATTTTGCAGGGCGAGTGTGTTGTGTCAGTACTTTTATGATAATGACAGCTGCGACGACATGAGTAAGCATGAGCGTGATCACTGGACCCATACCGATACCTGCTGTTTTGTCATAGAGCATGGCGTCTGGAATAAGAGAAAGAACAAGCACAATGTACGCCACAACCTTAAACACGTGGTTTGGATTCTTTGAGAACTTTCTGATGATTGCGAATACGATGGCAGCGCCGAGTGTCCCGACAAATGTGAACAATGCGATTGAGAAAGCGAGCAGTTCCGGAAAGTACGAAGGAGTAGTAATGAAAAGCTTTGCGATAGTAACCAATATGATATTTGCAACGATACTAATGATTGCAGCCAGTAAGGTACTCTTCCAGAGCGGATATATATTTTGTGTCATGCGATAATTATACCGTAATCATTCGATTAATAGCAGCGCGGGTTAGAGGTCCTACTGTCCCAACAGGTGGGATGCCATTTGTCATTTGAAACTCTTTTACGGCTGATCTGGTAGCAGCACCGAAGTAGATGGTTTCATTATTTAATGAGCCACTGCCTGATAGCGCCACAGGGAAATTATGAGTATTGAGGAAATGCTGCAGTATTTGCACTTGTACATCGTGACTACCAAATGACAATGCCTTGGTAAGAACAATGCCAGTAAAGTTTGGGCAGCGCTGGCCGGTAACGGTACTAAAGGCAGTACTGCTGAGACAGCCTACAGGAATACCAGCACTTGTTGTTGTAGTAGTGGCTGGAGAAACAGAGGCCGTCGGCATACTGGAAGAAAAACTTCCACCGCCACCCCCTCCATAACTCACCACTGCAGGAGGAGTGCTTACTGTTACAGAAGTTCCAGATCCCCCACCGCCAGTACTTACTGTGACGGGAGTTACAGGAGGAATAGTAACTGGAGGAGGAACGATGCTACTCACAGTGCTCCAAGGAGCGCCTGACCATAGAGGATTGCTGAGAAGTGACGCAGCGAGATTGGTAGCAGCAATGTTGCCATCCCATCCATTGACCGTTCCACAATTTCCCTTGTCCCAGTAAGGGTTTGATACGCCATCAGAATTTATCCAGCTGACCTGGTTATTGCTAACAGTGGTTGCTGAACAGCTATCTGACGATTGGTTGTAGACATATATACCGACATTCGTGAAGGCACTCTTTCCAGCATAAATCTGGTTGCTTGATATTTCCAAGTTGCTGCCGCCTGATATGGCAATGCCGTACTGACCAGGATTAACCAGTACATTGTTAACAGCTTTTTGATATGAACCACCACCATCTCCCAGCATAATGCCTCCGCCCGATGTGCTTGGACCACCGCCTTCTATTTGATTACCAGAAACAAGTATTGGGCTGCCAGCAGTACCGTTACTCATGTAAAGATTGATGGCATCTTCCGGATGTGACTGACCCATGATGTCTTGAAGCTTATTGTTGGTGATAGCGTTGCCACTGCCTGATACTGTATTGAACTGAACCATCTGTCCGCGAGGAAATGGACCTTGCATGTTTAGGGCGTAGTTACCATCAAATACAATATTGTTCGTGCATGACTGAACATATAAACCAGTTGCAACGTTGGTAAAATAATCATTATGAATGGTGATGTCGTGACTGTCGTAAAGGTATATGCCGCCATTGTCAGAGGTGCTGTTTTGGATAACAAGGTCATCAATAGTAATGTAGGCTGCATTTGAAATAGAGAAAATTGGTGTGCTTGCTCCCCCTCCATCCAATACAGGATTGGCACCTGTTCCATATGATCCAAACATAATAGGAAGGCCTGCGCTTCCAGAGCGAGAAAAAGATAGTGCGGTATTGTTGAACGTATCTCCTTTATGAAAGAGAATGGTATCTCCTGGCGCAAATGCCGTTGAGCCCACCTTACTCATAGGCCATGGCGAATCCGCCGAAGTACCCGTATTACTCGATGAACCATTCACAGCAATGTAATACACCGTCCCTCCTCCGGCCGCTTGCACCTGCCCATGACTGATACCAGCTAGTAAAAAAGCAATACCAAACATAACGAACACAATAAAAACCTTTTTCATATAAATGCAGTGTACTACAAAATGAAATAGGCGGGCGTTTTGTTTTGTTGGGTACCGCGTGGTGGAGGAAGTCAGAACTGTTTTTGAGCGGATGAATGATGCGACGGTCTATATTCCGATGGTTGGGAAATAAAAAATAGCCCGCATCTTTTTCAGATACGGGCTTTGCTCAATTAAACCAGAGCGGGTTTTGTGAGGCGGCACCAGTTGCGGACAACTGTCTGCCTTGCTTCATCCTCGGTCTTTCCATAACCATTCACAGTGATACCGTCACGGGAAATCTCGGAACAGTACTTATTCTCTTCTTCGATTGCCAGATGGGAAGGTATTGGTTCAACCACGGCGTAGTCGTCCGCATATACCCTTTCCCAAGAATATCTCTGTATGCTTTTCTCCTGCTTTTGTGAAAGGCGATACACGGTGTAGGTCTCATGGTCTCCTGACACATCGTCGGAAGAAAACTCCCGAACAATGAAGTGCGAAGGGTTGGTATGTGCCAAGCACTCAAGCCTCCCAATAGCATCCAGTGCGGTATCTCCGTCCAAGACAACAAGTGCTTTGAGACCCAACTCAATACTCCAGACCATGTAGCCACTACCTGAATTGAAGTGAAGCTCGCCCCAATGATAGCTTGAGCTTCCGAACTCGAGAGGTGCTTCCATATCGTACTCTTCCCTAGGGAACAGGACGGCACACGAGCTTTGCTCCATGGCATTGATAGTAGTGTGAGGTTTGAACAGGCGGGTCAGTGCGGCTTCACCAATTTTGGTGATGGTTGTTAACTTTTTCATTTTTTCAAGGAATGTTCTCTTGCATTGGTCGGGGCAGGAGTAACCGAGATTATTGTTTTTGCGTATGCCATTCTGCGAGTTTGTCCATTCTCGCTATATCTACAAATTGAGGGAGTAGAGATACCTATGTCTATATCATAGCACATATTTATTGACAAGTCAAGTAATATGTGCTATGATATATACGAAACAATGTCGTTTCCAAAAACACCTCGGAGGAGCTGACCGAGAAACAAACAGCATGTTCCATGTCAAAGCACGATTTAATCATCAGGGTTTCAAAGACCCAACACCCTTCATCTCTATTCTCATTGTCTTTTGATACTAATCTATCAATTGGCAGACATTCTGTTAACCTGCAATCTTCTACAGGAAACTTTCCGAAAGAAAGCAGCAAGGAGTTTAGAGATACTAAACAGGGTATCGAAAACTGTCTGGAAGTTATTTTCAGCACAGCCGCAAATATTTTGAAAACAGAAAAAGGGGTTTCCTATAAAATCATTTTTAGCGACAAGTTCACCGCTGAAGGCTATGCAGTGCCAAAAGGCAAAATAGCTGAAACCGTCCATGAGCTGTCGTGGCCAATGAATGAAAAAGAGTGTAGCCTTGTTTTTGACTGCATTCCTCGTAGGTACTAAGTTATCCTACAACCATGCAATGCACTTCCGATTAGGAGGTGCATTTTTTATTTTTAAATTTGATGGGAATTGGTCACGAATCACTAAGTATTTTCTTTTCCGAAAATACAAAGTGTTCGCGACCCCGGCTCGCTCGCCTCCGGCATCGCTTGCGCCTTTCACTTCCCTCCCGCAACGACAAGCAGTTGTCGTTGCTTGGGCACCCAAAATGAAAAAGGCCGATACAGAAACTGTATCGGCTGTCTCTT
>JARIGO010000018.1 GCA_029288805.1 Candidatus Nomurabacteria bacterium
CAGCGTCAGATGTGTATAAGAGACAGGATCAAGCGTAACATCCACAGGAATGTTCCCTAATGGTACAGCCGCGAATGCGTGTAGCGGCGTAAGGAAAAAATGCGCAATAAAAATTATTGTCAGAAATAAAAATACTCTTGCTTGAAATGATGAATGCATTTCATAGGTATAGCAATAACCTCCTCAAGATTAATTGAGGAGGTTATAAGTTTTTTATTAGTTTTTATTTTTCCCAAAGTTGAATACCCACGTGATGCCTGGTATGACAGGGATAACGATGTGGCCGGTGCGGTGCAGCTCGAATGGTGGTATGTACGACTGACTTTCAGGAATAATAGTGGTGTTAGGAGAAACGGTTGCGCTGGTACGGTTCACAGTGAAGCTTGTACCCGTAGTGTCTATAGGAGAAGGTACGGCAAGTGCGAGATTGGTCGGTGCATCAATCATGTTTACAATTTGTGCGTTGGCTTGAGCAAGGTTTACGCGAACACCATTTTTCACAACAGTAGCTCCGGTAAATTGGACTGGCGTAAAGCCTGAAAGATTTGAGAACGACCCATCAACTTCAGGGCGTTCTTGGATCCATTCTGCAGATGACAGCGATGAATTGTACGTTACAGTTTTTTCAAATTGCTTGCCTGTCGTATTGTTACTGATAACAATGTTCCAGGTATCTTGTGACGTTTCCAAAATAGCGACACTGACAGAATCCCCGGGATGAACGGAAAGATCTACTGAGGTAGAGTTATCGGGAAGTAATTCATACCACGCCTGATATGTCGCGCCATCAGCATTGGCTATTTCATAGACACCGGCTTGAATGAGATCAGATGTCGTTCGTCCTCCAATACCAACCCACGTAGCATTTGCTGCGAGCGTTGACGAATAAGAAAGCTGAGGCATGACGAATGTGCCACTAACACCACTATACGATGACCCATCTTGTGTTATGTATCCTGACCAGTTGGAAGACTTACCGGAAATACTTGTTGGGTCAGCTGCAAAGGCGGTGTGAGTACTTATAATTGCTATAACAAATACAGCAACTAACATGGCCGATTTCAGAATAAATGATTTTTTCATACTGCTATATATACGTTTAATGACTTAAAAAAGTTGCAGCTTATACTACTGCCTTGAGACGTCGTAGTGCGGTTTCTTTGCCCAACAATGTTGCTAATTCAAATGGATCTGGAGACTTGTCCTTGCCAGACAACGCCACGCGAGCAGGCCATAATACATTGCCTTTCCCCTCTTGGTCCGCATACGGCATAAGCGCTGTCTTAAGATTTTCAATACTCCACTGATCATCAGCCACACCTTCTAACAATGACACAACTTCCTTCAAGTAATTCTTGGTTTTTTCTAAACCGTTCTCATCTTCTTTCAACGCTTTCCATACAAGTTGGTTGTGAACCACTATCGGATCTGCGAAGAAGTATTCAAATTCTCCGTCTGCAAACATTGTCTGAATGTCAGAGAATTTCTCAATACGATCACGCATCAATGTTTCAAGCTTCATGAGCATGCCACTCTGCTGATATTGCTCTGGAACAAATGCGAGAGCATGCTGCCAAAAATCTTCCGAGGAAAGTTTTTTGATATACTCACGATTGAACCAATTCAATTTTTCTGGATTAAACACAGCCGGAGATTTTTGTACCTTAGTAAGATCAAACGCCTGCACTAATTCTTCCTTAGTGAAAAGCTCCTGCTCAGTACCAGGATTCCATCCGACCATCGCCACCATATTCAGCAATGCTTCCGGCAGAACACCGAGATCTCGATAGTCAGTAACAGCTAATGCACCTTTGCGCTTTGAAAGTTTCTGTTTATCAAGACCAAGAACCAATGGAAGATGTGCATAGACTGGCGTCGGTGCTCCAATAGCTCGCTGAATAAGAATCTGACGAGGAGTATTTGATACATGATCCTCACCACGAACAACATGAGTGATACCTGCATCAAAATCATCTACCACTACAGCCAAATGAAATAATGGTTCACGAATGTTTTTTGCAATTACAAAGTCTCCGAGATCAGTCGTGTTCATTGTCACTTTTCCTTTGATTTCATCTTCGAAGGTAACATCGATATTAGGATTCTTAAATCGTACAATTTCCTTAATAACACCAGAGCCATCCTTGGCTTCTTCTTTGGAAATATATGCATGACCATCTTCGATCATTTTTTCCAAAATCGCCTGATGCCGACCAACGTTTTCTGACTGGCGAACGAATACATCGTATTCCAATCCTAGCCATTTCAAACTTTCCAAGATATTATCCTCGTACTCTTTTTTTGAACGCTCTTTATCGGTATCTTCAATTCGTAATACAAACGTACCCTGATGCTTGCGGGCATATAAATATGAAAAAATGGCGGTTCTGTATGCGCCTGAGTGAAGGTTCCCAGTTGGGCTTGGAGCAAATCTTGTAACTACTTTCTTGGTATTTTCCATCTATTCATACTAACAAAATAAAGGTTATTTGACAAAAATAATGAAAGTCGTACAATAGTAAAAAATTATTTATTATGAAAGGACTAATGATTATTCTGCTGATTGTTTTTGTAGTAGCGGTTGCATCTGGCATGGGCCATGACATTGTTCAACATCCGGCATTCGCTATCCCTCCCGCGCTTCTCGTTTGCCTGGCATTCCGAAAGGCCGCTATGGCTTAAAAAAGGGTGGAACCGTAAGGTTCCACCCTTTATTTATTACTTTCCCCTACTCCATTCGTACAATACAACTGATGCGGCAACGGATGCATTAAGCGATTCACATTTTGGATCCATAGGAATAGTGAGCTTGATATCGCAGAGTTCTAATGTCTTCTCACGAATACCCGTTGACTCATTTCCTACAATGATCAGCGTTGGCGTATCAAACTCCGCATTCTTGAGCGTAGTATCACCATCCATGACCAAGCCATAACTCCACATACGCTTCTCTTTCAGCAGGCGAACGGTTTGATTTACATTACCAATCTTCACAATAGGAATACGGAATACCATGCCGGCAGACGTCTTGATCACTGTGCCAGTGATCGGTGACTGATTGTGCTCCGGCATCAAGATAGCGCTAGCGCCAAATGCAGCAGCGGAACGAATGATGGCTCCGACATTGTGCGGATCATGCAATTCATCGAGCAAGACGAAGCAAGGATTTTTCTCAGAGTCAAAAAGCTTTAACACATCTTCAAATGACGTATACAACTTTTCTGTATTGATGACAGCAATCACTCCTTGATGCACCGCATCACCGCTAACAGAGCTTTTATTTTCCTGCTTCATGGCAGCAGTGTTCACGCCATGTTTTTTGAGCAAGCCAACAAGTTCAGTATCACTCTGAGCGTTTTCATCCAAATACACCTTTTGCACACTTTCCGGCTTTGCAAGCAATGCTTCACGCAAGGCATGCTTGCCGTATAAATACACCTTATCGTCTTTGGTATTCCCTTTTTCCCGAGATTTCATGATTGAAATAATACAATATAAAAATGATTTTGTAAAATTTTAATATATTGAGAATTTTGACATTTCCTACAGAAAGAATATCATATTCGAAATTATCAAATAAATATTTATTATGAGTACAACTTGCAAAAACATTGTGTGCACTTGTATGGATTGCAGAATCCAGGCAACTGTTGAAACATTACTTGAAAACCTTGGTATTGAAAAAGGTACCTATGATCGCCTAAGTTTTGCCGGCGGGGCTGCTGATACAGTAAACCTGGAAAAGCATCTTGAGATGTCTAAAAACCTTCACCAGTCATCGCACGCTATCTTAACTATTCATGAAGATTGCGGTGCTAAAGCAAAAAAGGAAGACTTGGCAAGCGCAAAAAAAATTGCTGATAATCTTGGTTTTAGTTCACAACTTTTCATCATTAAGCTAGATGGAACCTGGGAAGAAATCAGCGAATAAATCATGAGATCGAAAAAGCCACTTGACTAGTCAGTGGCTTTTATTTTAACAAGGTCACAAGAAAAAAATACAAAAATAGTATAAAATAGAGCGATGGACGACACGTATAAAAAACACAAGAAGACCAATTGGCTTGGTTTTGTGATTTGTCTTTTAGCGATTGGAGGCTTGATGCTTATTTTGGGAAGTGAGGGTTCTACTGCCTCTGCCCCAACGCCTACTCCAAGTGCCATCGCACCGATTCCTCAGCAAACTACCGCAGACACTACTGCTACTGACAATACTGACGTGGATCAAAGTGACACTACAAGCACTGATTCTTCTAACGACTACACTCCGTACATAGACAGCCTACAAAACGAAAGTGGCACAGATATCAATAATGATACTTCTGCGACCGCTACGGATAATAGCAGCGATACTACGAACACAGACCAGACAACTTCCGATACCGGAACAACAAACTAATTACTTCTTGTACAAAAAGCATTCGGATGTGTGGTCATGCACCATACCAACTGCCTGCATAAATGCAAAACAAATAGTTGGCCCTACAAAACGAAAACCGTCTTTCTTTAGTTGTTTGCTCATGTTTTCGCTTATCCGTAGGGCTTCTTCACGGCGACTTGAGGGAATAGTTTTGTTCTGCACAAAATGCCATATGTATTTGTCGAAACTTCCCCACTCTTTCTGGATAGCAAGATACGCTTTGGCATTTTCGATGGCTGCATTAATTTTCAAACGGTTACGAATGATGCCTTCATCATGCATCAATGCTTCTTTTTTCTTATCATCAAATTTCGCCACCTTCTTTGCGTCAAAGTTACCGAAAGCCTTTCTATACCCCTCTCTGCGTTTCAAAATAGTAAGCCAACTTAATCCAGCTTGCGCTCCTTCAAGATTAATCATTTCAAATAACCTCTGATCATCGTGTACCGGCCTTCCCCATTCCTCATCATGATACGTGGTATATATTTCTGGACTATTGCCCCATGAGCAGCGAGGTTTCATTACATGAGTATAACAAATTGACATCAATATAAAACAGATGTATAAATAATAAAAATTACTTTCCAATGAAACCTAAAAAATCACCAAGAGCTAGTCTGAGCGACAACGATCTCATGCAGCAATTCATTGCGGGCAACATCGCATCCTTTGGCATTATATATGGGCGAAATAAGAAGAAATTGCTTAAGCATATTTTTTCCAAAACAAACAACCGCGAACAAGCCGAGGATATTATACAGGAAGCATTCCTAAAAGCCTTTGAAGCAGCAAGGGAAGGAAAATACAAAGATCACGTCAGCGTTGGCGGATGGCTGTACACTATCGCCCGTAACATTTTTATCAATCAGTATAGGATAGCCGTGAAGTCCCCTACTGATTCAATTAATGATGAGGAAGCCTTTCTTGAAGAAAGCTTCTTTATGTCCGGCAAAACCATTCCAAGCGTCGAAGATGATTTCATCATCAGTGAAAATCTTGTTGTCGTCAATAAGGGCATTGGTAGACTGTCCCAGTTTTACCAAGATGCACTGATAAGTTATTCGAAAGGATACGAGTATCGTGAAATTGCCGAACAACTGGAGTGCCCGATTGGTAGCGTTAAGACCGCTATCCACAACGGAAGGAAAAGGGTCATGGCTTTTTACCTTAAGATGAACAGGAGGAATATCGCCGCGTAAAAATAAATCGCTGACACACGTCGTGTG
>JARIGO010000012.1 GCA_029288805.1 Candidatus Nomurabacteria bacterium
CCCCCGGGACCTCGTCGCCCAGACTCTTTTCGCTCATTCTGACGAAATTATTTTTACATCCAACGCTACTGAGTCAGACAACTTGGCATTGCGTGGCGTTGTTGATGCAGTAGTCCGACTTGGTGTTCCAGAAAGTGAGATCGCAATCGTTACTACGGATACAGAGCATTCAGCAGTGCTTGAGACAGTTGAAGTTCTCACAAAGGATGTCCAGACAATCATTCTTCCAACAGAAAACGGCATCGTAAATGAAAAAGACATTGTCATTCCCGAAAACGCAAAGGCAGTGTTGGTATCTGTGATGTACGTAAACAATGAAATCGGCGCAGTACAGCCTATATACGACATTGCCAAGCGTATTCGTTTCTTACGGAAGAATTATCCTGACACAACTATTATTTTTCATATTGATGCTACGCAAGCGCCGCTCCATTTTTCTTTGAATACGCAAAAGCTTGGCATTGATCTCATGACATTGGGTGCTACAAAGCTGTACTGCCCAAAAGGGGTAGGGATGCTGTATGTAAAACGCGACACACCGCTTGCACCGATCATGTACGGTGGCGGGCAAGAATTTGGTATTCGTCCTGGTACGGAGCCGATACAGCTTATTCATGATTTTGCTCATTCGCTTTCATTCGCGCAAAATCATGTCGAACAGTATTCAAAAGCCATTTCTGATATCAAAACATATTTTGAATCCCTTATTACAAAAGAAATTCCCGATGCGGTGATCACTGCAGCGCACCTCGAACGCACTCCTCATATCTCTCACATTGCCTTTAAAAATTTCGACAGCGAATTACTTGTACTCGAACTCGACGCTCGCGGCATTGCAGTTTCCGCCAAAAGCGCCTGCAAAAACGAAGACGCGAATGAATCTGGCATTGTTGAACGTATATATGGGCAAGGATGGGGTGCAGTACGGTTTTCTTTTGGAAGAAACACTACGAAAACCGATATCGAAAAAGCTGTTACGGCATTAAAGCAGGTTCTGGAAAAATATAGACAATAATGCTATAATGTGTTTATTCAGAAGGGCAGAAACTCAGTTGCGGTTGTACTCACGAAATCCTTTTATTGAATTAATTTGAAATTTTATTATGCCACCATTACAGCAATTCACTACCAAAGCGAAGGAAGCGATAAAGCGTGCTCATGAGTTGGCAATTGAACGTGGACAAAATAACGTCAATACAATGCATTTGTTGGCGTCTTTGCTCGTACAAGAAGAATCAAACGTTGTAACACTACTTGATCGATTGGAAGTAGACACCATGCTCCTAACCGATTCAGTACTCGAGGCTATCGAAACAGTAGATACACAAACTACTGTTGCACCGTCATACCAAATGTTTTTGACGGGAGACTTAGCTCAGGCAATCGAACATTCACTCAAGGTGGCGGCAGAATTGAAAGACAATTTTGTCTCTACTGAGCACCTCTTTATCTCACTTCTTGATATAAAGAACCAAGCATCAGAGCTACTTGATCAGTTTAAGATTGATCGGGCTTCTTTGGTACAAACCGTTGAGGAATTTCGTACCAACAAAGGTGCGAATACCGGATCAAACAAAAAGATGCGCATGCTTGCAAAGTTTACGCGCAACCTCACTACCATGGCTCGAGAAGACAAGCTCGATCCAGTGATTGGCCGTGACAAGGAAATCATGCGTATCATGCAAATCTTGTCTCGCCGCACAAAGAACAACCCAATCTTGCTCGGTGAACCAGGTACAGGAAAGACGGCAGTCGTTGAAGGGCTTGCAAATCGCATTGCCAAAGGTGACGTGCCTGAGTCATTGAAGGATAAGGAAATCGTATCACTTGATATCGGCTCATTGCTTGCAGGTACGAAGTATCGCGGTGAGTTTGAAGAACGTCTCAAGAATATTTTGAAGGAAGTAGAGCGCATGGAAGGCAAAGTCGTGCTGTTCATTGATGAGATTCATAACATTGTTGGGGCTGGTGGAACTGGCGAAAACGGCAGTGGGGACATGGCACAGCTCTTGAAGCCTGCACTTTCACGTGGAGAGATCCGTGCTATTGGTGCGACGACTATGAAAGAGTACCAAAAGCACATTGAAAAAGACGCGGCGCTTGCTCGTCGTTTTCAGCCTGTCTACATTGAAGAACCAAGCCAGGAAGACGCTATTGCCATCATGCGTGGTTTGAAGGAAAAGTATGAGCTCTATCACAGCGTGCACATTACTGATGATGCGCTTGTGTCAGCAGTACAACTTTCTACTCGATATATTACTAACCGCTATTTACCTGATAAGGCCATAGACTTGCTTGATGAAGCCTCATCAGCGCTTCGCATGGCATTGGAAAACAAACCGGCGGTACTTGAAGAATCTCATCGCAAGATCATGCGTTTGGAAATTGAAAAGGAAGCTCTGAAAAAGGATATTGAACAGGGAAGTGAAGTGAAGGTTGCCAAGACACGTATAAAGGACATTGAGATGGAAATTGCCAATGTTCAGGAGCGTACCAAGGAACTTGAAATGAAATGGAAGACTGAAAAGACCTTACTACAAGAAATTAGTAAGATCAAAAAAGACTTGGAAACACTTCGTCTTGAAGCAGAATCCGCAGAAGCGCGCGCTGACCTTGGGCGTGCAGCGGAAATTCGCTACGGTCATTTGCCATTGCTACAAAAGGAATTGGAAGCAAAGGCGTCACGACTCAAGAAGCTACAGAAATCTCGTCGTATCTTGCGTGAGGAAATCACCAGTGAGGATATTGCTGAAGTTGTAGCCCGATGGACCGGTGTGCCATTGATGAAGATGCTCGAGGAAGAACGCGAGAAGCTTATCCATATGGAAAGTGAATTGCATAAGCGCGTTGTGGGACAGCAGGAAGCGATTGAAAAGATCTCGCATGTTGTTCGTCGCAATCGTGCCGGTATCGGTGACCCTAATCGTCCAATCGGTTCATTCCTCTTCTTGGGTCCTACTGGAGTAGGTAAGACTGAGCTCACGAAGGCTCTTGCTGAATTCATGTTCAACGACGAGAAGGCATTGATCCGCGTTGATATGAGTGAATACATGGAGCGACACAGCGTGTCCAAGCTTATCGGTTCACCACCAGGCTATGTTGGTCATGATGAAAGTGGACAGCTTACTGAAGCAGTTCGTCACCGACCATACTCAGTGATCCTCTTCGATGAAGTTGAAAAGGCTCACCCTGAAGTCTTCAATGTCCTGTTGCAAGTGCTTGATGATGGTCGTCTGACTGACTCAAAAGGACGCGTTGTGAACTTTAAAAACAGTATCATCGTTATGACTTCAAATATTGGGTCTGAATTCATTCAGAAAATGGAATCCATCGGCTTCCATAACAATACTGAGGAGCGTGAATACGTGCAGACCAAGGACAAGGTGGAAGATGCGCTCAAGAACTACTTCCGTCCTGAATTCCTGAACCGTATTGACGAAATCATAGTCTTTGATATCCTTAGTCCCGAGGCCATCAAGCAAATCGTCTCACTCCGTACCGCTACCGTGCTCAATCGTTTGGCTGAAAAGGGTATCACCGTACAGGTGGGAGAGGATGCGCTTTCATATTTGGCGAGAGTCGGATATAATCCTCACTACGGGGCTCGTCCCCTTAACAGATTGATTCAGAATAAAATCCTGAATCCAATCGCTGAACGGATCATCGCACGCACAATTAGTGACGGCGATACCGTCCAGGTTTCTATGAATGGCGATGATGTTCTCGTCACCGTTCAGTCAAAAAAGAAACGAGCTAGTTCTTTCCGCACTACAGGAGTGAAAACTTCTTAGTAATATATCCGTGGTCATTGCGACCACGGCAATGCGTCGGTGGTAGAGTGGTCAATTACATCAGACTGTAAATCTGACGCCTTCGGGCTACGCAGGTTCAAATCCTGCCCGGCGCACCACTCAGGACATGTCCTAAGTCCTAAATATCGTTATTTCATAAAGCACCTAGAG
>JARIGO010000017.1 GCA_029288805.1 Candidatus Nomurabacteria bacterium
TTATTCCTTTACCAAGAATTTCTGTAGCAGTCCGCCGTGTTCGGCAATGTACGCGCGGATTTTGCGGCGAGCCATGGTGGTCTTGGCATAGTCGAGCCATTTGTTTGAAGGCTTGGCATTTTTGTTGGTGATGATCTCTACAATGTCACCGTTTTGCAGTTTGGTACCAAGTGGCACCATCTTGCCGTTGATGCGGGCAGCGCTGGTGTTGGAGCCGATTTCTGAGTGAATGGCGTATGAGAAATCAATAGGGCTGGCATCTTCTGGCAGGTCGATGACATCGCCCTTTGGGGTAAAGACGAAGATGCGGTTCTTAAAGAGGTCACGATTGAGCTGTTCAAGGAAGCGCCCAGGCTTTGCTACAACACTTTGCAGTTCACGTAATTCATTCAACCAACCCAGCTTCTTGCTGGTAGGGGGCAAGCTTCCATCAAATTTATTCTCCTTATACAGGAAGTGTGAAGCGATACCCATTTCCGCTTCTTCATTCATGGCGTACGTTCGGATTTGAATTTCAATAATGCCGTGCTCGGTGACAACAGTGGTATGGATAGACTGATAGCCGTTTGGTTTTGGCAGGGCAATATAGTCCTTGATGCGGCCAGGGATTGGTTTCCAGAGCATGTGTACTAAGCCGAGTACCTGATAACAATCAGCCACAGTGTTCACTTGTACACGCAATGCCACGATGTCATAAATGCGCTCAATATCCATTTGGTGCTTTGTAAGTTTACGATAGAGACTGTAGAGATGCTTAACGCGCGAATCAACGCATGGTCCTTTTATAGAAAAATCCTGCAATGTTTTTTCAATAGTGCTGTGAACCTCCGCAACAGTCTTCTGGCTTTCAGGCATGCGGCGGTCAAAGAGTGCCTTGGTTTGAGCGTATTCTTTCGGATACGCATATGGAAAGGCGCCGTCTTCGAGCATACCCTTGAGCTTACCCATACCAAGACGGCCAGCGAGTGCTGCGTGAACGGCAATGGTTTCCACTGCAATGCGCACACGCTTGTCAGGGCGAACATGCTGCAGTGTTTGAACGTTGTGCAGGCGGTCAGCAAGCTTGATGATCAGCACGCGTAAGTCTTCTGACATGGCAACGAAAAACTTGCGCATACTTTCCACATGACGTTCCTGTCCGCGATATTTTAACTTACCGAGCTTGGTAACGCCCTTAACCAAGAACAAAATGTTCTCACCAAACGCTTCTCGAATCTCTTCTTCTGTAGCGTCAGTGTCTTCAAGCGTGTCGTGAAGCAAACCGCCAATGATAGTCTCAACATCCATACCAAGCATGGCGCAGTTTTTTGCCACAGCAAAGACGTGTATGAAATACGGCTCGCCACTGTTACGCTTCTGACCATCATGCTTTGATTTGGCAAAGTCATAGGCCTTCTCGATCAAGTCTTCATCCTCAATCGTCAAAGGGTATGTAATTAGCTCGAATAGTTCTGAGAGTTCCATCTCATTACTATATCATTATTTTTTCTTCTGAAAACCTCTTGGTTTCTTTTCCTGTGCAAGCAGCTCAAGCGCTTGTTCTAATGTAATCTCGTATACATCCAACGGTTTTTTGATGGAGCGGAAATTTCCGTCATGAGCAATATATGGGCCGAAGCGACCGTTGTTTGCAGTGATATCGAGACCGGTCTTTGGATCTTGTCCAAGAGTGCGGGGAAGAGAAAGGTACTTTGTAGCCATCGCAACAGTGACGGTTGTAGGATCTACTTCTTTTGGAATACTCGCCATGCGAGGCTTTACTTGTTTCTTACCCTTAACTTTTGGAGGCATTTCACCAAGTTGTACGTACGGACCAAAGCGACCAATCATGGTAAATATTGGTAAGCCACTTTCTGGATCGATACCAATTGGCTCATCCTTTTTGATTTCCAAGCCATCAATAGTGAGTGCTCCGTCACAATCAGGATAGCGGTCACATGACAGAAACTTACCACCACGACCGAGCTTAACGATCATAGTACTGCCGCATTTTGGACAGCGATACTTATCGTCTGCTTTTTCCAATGTTGTCGCCTTATCGAGCTTTTGTTTTTCCTTTACCTCTTTCAAGAATGGTCCATAGAAATCAGACAAGACTTTTTTGTACTTCAAATCACCATTGGCAATTTCATCGAGCTTATCTTCCATGTCAGCGGTGAACGTATCACTGATGTAATTCATGAAATTTTGTTCCAAGAAGCTGGAAACTACTTCACCGGTGTCAGTTGGCTTGAGGGAGCGGCCAATCTTTTCGACGTATCCGCGGTCTTCGATAGTCTTCATGATAGATGCATAGGTAGAAGGACGACCGATGCCACGAGCTTCCAATTCTTTAACCAAGCCAGCTTCTGAATAACGATTTGGTGGTTCTGTTTGTTTTGCAATGTCTTCTAGCGTAATAAGCTTCAAGGCTTCACCTTTGGCAATCGCAGGAAGTTCTACGTCTTCACCTCGAGCATCGATGTCAGCGATAAGCCATCCAGGGAAAAGCACCTGACTGCCTGTGACGGTAAAGTCTGGAATACTGTCGCTGGTAACGTTTCCTACGACACGAGTCTTCAATACTTTGGCATCAGCCATTTGCGAGCTAACCGTGCGTTCCCAGATCAGCTTGTACAGCTTCTTTTGTTCCTCCGTCATGCCGACAGACTCCTTTTCAAAATGAGTAGGGCGAATAGCTTCGTGCGCTTCCTGGGCATTCTTGGCCTTAGTCTTGTATGTGCGTGTTTCCAAGTATTCCTTACCGTATTTCTTTAGCACCAATGCGCTGATACCTTGAATAGCAACATCAGAAAGGGTAGTGGAGTCAGTACGCATATAAGTAATGTGTCCAGCTTCATAGAGCTTCTGTGCGACCTGCATAGTGCGAGCAGGTGAAAAGCTTAAGCGAGAACTCGCTGCTTGTTGCAGTGTCGAAGTAGTGAATGGTGCACGAGGAGAACGCTTTTGCTCTGTCTCCTTAATATCTTTCACCAGCCAGTCTTCCTTGTTACCAACTGCAAGAATACGGTCGACTTCCTTACGATCTCGTGGCTCTTCAACACAGGTCAAAGTAATTTTTGCCTTACCTTTTGTTTGAACGTTCGCTTGTAGTACCCAGTAGTCTTCAGGAATGAATGCGCGGATTTCACGTTCGCGCTCTACTAATATGCGAAGTGCGGGAGACTGTACGCGGCCCGCTGAAAGGCCATAGCGAACCTTTTGCCAGATAATGCCTGAAAGGTCGTACCCCACGAGACGGTCCAAAACACGACGTGCTTCTTGGGCCTGACGCAAATCAGTATCAATAGTGCGAGGATGCTTCAATGCTTCAGTGATGGCGTCCTTGGTAATTTCATTAAAGGTAACGCGCTTGATGGGAGCTTTGACTTTTTTGTCTTCACGCAAGAGTTCCTCGATGTGCCATGCAATAGCTTCTCCTTCACGGTCCGGATCGGGTGCCAATACGATTTCCTTGGCTGACTCAGCAAGCTCCTGCAGTTCGTGCACTACTTTTTCCTTACCCTTACTAATCTCGTAATGCGGAATAAAACCACCCTCGATGTCGATGGCTTTCTTGTTTGATTTTGGCAGGTCACGTACGTGTCCTACGGAAGCGCGAACGGTGTATTCACCATCCAAATATTTTTCAATTGTCTTTGCCTTTGAAGGTGACTCAACGATTAATAATTTCATATAAGTGTCTGCAGTAGTACCATGCCCAAAATCTTTTGGCAAATATTTGTCTATATAATGCGTTCGATCAAACCGTACGTTTCTTGAATGACGCCTTTTATTTCTAATGTGGAAAAGGCAATACTTGCAGTGACGGTATCAAGTGACAGCTTCTCTATAATAGTCTCTTTGGATTGAGGGCTGGTAAGCAGCTCTATGATCTTTTGTTCGGTTTCATTTAATACTATAGAGATAGGGAATGGCAGTTTTCCTTTTTCTTGAAAACCCAACTCTTTCAGTATGTCATCACTGTCAGTAATAGGGATGGCACCAAGTTTCAACAGCCAGTTTGCCCCGACAGAAGTGGACGATGTAATAAGCCCCGGAACAGCACCAACACTTTTATTATATTCAGTTGCCAGTCGTGCGGTGATCAGGGTGCCAGACTTTTCTTCCGCTTCAATGATAAGTGTCATGCTTGCAATACCGGCTTCCAGTCGGTTGCGTTGCGGAAAAGTCCACGGCGCCCCGATAATATTGTTATCAAATTCACTCAGTAATAATCCACCGGCTTTCAATATGCGTTTAGCGAGGTTTTTATTTATGGAAGGATAGAGAACATTCCAATTCAATCCTGATCCTGGAAATGCCACTGTATTTAATCCTGCATCAAGTGCAGCTTGGTGTGCAATGCTATCAATGCCAATAGCTAGACCAGAAACAATGGTAATAGGATATCCCGCAAGTCCTTTAATAAGTGTCTCGCAGACTTGCTTGCCGTAGGGAGAATATTTTCGAGAGCCGACCACTGCCAGAAACGTTGTGCCGATACATCGCTCAAGACTGCCTCGCATGAAAAGGCGTTTTGGAGGTTGCGGTATTTCTCGGAGTTGCGGGAAGTAGCGTTCGGGGACAATTGTTTCGATGGGAAATTCCTCCATGAACCAATTATGCATTCCTACACTCAAGATTCTTTTAAGAAAAGCTAAAATACGCTATAGTAGAGCTACTATGCTCGATATTAAGTTTATTAAGGAAAACCCGGATATTATTAAGGAAGCGGTTCGCAAAAAGCATTTGTCATTTAATGTTGATGAGCTACTCTCTGTTGAGGAAAAAAGAAAGGCAACACTGACTGCATTTGAAACGCTTCGTGCGGAACAAAATACCTTGTCTGACAAAATTCCTCAGACAGCCGATGCTGCTGAACGAGCAAAGCTTATTGAAGATCTCAAGCCGTTGAAGGAAAAAGTTCAAGAAGCGGAAGAGCAGGTTAAGGCTGTAATGAAAGAATGGCAAACACTGATGCTACAAGTGCCAAACGTGCCTGACATGTCCGTACCGGAAGGTGGCAGTGATGAGGAAAACGTTGAAGTAAAACTTATCGGCGAACGACCAGTATTTGATTTTACACCAAAAGACCATATTACACTGATGGAACAGAACGACATGGTTGATTTTGAGCGTGGCACAAAGGTTGCCGGCTTCCGTGGATACTATCTAAAGAACGACGGCGTGTTGTTGGAAATGGCATTGTGGAATTATTTTATGAGTACGCTCGTGAAGAAAGGATATCAGCCATTTCATGTGCCTTCATTGGTTACAAAAAATACATTGTACGGTACAGGATACTTGCCACAAGGTGAGGAAGACTTGTACAAGACTCAGGATGATACCTATCTTTCAGGGACGGGTGAGGTTGCTATGATGTCATACCACTCTGATGAAGTATTGAACGCTTCTGATTTGCCAAAGAAATATATCGCAATGTCTCCATGTTTTCGTCGTGAAGCGGGAAGTCATGGTAAGGATGTGAAAGGATTGATTCGTGTACATGAATTCTTTAAGTTGGAACAGGTTATTTTGTGTGAGGCTAATCATCAAGTCAGCGTAGATTTTCACGAAGAGCTTACTGCAAACGTGGAAGAAATTTTGCAATCAATGGGGTTGCATTATCACGTTGTAGTGAACTGCGGCGGAGACCTTGGGCTTGGTCAGGTTAAGAAATATGACATCGAAGTCTGGATGCCAACACAGGAAAAATTCCGTGAGACTCACTCATCTTCATACTTCCATGATTTTCAAACACGTCGTTTGAATATTCGATACAAGGATGCTGAAGGAAAGATGCAATATGCTCACTCACTAAATAACACGCTCGTTGCCACACCTCGTATCTTGGCATGTATTATTGAAAATTTTCAGGAAGCAGATGGACGTATTCGTGTACCGGATGTGCTAAAGCCATATATTGGTAAAGACTATCTAGGAAAATAGTATGTACGAACGCACGTATCACAAAACGGTTTTGAAGCGTGAAGATGACGAACCGCAAAAAGAACCTACGCGTATTGATTGGAAAAGGATTCTTTGGATATTCGTAGCGATCGTCATAATCGTTGAGACTGTGATACTGATACGATTGCCAAAGGTGCAGGTTACCCATATCGTGGTGGTAGGAGCTCATGTTGCTGACCCAGGAGACATTACGGAATTTGTAAATCAAGAGTTGCAGGGCAAAGATTTGTTTATCCTACCGAAGACCAGTATTTTCCTGGTGCCGGAACACAAACTCGAAAAGGATTTGAAACAAAACTTTTCACGATTGCAAACTGTCGATGTCAGCCGCAAAAATTTCTCCACTATCGTAGTGACTGTCACTGAATATCAGGGGGTATATCTGTGGTGCGCTGATGCGCAAAATTGTGACTTCATGGATCAGAATGGCGTGGCATTTGCGCCGGCACCGTATTTCTCAGGAGATGCGTATCCGAAAATTTTTAATGGTATTGGAACAACAGTGCCATTTCAGGCAGTGGATGCTGACAAGCTTCACACTATTACTACTGCCCTGGATAAACTTCCTGTTATCGGTATTAATCCTGAGGAATTTCATTTTGTCACTGATCACGAACTTGATGTTACGTTTAACCATTATGGACAGCAGGCAACATTGCTATTTGATCCTACTACCAATACCGATGATGCTTTGAATGCGCTCTATACCGGTCTTCGTACCAATCCATTGGCTACAAAGTTCCGAACGCCGACTGATGTATTGCAATACATTGACCTTCGTTTTTCTGACAGAGTGGTGTATAAGTTTCAGTAATATGAATTTTTGGGACCAATTGCGACAAAATAAAAAGCCATTCTTTGTGGTGGCTCCAATGGCCGACGTTACTGACCCGGCCTTTCGTCGCTTGATTGCACGGTACGGTAAACCCGATGTCATGTGGACTGAATTTGTATCTGCAAATGGTTTGGTAAGTGGTGGGCGAAAAATCCTGGAACGAGACTTGGAGTATGCAGAAATGGAACGACCGATTGTGGCGCAGCTTTTTTCCGCTGATCCGGACAATGTGGAAAAAGCTGCACGACTCTGTGCCGAGCTGGGGTTTGATGGCATTGATATCAATATGGGTTGTCCTGACAAGACTATTGAAAAGCAGGGAGCAGGAGCAGGTATGATTAAGACACCAGACGTAGCTGTAGCGATTATTGCTGCAGCCAAACGCGGAGCAGGAACACTGCCCTTATCTGTAAAAACCCGGGTAGGATATAACGCGGTAGAAATTGATACATGGATTCCATTGCTGTTGCAACAGGACATTGCCGCACTGACTGTGCATGCTCGTACTCGTAAGGATTTATCAAAGGTTCCGGCACGATGGGAGTATCTGAAAGAAGTGGTGGCATTGCGTGACAAGTTTGCTCCGCAGACGTTGATCATTGGTAATGGGGATGTAACGAGCCTTGCCGACGGCAAGGCTCGTGCAGCTGCCAGCGGCGTAGACGGCGTCATGGTTGGTCGCGCACTTTTCGGTAACCCATGGTTCTTTGATGAGTCTCGCGCCATGACTGCGACATTGCCGCAAAAATCCATCTTTCAGAAACTGCCATACATTGGGAAATATTTTCAAACAAAACGCTCAGCTGCCCAGTCTGCTACTAAGCCTATTACCGTTGAAGAACGATTGAAGGTCATGGTTGAGCACACAAAACTTTTTGAGGAATTGCTTGGAGACATCAAGAGTTTTTCCATTATGAAAAAGCACTACAAGGCATATTGCACCGGTTTTCCTGGGGCAAAGGAATTGCGAATGGAATTGATGGAAAAGGCACGTAACAGCAACGATGTCGACTTACTGGTTCAAAATTTTCTGTTACAATAGAGCCATGCATGACCAAGTACTGTATCGTAAATATCGCCCGAATACCTGGGAAGAAGTAGTAGGGCAGGAACACATTGTTTCTGTACTGTCACAATCTATCGCAAGCGGCACCTTCTCTCACGCGTATCTTTTTACCGGCAGCCGCGGTACTGGTAAGACATCCGTTGCTCGTATTTTTGCCAAAGCATTGGGAACAAATCCTGAAGACATTACCGAGATTGATGCTGCGTCCAATCGCGGTATTGATGACATTCGTGCTCTTCGTGAGGCAGTACGTGTTCTGCCGTTTTCTTCACCGTACAAGGTGTACATTATTGATGAAGTGCACATGCTTTCTCGCGATGCCTTTAATGCGTTGCTCAAGACATTGGAAGAACCGCCAGCTCACTGTATTTTCATATTGGCAACAACAGAACTTGATAAGGTGCCAGACACTATTTTGTCTCGCTGTCAGGTCTTCTCATTTCGTAAGCCGACAGAACGAACATTGGTGAAGGAAGTGGAACGCATTGCAGCGAGCGAACATGTGGAGATTGATAGTGACAGCTCATCACTGATCGCATTTCTTGGTGACGGTTCATTTCGCGATACGCTCAGTATCATGCAGAAAGTCTTTTCTGCTACAAAAGGAAGAACCATTACTCGTGAGCTCACTGAGTCCGTAACCGGCGCACCGTCACTGACTGTCATTCATGAACTCTATACTGCATTGATAGAAAAAAACATTGACGCACTGTATATGACATTGGCACGAGCGGAACAGCATCACACTGACATGATGCTCTTGGCGCAACTCCTGCTTGATACTATGCGCTTGTCATTGAAGTATCGCTACTCACCAAGCAGTCGCGAGGAAATCGAAGCTGATCATTCTGAACAATATACCGAAGTCATCAAGCGGGGAGCGGTAGAAAGCACTGATGCTATTTCTTCTCGCGGCATCATTGCCATGATCACGGCCATTGAGCGCATTGCTTATGCCTCTATCCCAACGTTGCCGCTAGAGCTCGCATTCATCGAAATGGTTGGAGCAGAACAATAGCCGTAGACAATATAAAAGACGATCGCTATGCGATCGTCTCAACGTTTGTCCTATGGTGACTTTTTGTTGTCACATTTCTTTTCATGACATAAAACCTTCTTTTGGCCCTAAGGTATTTGTAGATACCGCGAGGCAAGCTGACGGGGATTGAGATTATCATCAATGAAAATCTCAGAAAGTTCTTAAGATATTTCATTTTGACGATTTTTCTTACTATAGCATTGCCGAACCATGCGTCAATATGGTATAAAAGTTCCACTACAGCAATGTGCTGTCTAGATAATATTGCGGGTTCGTCTAATGGTAGGACTACGGTTTTTGGTGCCGTCTATTGGGGTTCGAGTCCCTGACCCGCAGCAAATGAAAACGGCCTCTTGTTAAGAGACCGCTTAGGTTTTGTATTTATTTTTCCTCAGTACCTTCATCTTCTTCAATGTCCTTTTCGTAGTCATTAAAGTTAATTTCTTTTCCTTCCTCAAAATCCTTTTTTAGCTTTTCGAGTAAATCTTCATGTGAAGTTTTGAATAAAGAGAATACTTGAGAAATAATCAAGAGAAGGGTTGCAGGAGTGGTATATAGATTAACAGACGCTCCCTCAATTAATTGTAGAATCGCCATTGCCATAAAAGTTAATACTCCTATTAAACAGAACAATGTCGCAATTTTTATTGGAAGATTTTTCCTGAAGCTTCTTTGCTCGATAATTTCTTTAAACTGAATGTATTCAAATTTTGTCATGGTGCTTATTGTTTTAATTATGATAACACATTATATTATATTTGTCAATGGAACAGTAAGTGCGGTACAATTAGCTCATTAGCATTTATATTTTAAATACATGAATTACGTAGCGATTTTGCTGTGCGCGATAGCATCAATGATTATTGGAGGGATTTGGTACGGTCCGTTGTTTGGCAAGACACAGCGACAGATGATGGGCGGAGACACGATGACTTCTGAACAGCACGAAGCCATGAAGAAGGCCATGGGCAAGATGTATGCATTACAGTTTTTGCTGTCACTGATCACTGCAATAGTGTTGGATTACTTCATCATGGGTACTCCGGTCATTGTCGGTGTGGCAGTGTCAGTAATCATCTGGTTTGGTTTTATCCTGACAACAATCGGAGGATCTGCGCTCTGGAGCGGTAAGCCAAAAGCATGGGCATGGAAAATGTTTTTCATTTCCAGTGGCGCGCAGC
Source organism: Candidatus Nomurabacteria bacterium (assembly GCA_029288805.1). Classification (GTDB taxonomy): domain Bacteria; phylum Patescibacteriota; class Minisyncoccia; order Phycocordibacterales; family UBA9973; genus UBA4124. The sequence goes on from JARIGO010000017.1 coordinate 10,074, forward strand.
TTATCACGTTTGTTGTGTACGCATTGATCATTACTGCGTTTAAGTAATACTGCGAGCATAAGAAAAGGCGATCACGCAGTGATCGCCTTTTTGTTTTTCCGAAACTTATACTCTTTGAATACTTCCCACCGGCCTTGTTGTTCGATCGGTTTTCGATAAATCGCAATTTTCTTCAGGGGGATATTTATCCCTCGCGTTAGCAAGAAACATATTTTTGACCATATGGCGTCAAATACCGCTGAAGTTTTTTCTGCCAACGTAATATGTAGCGTGTTGTCGTTATCAAACGCTCCGTGGAAATACTGTGGATGCTGCCGTAACGTCTGTAGTATTCCGATCCATAATTCAGAAACAGTTACCGTACCGTGGGCTGGTATTACGATGAATTCCTTTCCAAAACTATCGATACTGTTTATACGTATACGAGTTTGTTTGCCCTGAAGGACTATGCTCTGTACGATGTCTTCAATCTCCTCAGGTTCAATGCCTTCAATAGGGCGATGAAATGTTATATGAGGAATAAGGTTCTTATACGGAGGTTCGGTTCCCGTATACAGTGCGACAATGTCCATCAGATCCATAATCTGCTTAAGGTACGGCTTAGGAATAGGAAAGAGTATGAGGTATTTATATTTCATGGTGCGTTGTTTTCCTGACATTACCATTAAAAGACCTTATGTCAAATAAGGTATACTACAGACATGAAGACATTCAGTGAGCGAGTAGTCGAGCTGGCATTGATGGTGCCGGAAGGAATGGTGACAACGTATGGGGCCATTGCAAAAGCGGCAGGTGGAGGATCAATGGCGTCACGGAGCGTGACGGGGATTTTGGGCAAGGCATATATGGCCGGACAAAAGGACATTCCATTTCATCGTATCGTGTATTCCAATGGGACGGTGTGGATCGATGCCGCTCATAAGGAGAAGCGTTTAAAGCTTTATAAGAAAGAGGGAATCGAAGTGGATGCCAAGGGCGTGATCAAGGATTTCCGTGACAAGTTATTTGAGTTTAAATAAAGTTGCAAAGTTTTTTAAAAGGAGTACGCTTTTAGGTAAATCAATACCTAATGTTATGTGGTACCTAATAGTAATACTAATTGTAACTAATGGTGTTCTCATTTGTTCTAAGCTTCCTCAAAAGGGACGTCCAAAATATTATCACCAGTAGTCATAAGAAAATCGCCCTGTGCAGGATGCAGCGGGCGATTTTTTCATGTATCATTGTGGTATGAACGAAACTGATCAGTCTGCTCCTGGGAAGAAGGAGCGTTTAGGCGTACGAGGATTTCTTAAGCTGTTAGGTCCGGGGCTTATTACCGGTGCGGCTGATGACGATCCTTCTGGCATTGCGACTTATTCACAAACTGGTGCACAGTTTGGCTTCGGTCAGCTATGGACCAGTCTCTATCAAATTCCATTGCTGCTTGCTGTCCAGGAGGCATGCGCCCGTATCGGCGTTGTCACCGGCAAAGGCTTGGCAGGCATCATCAAGAAGCATTACACACGCAATATCCTGTACGGCGTAGTGATACTGGTTATCATTGCCAACACTATCAATATCGGTGCAGATATCGGCGCCGTTGCCGCCGCTGCGCAATTAGTCATTCCGGTACCATTCGTTATTTTGGCAATTGTCACCGCAGTCGTCATTATTCTTTTGGAAGTATTCGTATCGTATAAGGCGTATTCAAAAGTTTTGAAGTGGCTTGCTATTGCATTGCTTTCATATCCCATCACGGCGCTTATCATTCACGAACCATGGGGACAGATTCTTCGTGCCACTGTTATTCCGCACTTCCAACTGTCATTTACATTTCTCTTCATCATCACTGGTGTCTTTGGTACTTCGATTTCTCCATACATGTTCTTTTGGCAGGCTTCAGAGGAAGTGGAAGAGGAGCATGCTGAAGGCGTGCCTACTACCGCTAGCGGTAAGCCGAAATTGCCTGCAAACTACTTGCGCAATGTTCGTATCGACACCACAGCCGGCATGATTGCTGCCGAAGTGGCGCAATGGTTTATCATCATCACCACTGCAACAGTGCTGTTCAGTCATGGTGTGACCACTATCAATAGTGCCGCTGATGCTGCAAAGGCATTGCAGCCATTGGTAAGCTCATTCCCGCATTCTGGTCTCATTGCAAAAGTTATCTTTGCAATTGGTATTATTGGCCTTGGCTTCCTCGGCATACCAGTGTTGGCAGGATCATCAGCATACGCATTGTCCGAAGCTGCAGGGTGGAAAGAAGGCTTGTCAAAGAAATTCCACGAAGCCAAAGGCTTCTACGGCGTCATTATTGTGGGAACACTGATCGGCCTGCTTATTAACTTTGTCGGCATCAACCCATTCAAGGCATTGGTCTTCACTGCAGTATTCAATGGCATTGCAGCAGTGCCGCTACTCTTTCTCATTGCCAAGATCAATGGCAATGCAGCTATCCTAGGAAGTAAAAAAGGCGGAGCGCTTTCACGAACGTTCGTATGGCTGACATTCGGCGTGATGGCATTGTCCGCAGTAGCATTATTATATACACTGGTATTACATTAGTATGAACACATTCAACAGATTCGGATACGTATTTTTTATCTTTACTTATATCTTCCTGGGAACATGGCTCTATCAGGGCATATCAGGAAACTACGGTTTTTGTTTGGCAGGGAATAGTAAGGCCAATATTCTTGGATTGCTCTGTGGCCTCAGTGCGCTTCTGACCATACCGTTTTATATCAATCACCAGCGTTCTACAGTAAAGGCATTTGGCTACTTCACGGTCTGTCTTGGCGTAGCGGTTGTGCTGGTCATCGCGTACCGGTATGTCTCTGTTGTGCCAATGTGCCTTCAGTAAAAGTGAGAGCTGCCCGGCAGCTCTCAGACGTTGCAAAAATAACGCTTTATAGTAGAATTGTCTGACATCTAAATAACGGGCCCTTAGCTCAGCTGGTAGAGCAGTGCTTTTGCAAAGCAAAGGTCAGGAGTTCGAATCTCCTAGGGTCCACTATCGTTTCGTTACTACGAACTCTTATAAACATTGGCTCATAAGGCTTCTTTCAGATTTTTTCCTGTCAAAATATTAAGGGTAGTTCAGGAGATTCGAACTCGGTCTTTTCGTGTTAAGATAAGGTCAGTAATAGCTTAATTATTTATATTATGATTGACCCAAAAACTATAGATTTGAATCAGGTACCAAAGAAGTTTTGTGACGGAGCTATCGGCGGTTTTAATAAGGAAACCTTTATTATTGTGCCAACCTCTGGTACTGAACTTATGCCTCTCATTACTACTCCTCAGATCGCTAAAAGCATTGCTATTTGGCTTTTAAATAATGTTCAAGAATATGAGAAACAGTTTGGTGAGATAGATATGATCCCTCCTCAGATACAGAGCCCTATTCAGATCGCTGACCTTAATAAGCCTGGAAATAGTTAATAAAATGCCTAAGACATCATTAATACAAAATAATAACAAATTCAAAATTAGTTATTTAGTCCTGTGTGATTTCGCGTCTCTATCTAATCAGAATAAATTAAATATTATTGGGGCTTTTGAAAATATTTCTGCAACGGAAGTTCCTTCAATGCACCCTCAGTTTTTTATCGCTGGTTCAATTAAGGTTATTCAGAAAGGTAAGTATGACTTTTCAATAATAATCATTGACAATGATGGTATTGAAATTGCTCAAAAACAGAATTTTCCATATGATTCAGCTGAAGCCGCGAAAAGCAATAGCCAAGATGACAACATTCTCTTGCTGGTTCAGATAGTAAATTTAAAACTTGAAAAATTTGGTGATTACAAAGTTGTATTAAGTGCCGATGAAGAAGTTTTGGCGGAAGCTGAATTTCATGTAGTCAAGGCTAAGTAATTATTTCTATGGCCTCTACTAAGAAAGTTGGCAACCAAAAACCTCCAACTGTATTGGGAAGTAGTGCCTCAACTTTTTCATCAGCACCAAACATACAGCAGCTTGTCAGCATTGAGGATAAGGTTCCAAACGATAAGGATTGGTATATTTTTGTTAACTCTTATCTAAATTTAAGCCTTTATGCTTGCGAATCTATTTTGACTAAAAAATTTACAACAAAAAACAAGGCAGTATTGATTGCTATAATTTTTAATATAAAACATAGCTTAGAAATAATAATTAAAGCATTTCAAAAGACATTAAATGAAGAAACCGAAGTCAAATATGGTCATAACATAAAATTGCTAATTTCTGAGTTTAAGAAAAATATTATTAAAAAGAGCAAGAACACTCCTGAAAAGAAGAAGTCACTAAGCAAAGATATAGGTAAGCTCGAAGATTTTATAAATAAATACTACGAGTTAAGTATATTGAACAGTTACCTAAAAGATTGCTTCACTATTTCTGATCCAGAGAATACCTTTTTAAGATATCCGAAGAATTCAGCATATCTAACAGTAAATTATGACAAGTTATTTAATCAAATGACAAATGCCGATCTGGTTAACATTAAAAAAGATATTGACATGATTGCTGTATTGGTAAAAAAAATAAAACCAACCCTTCAATAGCCTTTTTATTAATTTTTGATTCGCTTATTCTAAGTTATTCCTATCACATATATCCCTTAAGTTTTTTAAATGGCCAACAATACTCTGCCAGTACTCCTTTGACTGATATATCTTTTGCTCGTTTTTCAAAACCCCCTTACCGACACTGTTTTTATTATCAGATTGATAGTCCACAAGCAAAAATCCCTCTCTTAGAAATAAGGAAGGGATTTTTGCTTGTGGACCCGAATTAAACAGTGTCCACGACCTGTACAACATTCTATGTTGTACAGGTAACTATAAACGTTCTATACTATTTGCATGAGAACACTACAAGAACAACATCCGCTCGTTAAGCTTGGTTTGATTTTGGGCGGAAGCTTTTTGATCGCCGTTATACTGTCAGCCGTTACCGTTTTTCAAATTCGCGCACAGAACGACACGGTATCAGTAACCGGTTCTGCAAAGATGGAAGTGACATCTGACCAGGCAAAGTGGACAACCCAAACTGACCGACAAGTTTCAGAAGCAGATCTTAAGCAGGGATACTCAGAGCTGGCTTCTGACCTTACTGCTACCGAAGCTTTCTTCAAAGCCCAAGGCATCACGAGTGATGAAATAACCGTTACGCCAGTTTCAATGACACAGGTCTATCAGGAAAACCAATCAGCTCCAAAGCTCTATGACCTTACTCAGACATTCACTATTCAGTCCAACGATGTGAAGAAACTTACCTCAGCTGCAAATAACGTTTCTGACCTGATTAACCAAGGCGTTATCTTCTCAACTGTCTCTCTTGAATACTATTATTCAAAGCTTGCCGATGCTCGAGTACAACTCTTGTCTCAAGCTATCTCTGATGCAAAGGAGCGAGCAGCGCAGCTCGCAAAAAATTCTGGACGTGGTGTCGGTACCCTCAAGAGCGCAAACAGCGGGGTAGTGCAAGTGCAGTCATTGAACTCTACTGATGTTTCAGACTACGGTAGTTACGATACGTCTCAGATTGAAAAGCAAATCACTGAAACCGTAAAAGCATCATTCTCATTGCGATAACATGAAAAAAGCAGTCGTATCATTTCTTATAGCCATGCTGAGTGTTACGCTCTTTTCTTCCGCGGCGTTTGCAGCTTCAGCTCTGCCTTCCAATACCGTATGGTACGAACCAGCAAATGCCGCCGTCGGTGTTGCCATCAATCTTCATGCCCTGGTTTATAACAACACTAGTAGCACCGTAACAGTGACAGTTGGTTTTAATACCACTAAAGGAACTCTTGCGACCGCGACAGGAGAGATTGCGCCTCAGGCTGCCAAGACATTGACTGCTGCGTGGAAAATGCCCGCTGCCAGTACTATCATAACCGGTGCTGTTACCAAGGCTGTGGTTACCAGCACTAAAAAATCTGTTCCCAGTTTGGTGGGAACACTGGGCAGTATTACCGTAGCTCACCTTGGCACAACGACAGAAACAACAGGCGTAGGATTATTTCCTGCAGGATTTCCTGGCAGTGCTCAGCTCAACGTATGGCTTGCACCGATTTTTAATTCCATAGAACGTTTTCGTACTACCGAAGCGGCAACCCTTACTACGTTGCGAGATACAAGCAAGGCGCAAGTCAGTAAGACTCAGCATAGCACTGTATCGGCTGACTCCACTGCTCCGGCCAGTGACGCATTGAGCAGTACCTTTTCAAACCCAAGCGTATACTTCAACTACCTCTACAGTAGCGCCTTAGCGCCGGTCTTCTCAAATGCAGCCGTTTTTTACATCGTATTAGTACTTTTGGTTTTGCTAGTTTTGCGATTTATTGTCAATCTTTTGTTCTAAAATATGTGCTAAAATAGCGACATGATTCGCATTTTTCTAGGCATATTAGTATTGATCGCGGCAGTAGTATGGTTCCCGCTGTGGGTTCAAATAGCACTCTTTATAATAGCGATTGTGATAGTGCCATACCGCTTTTTTCTCATAATTCCTGCCATTGTCAGTGATGCATTATATGCTTCTGGTTCAGCGCTGAGTATTCGAGCGCATTGGATGATATTGCTCGTATTGGCACTCCTCGGTATTCATTATTTTGTTATGAAAATGCTGCGAATTCGCACACTCTATGGTTTGGAAGCGTAATACTCGAAAAAAGAAAAAGGGCATAGAGCTCAATCCGGATGAGATCTTGCTCGATGTGAACAACCTGCCCGCATTCGATCGTCAGCAGTTTGAAGGTCGTATGGAACAACCGTTAGCAAAGCGCTCCTTTGCTTTATTGGTAGTGGTAATGATTTTTGCAGCGTTATTTTTCGTGGGGCGATTGGGTTATCTGCAAATTGTAAGAACTGCATACTATACACAAAAAAGTGAAAACAATAGTTTGAATCATATTGCGGTCTTTGCTGATAGGGGTGTAATCTATGATCGCAATGGAGTAGAGCTTGCCTGGAACACTCCCGGCAATGATGTGGCCCCAACATTTCGTAACTATATTACGGATCCTGGTTTCGCTAACTTATTGGGGTACGTGTCATACCCAGCTAAAGACTCGCGGGGAAACTTTTGGCAGACTCGCGTTATTGGTAAGGATGGCGTGGAAAAACAGTTCGATACTGACCTTGCAGGAAAAAACGGAACACAGCTTATCGAAACAAATGTGAATGGCAAGGTTCAGACACAGGGAATCGTCGAGGATCCTGTACAAGGTAAAAACATCTCGTTATCTATCGATAACCAAGTTCAGGAGACGCTGTACAACGGTATTCAAAGTTTGGCCCAAAGTTCTGGGTATGTGGGAGGTGCCGGGGCAGTCATGGATATTAAGACCGGTGAGCTCATTGCCATGACCAGTTATCCTGAATATGATGAAAACGTATTGTCTACCGGTAAGGACAAGGCCTTGATCCAGAGTTACCTTACTGATCCTGCGCGGCCGTTTCTTAATCGCATGACTGACGGTTTGTACACGCCGGGTTCAATCGTGAAGCCGTTCTTTGCATTGGGTGCATTGCAGCAGGGTATTATCGCTCCTGATACCGTCTTGCATACAACAGGTTCCTTGAAGATTCCTAATCCATACAGTCCAGGAAAATACACGGTCTTTATCGATAACGCCAATCACGGAGATGAAGACATGTATAAGGCCATTGCGGTGTCATCTGACGTATACTTCTATGAAATCGGTGGAGGGTTTGGCAATCAGCCGGGTCTTGGTATCAATAACCTCGATAAGTACGCAAACATGTTTGGCATTGGCCAGAAGACCGGTATAAATTTTTCCGGTGAACTCACGGGTACGGTTCCAAGCATTGCCTGGAAGGCAAAGAACTTCCCAAATGATCCATGGCGCATTGGTGACACCTATCACACCTCCATTGGTCAGTATGGTTTCCAAGTTACGCCAATACAAATGCTGCGCGCAGTGTCCGGCATTGCTTCTCGAGGCACATTGGTAACGCCATCTATTCTTAAGAGTGTTGACGGCAAGCCTATTGGTGCGACCCAGGTCTCACCTCAGTTCACGAGCGCTGATTACGATGTCATCTTTAAGGCTATGGGGATGGACGTCAGCGACCCAGAAGGTACTGCGACAAATTTGGCTGATCCTAATATTCCGGTAGCGGCAAAGACTGGTACGGCGCAAATCAATGGCAATACGCGCGTGAATTCATGGATTGAAGGATTCTTTCCACTGAATGATCCTAAGTATGCTTTTATTGTTTTAATGGAGAACGGGCCGATCGTTTCCAGTGGTGCCAAGTATGCCATTAAGCCTGTTATTAGCCTGTATTCTGCCAACCCAAAGCTTTTGACCGAGTAAAAAAAAGATAGTATAGTAGGTCATCCATGAAGGAATATCTAACAAAAGAAAATAAAGAAGCCCTTGAAGCGGAGCTCAAAGAGCTTACCGGTCCAAAGCGCAAGGAGATTATTGATGCACTTGAATATGCCAAGTCACTTGGTGACCTTTCTGAAAATGCGGAGTATCACATCGCACGCGAAGAGCAGGGCAAGCTTCAGGAACGCATCAGCACTATCGAACATGTTTTGAAAAATGCCATCGTTGTTGACCGTCCATCAGACGGTACGGTTGATGTCGGCTCTACAGTTATTATCCAAAAAGACGGAGAGAGTAATACTCGTACATTCGTAATCGTTGGTAGTGAAGAAACAGACATGTTGTCTGGAAAAATTTCCTACAAGTCTCCAATTGGCAGTGCGCTGCACGGCAAGAAAAAAGGCGACTGGGTCACCGTTACCACACCAAAAGGTGATATGGCGTACGAGATCATTAGTGTTGAATAAACTATTTAAATAAAAGGTATTTTTAAAAAATCAGGAGGTCCGACCTCCTGATTTTTTTATCGTGTTTATCCACACAAATAGTTTGCGGCAGGGGAACAAAGTGGAGTATAATGGGACTAAGTGGGACAGAGTGGTAAATGTAAGAAATATGTTAATCGGCGAATATACACACAACATTGATGAGAAAAACAGACTGTCGCTTCCAGTTAAGTTCCGCAAGGAAATGGGGAAGTCAGTAGTTATTGCTCCTGGATTGGAACAGTCATTATTTGTGTTTACTGCAGCTGAATGGAAGAAAAAAGCCGAACAGTTGGCGGAAGGTTCCATGTTACAGTCAGATACTCGTAGCTTTAGCCGTTACTTTCTCGGTGGGGCAACTGAAGTATCAGTAGACGCAAACGGCCGTATCCTATTGCCTGACTTCTTGAAAGACAGAGCAGGTATCAAGGATAAAGTTGCTGTCATTGGCGTGTATAGCCGCCTCGAACTCTGGGATGAATCTACATGGCAGAAATACAAGCGCCAGGTAGAGGCAAACGCAGACACATTAGCAGAACGACTTGGCTCTATAGGCGTTCTCTAATATGGAAAGTTTGCATGTTCCCGTTCTTTTACACGAATCTGTCAATTCTCTCGAGCTTGCTCCCGGTGATATTGTTGTGGACGGTACCTTTGGTGGTGGCGGGCATAGCACTGTCATTGCGCAGCAGCTCGGTACGAAAGGAACTCTTATTTGCGTTGATCTTGATGAAGCCGCTGAACAGCGTTTTCATGAGAAATTTGCCACTGCTCAGAACGTAGTCTTCGTGCATGCAAACTTCAAGGATGCTTCATACATTCTCGAACAGGCACACGTCACTACCGTGAACAAAGTTCTGCTTGATCTCGGCACTAGCGTATTTCAGCTGCTTGCTGATACTCGCGGTTTTTCATTCAACAGTGACGCTCCGCTGACCATGACATTCTCTGAACATGGTTCACATACTGGCTTTACCGCTAATGACATTGTGAATGCCTGGGCGGAAGAATCCATTGCCAACATCATCTACGGATACGGAGAGGAAACGAAGTCACGCAGAATCGCCAAGGCTATCGTAGAGGCTCGAAAGCTTGCGCCGATCACGACATCTAAACAGCTTGCTGACGTGATCGCCGCAGCAGTACCTCGTCACGGTCGCATTCATCCTGCCACCAAGACGTTCCAAGCCCTGCGCATTGCCGCTAATGATGAGCTGGGAACGCTGACCACCGCTATGGAAGCCTGGTGGGACAAGCTTTCTCCGGGCGGCAGACTCAGTATCATCACCTTTCACAGTCTCGAAGACAGAATCGTCAAACAATGGATGAAAGCTCAAACTGGACACATTATCACCAAAAAACCTATTGCTCCCTCATTACAAGAAATAAAAACTAATCCTCGATCACGAAGCGCAAAGCTCCGTACAATCGAAAAATAACAACATGATTGCAACACTTCAAAACAAAATGGAAACCGTATCATCAAGCGATATCAATAAGACATTAAAACTCGTTACTCGATACGCATGGGTAGGTACAGGTATGCTGTTTTTATGTTATAGTTATTTTGTCGGAGCAATTACATTTAAAGTCATTAGTCAGGAAGCGTTGCAACAGGCTAATAAGACACTTATTTCTTCAATGGGCGACCAAGAACAGGCTTACCTTCAGAAGCAAGTGCAATTAAATGAAAGTTACGCCAGCTCTATTGGCTTAGTGAAAGGTACAGCGGTAGCATTTGCAGTTGCAAAGCCTGCTGTGGCATGGAATGTCGGACAGTAATATTCACGCAAAACGAATAAACATTATCATTACCGCCGTAGCAGTCATCGGTGGTATTGTTATTATTCGTCTTTTTTCCTTACAAGTTATTGATTCCAAATCGTATCGTGCTCGCGCTGAGCACCAGTATGTCACTCCTGCCGGAGATGTCTTTGACCGCGGTACTATTTATTTTACAAACAAGGACGGTACGACTGTTGCCGCAGCCACCGTACAGGACGGATTCAAGGCCGCTATCAACCCAAGCCTAGTTACCGACCCAGAAGGGGAATTTCAAAAGATTAATGCTGTTGTACCGATCGACCAGGCGGCATTTTTGGCGAGCGCTGCCAAGAAAAATGACCCCTATGAAGAAATAGCCCAGCACCTCGATGAACATGCCGCACAGGCTCTTACCAGTCAGAAGATTCCAGGCTTAACCCTCTATCAGTCCAAATGGCGATATTATCCCGGCGGTTCATTGGCAGCTCAGGATCTTGGTTTCGTGTCATACAAGGGTAATGACTTGGTGGGTAACTACGGTTTGGAGCAGTATTACAACGATGTACTTTCCAGAAACAGCAGCGCATTTTACGTGAACTTCTTTGCGGAAATGTTTGCCAATATCCAATCCAGTGTCTTCAAGAACAATTCCAGCACTGGGGATGTTGTTACTTCTATCGAACCAACCGTGCAGGCACAGCTCGAACAGGAGATTCAGGGCATTCAGCAGAAATGGTCCAGTCAGTCAGTGGGAGCCATTGTCATGGATCCGCATACTGGTGCCATTCTCGCTATGGGTTCAACACCAAGTTTTGATCCGAATGCGTACGGTTCAGTGAAGGATCCAAGTCTCTATCAAAATCCGTTGGTATCGAGCGACTTCGAAATGGGATCAATTTTCAAGCCATTGATCATGGCAGCAGCTATCGAAAACCATGTCGTTACTCCTCAGACCTCCTATGACGATACTGGTTCCGTAAAGGTTGGAAACGCTACTATTTATAACTTCGACAAGGTTGGTCGTGGTCCGGGCACAACCATGCAGACGGTACTTAATGACTCATTGAACACTGGTATGATTTATGTTGAGCAGCACATGGGTCAGGCTATGTTCAAAAAATATATTGAGGATGTATACCATCTGAATACCAAGACTGGTGTCGATTTGCCAGGAGAGGTTAACGGTTTGATGACAAGTCTCAATGGTAACAACGATGTGAACTATGCTACTGCCGCATTCGGACAAGGTATCGCGACAACACCGATTGATATCGTGCGCGGTATGGCGTCACTTGCGAATGGGGGCTACTTGGTAACTCCACACTTGGCAACTGCCATCAATGAGCAGGATGGCACGGTGAAGACGTTGACCTATCCCAAGACTGGTCCAGTACTTAGTCCGTCAACACTTCAGACCATTGATCAAATGATGGTAACAGTCGTGAATGACGGCTATCACCGTGAGCAGGCAAACTATACTGTTGCTGCAAAGACTGGTACTGCTCAGATTGCTAAGCCGGGAGGCGGGGGATATTACAACGATCGTAACCTGCACTCCATGATTGGTTTCTTCCCAGCGAGCAATCCGCAATTCTTGATTTATTTCTATGACTATTACCCGAAGAATATCTTGTACTCCATTCAGACTTTGGGTGATCCGTTCATGAATATGATACAATTCTTAGCAAATTACTATAGCGTCCCTCCGGATAAGTAGGGTAATAATTTTTATGTCATTCAATTTTTCAATTCGATCTGCATTTAAAGACTCATGGAACATATTTGCAAAGCATATGTGGTTTTTCCTTGGCTTAGCGTTTGTACTTATTATTTTTAATGTTTTTTACGGTACCAATCACGTTCATACCACCCATCAAGGTGTTCTTACCGCAGTGGTAGTGATTGCCATGTTTTTGTGGGCATACGTATGGATTAGCGCCGCATTGGCTGCCGTTGATAAAAAAGACGCTATCTTGAACTTCCGCTCATTGTCCACGCACATGCCAACACTTCGTCAGTTTTTGATGTTCGTGCTTATCGGTATTGTTGTTGGCCTTATCGTTGGTGTCGGCATTGTATTGCTCATCATTCCTGGCATTTATTTCATGACACGATTGGTATTCAGTACCTTCGCATACGTTGATCGTAACCAAAGTGTAGGTAAGTCACTGAGCTATTCATGGCATCTCGTAAAAGGTAAGATCTTCTGGACAACATTTCTTGTCCTCATCATTTACTTCGTACTGATTTTTATCGGCAACCTTGCCCTCGTTATCGGCGCGTTGATCACGTATCCATTGGCTGTGCTGCTACTGGCGCATCTCTATCGAGCATTAAGCAATTACCATGAGGGGATTGCTGCTGCTTCAGAATAGATCACTTGACTATTAGCCGTGAGGTGGTACATTCATAAAAAAATATATTATTATGAATAATCCGCAAGCATGCCCGCGATGCAAAAAGACCAACTCTCTTGATAGAATTCATCGCACCGCTCTTCAAAGATTCCTCTTTCGTTCATCGCGAAGATATCGTTGTATGAGTTGCAATAAGAAAACGTTCGTGTTATTTGTTCCCAAGCTAAAACAACAAACCGTCTAACAGTACAAACAATGTGCCCATGTAACAGCCAGGAAATCCCTGGTTGTTTTTGTTTGTAGCCAATAAATATTGACTTTCTTAATAAATAATATACTTTAGAGTTAAATTAAAAAATTAAGATATGAAAAAAATATTTGTCCTTGCTTCAAGTAGGGAGCGGTTTGATGTCCTGCATGCATTCCTTATCGAAAATGGATATGAACATGACTATGAGTTTGTTCTTCCAAAAAAAGTCCCGGTTTCCAGCCCAGGGATTGTTACGTTCATCAGAGGAGGGGAAGGAAACTCTTTACCCGAATTATGCATTGTGGATCAGGATCTTGGCTTTGAACTGAACGGCGAAGACATGGCTTCCATTTTCCAGGGACCAATCGCTCGAATAAGCATGCCGCTGAAAATCATCTACCTTCTTGAAAAAGGAAGGAGCGTTACTCTTAACAAGAAAGTGCGCTATGTCTACTGGCTAAAGAGTAGCCCGTTTGAGGAAGTAGAGGAAGCATTGCTAGCCACTATTGTGGACTTTACCAAGACTAATCAAAGCCTGATGGACAGGATGATCAACAGCATTTAGCAAACTAACAAATTTGCACCAACAGCAGTATAAGTAATACTGCTGTTTTTAATTTGTGACCCCACGGAGAATCGAACTCCGATTAACGGCTTGAGAAGCCGGCGTCCTAACCGTTAGACGATGGGGCCAGTGCATGTATAGTATCGAGAGATTTGAATTTGGGCAAGTATGGAAATGATAAAAAGGTACCTGGTACCATTTTTAATCCTTGGATCACAAAAAAATGAGCCTTATTATTTTAAATAAGACTCATTGGTTAGGAATTCAAGGGGAGAAGCGATAAAACTGGTCGTGTTGTTTTTCTTAGCGATATCAATTGCGTTATCAAAAGTTTTTACCACCGTTTCGATTTCAAAGCCGATTCCAAGGTACTCTTTAACTTCATAGAGTAAAGGAGGATAATGCATCACTGTGCAATCCAATATCGCTCCTTTATACGTCATGAAAGTATGAACTCCAATAAAGTACAACTTTTCTAATGGCACAGAAAGGCTCGTGGCTTTCATGCGATACAGGCCGGAAACAAACTGAAAGTCTTTCAATGATTCGGGGTGGGTTTCCATCAGATATGCTGCATACAGAATGTTGTTGCTGTGGCAGTGTCGATGTATGACCCGTGAAGGCTTTATTATTCCTTCAGGATAGTCCAGCAATCTTTCATGAAAGTATGACCCTGATACTGCAAGAAGGTTGTAAATAGCATCCATTGGCGTACCAAGTGTTGATGCGGTGTGTATCCATTCATGCAAAGGTATGTCTTCACGAAGCTCTTCTCCTAATAAAAAACCTTTTTGCCCATATATTTTTGCCATAAGGTATAATTTTTCCTCATATTGCCTTATTCCCACAAAAAGTCAACAAGGACTATCGATGATGAATTGGTATATACTATATCTATGAAGCATCATCATTGGTTTCTGTTTATCTTTATACTATTGTTTGCCGCGGCGTTGTTTGGCTTGGTAAACACTATTATTCAAAGCACGGCTTCTTCAAACACTTCCATTAACAAATAAGCGTAGAGTTACCATATGAATCGTCCAGTATCAAAAACAGTTCTCATAATATTGCTCGTAGTCGTTCTCGCCGTTATCGGTTTCTTTGTCTATAGCCATCGTGCGGCAAAAGTGACGCCGACACAGGTTACGGAGAACGTTCCTACGCCAACTCCAAGCCAGCAGTGGCCGTCTACAAAGATAAAAGATGCGACTGTTAAGGACAATACAAGTTACTACACAATCTCTGCTACATATCCTATAGTGAAGGATACAGTCATTAGTGGCTACTTCAAAAAATACGTTGATGACTCAGTGGCAGGGTTCAAGAGTGATACCTCATGGGCGACAAGTGACAGTGCGGACTCTGCAGCGGCAGGACAGCTCACGCTGAATATTACCTACACAGAACAAAAGACTGATAACGCTGATAACTATATTTTTAGTAACAGTTCATATGAAGGGGGAGCGCATGGTCTGACTGCGACACAGACATTCACATTCTCACCGACAGGTCAGCTTATTTCTTTGTCTAATCTTTTCACGAACGGTCTTGCTGGTCTCCAGACCATTGCACCGTATGTGGCATCACAGCTCAAGAGTACATTGCCAAGCACAGATCAGGACTTCGTGGCTGATGGCACTTCACCGACAGCGGAGAATTACGCCAACTTCACCGTTCAGGATGACAGTGTGACGTTTTATTTTGATCCATACCAAGTGGCACCATATTCTGATGGACTACAAAAAGTTACCGTACCAGTATCTGCATTCAAGAGTATTGCTAGTCTGGATATTTTCTCTACAAAATAATTATTCCGTAGTACGTTCGATAGGGCTGATGTCCACGAGAAGCGGTTCGATGTCATTGCTTGAGCCAGTGATGCGCATGACGTCCTTGTCCACTTTCTTCAATTCCTTTCCAGCATTGCTGTAATGATTTACAACGGTAGTAAGTGAACCGCCAATCTTGTTGTGGTATTCCTCGTAGGCTTTCATGTGCTTGCCGAGCTCTTCCACGCGCTTCACGATATCCTTTGCGCTTTCTTCGATTTGCATGGCACGAAGACCTTGCAAGACAGTTTGGAGGTATGCCAAGAATGACGTAGGGGAAACAATGATGACTTTCTTTTCAAATGCATACTGCACCAGGTCCTGCGTGTTTACTTTGATACTGCCGACTTCCGCTACGAGCAAATCATAATAAATGGACTCATGAGGGATGAACATGAATGCAAAGTCCAATGTGTTTTCTGCGGGACGGATGTATTTTGATGTCTCATCAATACGTCTCTTGATGTCCTTACGAAATTCGTTGACGAACTGTTCAGGATCACCGCCGTTTTGATTGGTTTCTATGATGCGATTATAGTTTTCCAATGAGAATTTTGAGTCGATAGGAATGATCTTGTCTTTTACCATCACGATGGCATCGACGATTTCACCGTTATTGAACTTGTATTGTGTCTGGAATGTCTTTGGAGGCAAGACCTTTGAAAGAATGGTTTCCAAATAATATTCACCAAGAATAGTACCGCGTTGCTTTGGGTTCTTGAGGATGTCTTGCAAGTTGCGAAGCTGGTCAGCAAAGTTCAATACCTGCTTGTTGCCTTCATCAAGACGGGTCAGACGCTCGGTAATGTCACTGATGATATTGGCTGATTGCGTAGACTGGTGCATCATTGATTCACGAATGCTCTTTTCAGATTCGCCAAGCTTTTGATCGACGGTCTTTTGCAGTTCTGATACCTGCTGCATCAGCAATTGAAAGCCAGTGCTATTGTCCTCTTGTTTTATCGGTTCAGTTTTTTTACTGCTCGCGATGAAGTATGTCACAACTCCGCCAACCACTATGCCTCCTAAGATATAAATAATTTCCATATTATCCAACGTATTTTTCTAATGTATAAATCCAGTCCGTTTCGTCCTTGTCGCTTTTGCGTTTCTGATCGAGCAGCCATGATAGGTAGCCGATATCAAGCGATGCCACTTCGGCAATAGTCTTGCCGTTATACTTTCCAAAGTTAATAGTCTTAATAGCCAGTGGTTCCGAAGTGATACCGATCATTTTTGCAATTGCAGCTTCTTCATCGCAGTCCCATGCTTTCATGGCTTCCTGCAATTCGTATTCAAACAGCTTTTCCAATACCAAGACATCGGCATAGGCTTCGTGCGATGACACTTCCAATTCAATATCAAGCGCGTACCGCAAGTACTGCAATTTGTGCATGCTAAATCTTCCTTCGCTATCAAGCTCGCGAATGACTTTGAAGGTGCACAACAGGTTCTTGATAGTAATACCGTCATTCTTTAGGATCTGTTCATCAAAGGCGGCATTGTGAGCCACGCAAATAGTGTCGTCGTCTTCAAGCAATGCCTTGATGGACGCATACTCAGGCGCTTCCTTAAATGCGGGACGATTGGCAACCATTTTGTTTGAAATGTGGTGAATGGCAGAACATTCGAAGGGAATCGGCACTGGTGGCTTGTACATGGCATCAACAACCGGCGTAGCATTGCCTCGCTCAACAATGGCAAGCTGACAGAGATAGTCATGCAGGCCATTTCCAGTAGTTTCGGTATCAAAAAAGATGATTTTCATGCGCATATTCTACCACAAAAAATAGCCCTCAATTTGAGGGCTATGAAATCAGAACGGGCGAGAGGATGCTGGCGTTTCAAGACAGGTTTCGGGCAGGGCAGAGACGGTGGCAGCATCGGTATATCGTTACGGGCTGAAGAACTTTCAGTAACTACAATCCTTTCTGTTAGAAGTTTGTATTCCTCCATACTCTGAAGCACCTTATCAATAAGCTGTTGGGCAAATTGCGCCTGTAGGGAAAGTTGATGTGTTGCTTCTGCGTGTTCTATATCAAAAATAGCGAGACTGATACGACGTTCATGGCGAAATAATGCCAATAGGGAACCAATATCGACTTCCTCTTCAAGGCTGCGCGCTACCAATAACACGGGACAGACCGTTTTGTGTTCTTCGGGAAGCAACAGCGTTCTACCTGTATGTGCCCCAATGCCTATTATAGCCACTGAATCTTTGATGAATGTTCTTCTATTATTCATATTGTGAAAGCTTTTTTATATAATGTCATATATTTTTATTATGTCAAATACTACTGACTCTATGCTATAATATCTACATATGATTGCTACCGATATTCGAGAACAAATGAAACAGGCTATGCGTGATAAGGATCAGGTTGCACTTGATACCTATCGTGGCGTGCTTAGTGCTTTTACATCAGAACTGGTTGCTACAGGCAAGACTCCGCAGGATGAAGTGTCTGATGACTTGGCATTGAAGGTTATTCAAAAGCTTATCAAACAGCGCAAGGATGCTATCAGTCAGTTTGAAGCGGGAGGCCGTGCAGATCTTGCTGATGAGGAAAAGAAGCAGCTTGCGTTCTTGGAAAAATTCCAGCCAGCACAAATGAGCGAAGCAGAAATTCGCACTATTGCTGAAGCAAAGAAAACTGAACTCGGCATCACCGACAAAGCCAAGGCAGGTGTTCTTACGGGCGCTGTGATGAAGGCGGTGGCAGGACAGGCAGATGGAAGTGTGGTAAAAGCTGTTGTTGAATCACTGTTCTAACGCTATACTATTTCTATGATATTACTCCGTTGGTTCATTACGACACTCGCAATCTTTGCATTGCCATTTTTTGTGCAGGGCATCACTGTTAGCAGCATTCTTACGGCAGTGCTCGTGGCAGCATGTTTGGTATTTTTGAATATGGTAGTGAAGCCTATTGTTACATTGCTCACGCTTCCGTTGAACATCATGACATTGGGACTGTTTTCTATCATCGTAAACGGTGCATTCTTTTGGTTTGTTGCCAAAATCATCCAAGGCTTTACCGTAGCAAACTTCACTGCAGCCATCATCGGTGCATTGGTTATCTCAATCATTAACTGGATTATCAGTCACTTCATCCACGACTAACATGGAACATCCGGATTACGCAAAATTCTCCGAAACGTTTTTTGCGTTGGTAGAGCAGGTGGAGCATGTCGTCATCACGTCACATTATTCTCCTGATGATGACTCAATCGGTTCTGTTCTTGCAATGTATACAATCCTGCATGCAGCTTTTCCTACAAAAGACATTCGTATTGTCTATACAGGAAATCCAGTTGAGCGATACTCGGTCTTTCCGCGGTTTGAAAAAATACAATTCGTGCCAGATGTTGCCAATGAGTTATCAAACACTGATTTGTTGATAGTGCTTGACGGAAGTCAGTATCATAGATTCTCAAAGATGCCCGATGTATTGGCAAAGGTTCCGCAGACTGTTGCCATAGATCACCATGCTGGCGTGCCTGATCAGTTCACGCTTTCACTCGTAATACCCGGTATGTCTTCGAATTGTGAAATCTTATATCGCGCCTTTGATATGGACCATGGACTTACTCCAGACTTGGCACAATATCTCTTGTTGGGAATATTAGGTGACACTGGTAATTTCTCTCACATCAGCCCTGAACAAGCAGATGTGTTGGTAGTGGCAAAGAAATTACTCACTACCGTTGGCATGACCATTGATAGTTTCCGCGCACGCTATGGCGGCATTCCAAAACGGATTATTCCATTACTGCAAGAACTGGTAAAAAATACTGCATACAAGGAGATTAATGGTTGGCCTGATCTGCAATACAGTTATATTGACCGCTCACTGTTAGTGAAAGGAAATTACACCGATGAGGATATGAGTGCCGCTAGTCATATTTACATGGGGCAATATCTACCGCGCGTCATAGGGTATGCCTGGGGATTCGTCATTACACCACGTGTTGACGGCAGTGCGCGCATGTCATCTCGTTCACTGGGAACAAGCGTTAACGTGCGAGATATACATGAAAGACTTGGTATCGGTAGTGGTCATGATCGAGCAGCCGGAGGGTCGTTCGAGAAGGAGACAGTTGACCGTGAGCCAAAGCAGTGTATTGTAGAGGTGCTTGCATGGATGGAGCACAATACTCCAACTATTGGAAAATAACGATTTATGGCATTTTTAGACGAAATTACAATTGAAGCACGAGCCGGAAAGGGCGGTGACGGTGTCGTACGATGGCGTCGCGAGAAGTTCATTGCCAAGGGCGGGCCGAATGGTGGTGATGGCGGACGCGGTGGACACGTCTACATCAGGGCTGTTCGCAGCTTTCGCGTGCTTGACCAGTACCGCAGTCGCAAGGAATTTTTTGCAGAAGACGGTCATGATGGCGGCAGTCGATCATACAAGGGTGCGGATGGAGCTCGGCTCACCATTGATTTTCCTGTAGGTTCAGTCGTTACCAATGCCACGACTGGCGCAGTATACGAACTGAACAAGGAAGGGCAGGAAATTAAAATCCTTACCGGCGGTGTCGGTGGATACGGCAATGAATTTTTCAAAAGTTCTACCAACCAAGCTCCTGATCGCGCGACAAAAGGAAAACCGGGAGAAGCGGCAGAGCTGCACGTTGTCATTTCATTGATCGCAGATGTCGGACTTATTGGTTTTCCTAATGCAGGAAAGTCCAGTCTATTGAACGGACTAACAAACGCTCAGGCAAAAGTTGGGGACTATCCATTTACCACGCTTGATCCTAACTTGGGAGACTTGTATGGATATATCATCGCTGACATTCCAGGATTGATCGAAGGTGCAAGTGAGGGCAAGGGATTGGGCTACACGTTCCTGCGTCACATTTCAAAGACAAAAGTGCTTGTTCATCTTATTTCATTTGAAAACGAAGACATGATGAAGGCCTACGAAACTATTCGCGACGAGCTTGAGAAATACAGTGCTGCGCCACAACAGCATGACAATGGCTTAGCGTCTCTCGTCGAAAAGGAAGAAATTATCTTGCTGACAAAAACTGATACTGTTTCTGAGGATGTGGTTGAGGCTACGGTTAAGAAGTTTAAAAAGCTCGGTAAGCCGGTCTACGCCATCACGTTGTTTGATGATGGTTCAGTCAAGGAATTTAGCGATGAGCTTATACGGTTTCTGAAGAAAGAATAAAAAAGCTCCGCATATTTGGCGGAGGCTTTTTGTTTTCACTTTCTTTAATCTTTCTTAGGTAGAATGCGTTCGTTTGTTTGCCGGTGGGTTTTCATCATCCGTAAGACACGTCAGGCGTGTACTGCTGTATTCTGCATTACGGTTTCTCTTGGTTAGTCGTGGAACATAATCTAGCTGAATGTCCTCGCCTAGCAAACCTGCAAACATTTCCTTAACTTCAGAGCCGATAGACCCCGAGTTGAACGATTGGTTAAAGTTTGAATTCATAAAAGAAAGTTTTTAAATTATTTTTTAATAATCCTACTCCTTTTAAAAGAACAGTCAATATACAGCTGCCAATTTAAAAAAATCATGTATAATCGTTCATATGAGTAAGACGTACTATCCTGTTATCGGCTTGGAAATTCACGCTGAATTGAAAACACAAAGCAAGATGTTCTGCAGCTGTAAGAACGATCCAGACGAGATGAATCCTAACGTAAATATCTGCCCGATCTGTATGGCGCACCCTGGCACATTGCCGGTAGCAAACAAGCAGGCTATTGAGTCTGTTATCAAAGTTGGCTTGGCGCTTGGTTCTGACATCGCAGACTTTACTGAGTTTGATCGTAAGAATTATTTCTATCCTGACATTCCAAAAGGCTATCAGATCTCCCAATACAAATACCCGATCGTTTCCGGCGGGACATTGAATGATTTTGGCATTACCCGTGTGCACCTTGAAGAAGACACCGGTCTTTCAAAGCACGACCGTGGCAACTTCACGCTCGTGGACTACAACCGCGCTGGTGTGCCATTGATGGAGCTCGTAACAGAACCTGTTATTCATAGCGCTCAGGATGCTGCTAACTTTGCAAAGGAATTACAATTGCTGCTCCGCACGCTCGGCGTATCAGAAGCGAATTTGGAAAAAGGAGAAATGCGTGTTGAGCCAAACATCTCTGTGTCCGATACAGAAGGAACATTTGGTACGAAGGTGGAAGTAAAAAACCTGAACTCATTCAGAAGTGTTGAACGTGCTATCGAACATGAGCTTGCTCGCATGATTGCATTATATGAAGCAGGGCGACAAGACGAGATCGTACAAGAAACTCGCGGTTGGGATGAAGTAAAACAGACTACCTTCTCACAGCGTTCAAAGGAAAATGCGCATGACTATCGATACTTCCCAGATCCTGACCTTCCGAAGATGAAGCTGCACAGCGCATTCGATATTGCTGCAATGAAAGATGCACTTCCAGAATTGCCATGGGCAAAACGTGAGCGATATGCAGCGGACTACGGTTTGAAACAGGGTGATATTGAAATCTTCACTGCGGACAAGGCATTGTCGGATTATTTTGAATCCGTTGTCGCAGGAAAAGACAGCGCATTTGCACAAAGTGCCGCTAACTATATTGTCAGTGACATACTTGGCTTGATGAAAAAAGACGCAGATGTTCGACTGCCTAATAAGGAAAACTTTGTCGAGCTTATTACTATGGTCACTGCAGGAGAAATTACCTCACGCGGAGCAAAAGACATCTTGGCTGTTATTGTGAAGGAAGACGCATCGCCAAAAGCTATTGCTGAAAAGGAGGGACTACTCCAGCAAAACAATGAAGATGACTTGAGGCCAATCATTGCGCAGGTGATAGTTGATAATACCGCTATGGTTACTCAGTACAAAGAAGGAAAAGAAGCGGTACTGCAAGCGCTTGTCGGTATGGTGATGAAAGCCACGAAGGGAAGTGCCAATCCGGGAATTGCTTCGAAACTGTTGAAGGAAATGATGTAATAAAAAAAGAACCTTACGGTTCTTTTTAGGTTAACAAAAGTTTTATTTTAAAAGGGATGCTAGTGGGGTGTTTTGATTGCAATGTAATTTTTACCGATTCACCGAGTGTCTTTTCCATTTGCCCAAGGCAAAAGAGCAAATCGACTTTGCTCTTGCCAAGAATGTCCAAGTCGTACGGGGTAATTTCAATAGTACATTCTTTCGCGTGTTCATTTTGCATAGCCTCCTGAAGGGGGGTTAAAAAAGAATTCTTAAGTCCGCTTTCAAATAAATGTTGATTTTTGTGATTTAGGTATGCCTTATGGGCAATAACTGCATTCGCAAATGCTTCTTCGACGTCCCGCTGGTATGTCGGGTAGTTTTTTAGAGCGCCTTCGTCCAAAGCTTTTTTCTCCGCTGTCCATATAATCATTGTTGTATGTATTTTTTACTACAATACCATAAATTGAATAAACGTCAATTTGTTTATAAGCCTGCTAGGGAGAAGTGCTATACTCTAGTCATGGATAATACAAAGATTAAAGTAGCTATTAATGGATTTGGACGCATCGGTCGAGCATTTTTAAAAATCGCATGGCTTCGCCCGGAAATCGAAATTGTGGCAGTGAATGACCTTGGTACACTCGAAAGTTTGGCATACCTGCTTCGTCATGACACCGTGTATCGTAACTGGGACCATGATGTGCAAATCATTGATGGAGGACTTTCTATCGATGGCAAAATGGTGAAGTTTGTTTCTGAGAAGGACACGACAAAGCTTCCGTGGAAAGATCTTGGTATCGACGTTGTTGTTGAGTCAACCGGTCTGTTTACTTCATATGAAAAGGCGCAGTTCCATATCGCGGATGGTGCCAAGCGTGTCGTTATCTCTGCCCCTGCAAAGGATGCGGCTGGCGCCCAGCAGGCAGCTACTATTCTGCTCGGCGTGAATGAGGAAAAGTTTGGTACATGTGATATCACTTCAAACGCTTCATGTACCACAAATGCCTCAAGTCCTTTGATCGGCATCATGCATGAAGCACTGGGTATTGAAAAAGCTATCTTGAATACTGTGCATGGCTACACTGCGTCACAGTCTCTCGTTGACGGACCAAGCAAGAAGGACCTTCGCGAAGGTCGCGCTGCCGCACAAAACATCGTGCCAAGCTCAACTGGTGCCGCTATTGCCGTTACTCAGGCATACCCTGAACTCACTGGGCTCTTTGACGGTATCTCTATCCGCGTGCCAGTTCCTGCTGGATCTATCGTTGACGTGACATTCATCGCAAAGCGCGACACCACCGCCGAAGAAGTGAATGATATCCTCACAAAGGCCGCTGCTGACCCTCGCTGGGCAGGAGTGTTCTCTGTAACAAATGAACCCCTTGTCTCAAGTGACATTCTCGGTAACCGCCATGCATCCATCGCTGACCTTGCAATGACTCGCGTCGTTGGTGGCAACCTTGTGAAAGTCATGGGCTGGTACGACAACGAAATGGGGTATACCTACACGCTCGTTGATCACGTTATCAAGACAGGGAAGACTATTCAGAAATAAATTCTCTTCATAATTCTAACAAAAGAGCCCTCATTTAAGGGCTCTTTTTTATTGACTTTTCATATGGTTGTGATTTAATTTAAACAAATAAAATCACAATTATATGAAAGTCATTGAAAGCGAAAGCGCATTGGGTCAGCCAAACAGGTATGAAAATGCACGTGTATCAGACGAGCAGCTCGCAGATGATATAAACCAGGAAGCATTAGCGGTAGTTACCAATGCCCAGTCTGTTTTAGAAAGGATTCGCCAAAACCCCGGCTTGAAAAATTTCCATGATCCAAAGACCAATGGAGAATGGATGGGGCAGTGGCTGATATCTCAGAAAAGGCACATTTTATATGACCTGTACGGATCGGGTGATGAGCGAGGACTTATAAACATCCCGTCCGAAGTTGAAGCATTCGTTACCGACGTGTATCAACTGGTGCAAGAGTAAAAATAAGTACCCTTAGATTGATTCTAAGGGTACTTTTTTTATTTACAAATTCTAAAATCGTGATGCAGTTATGCACACTGGTAAGTAGAGGGGGCAATTGGTAGAATGAAGGCAAGGGGCGATTACTAATTTTAAATAAGCGGAAAAACATATGGAAAATATAGAAGACAACATGGGAAAAACTGCAACTGAGCATCCAGAAGGAGTAACTGATGCTGCGCTTGAGATTGAGAACTATGAACAGCTAAAAGAGCAGTACAAGTCTTTTCAGGTGCAGCATATGGCGGCAATGGAAGCGAGTGATGAGCTCAAGGCAAGGGAAATTGAAGTTAAGATTGACGAACTTGCTCTTAAGCTTGGTTTAGACGAAGAAAGACACGCTGCCTAGTCATGAGAATACACTTAGCAACTGACCATGCTGGATTTCAGCACAAAGAAGCGGTGAAGGCGTACCTGATCGAT
Source organism: Candidatus Nomurabacteria bacterium (assembly GCA_029288805.1). Classification (GTDB taxonomy): domain Bacteria; phylum Patescibacteriota; class Minisyncoccia; order Phycocordibacterales; family UBA9973; genus UBA4124. The sequence goes on from JARIGO010000017.1 coordinate 35,064, forward strand.
CAGGGGCTTGAGGTTATTGACCATGGTGCTGTAAGTTTTGATGGTCGTGATGACTATCCGGATTTTATCGCGCCTGCTGCCCAGGCAGTGGGGGTCAGCGGCGTACCGATCAGTGCTGACGATGGACGAGTAGTTACCAGTACCGATGTTGGTATTATTTTTGGTGAGTCAGGGCAGGGTGAGGCAATGGTTGCAAATCGCGTACCTGGCGTACGCTGCGCTGTGTACTACGGCGGACTGACTGATATCCTGGTGCTGTCACGCGGACACAACAATGCCAACATGCTTTCTATTGGTGCCGGATTTTTGACTATCGAAGAAACTATCAACGCCATTGCCATCTGGTCAGAAATTCCATTTTCAAATGACGAGCGAGACATTCGTCGCCTCTCAAAATTTAACAAGTCATATCATGGTTAGAATTATCCCTGCAATTTTGCCGCAAACATACCGTGGCATTGAAATGTCTGTTGAAAAAGTTCTTGGTGCCGTACCAAGCGTGCAGATAGATCTTGTCGATGGTCACCTTGTGCCAAACCAACGCACGTGGCTTTTTAATAATAAAAACGACGAAACCATTCAGGCTATTCTCGACGAGGAAGTCGCCATGCCGTACTGGCAGGAAATGAACTATGAACTTGACCTCATGGTGAAGGATCCAATGCAATATATGGAAACGTTCATTGCGCTCGGTCCGTCAAAGATGACTTTTCACGTGGAAGGGTTGGACGAGGCAAAGACCATAGAATTTTTTGAAACACTTCCAGAAATTATTCGCAGTGTTATTTCGTTTGGCATTGCACTGAGCAATGATACTGATCCTGCAATGCTCGCACCATACATGCAGTATGTCGAAAGCGTTCAGTGCATGGGCATTAGTCGCGTAGGATATCAGAGTCAACCGTACGACGAACGCGTTATCGAACAAATAAAAAAAGTTCGCAGCTTATATCCAGACAAAATTATTACTGTTGATGGTGCAGTGTCACTTGATACAGCGGCGGAATTAGTAAAAGCAGGTGCGCAAGAGCTTGTCGTGGGTTCAGTGGTATTCCAGAATACCGATCCGCAAGGTACAATAGAAAGACTTCAAGACATATGCAACACCGCGACTTCACAATCAGAGAATTAGAACTCAAGGCGAATGAGATTCGTCAGTCTATTATCTCTATGCTGCTCGAAGCGGGAAGCGGACACACAGCAGGACCGCTTGGCATGGCAGATGTCTTCACTGCAATATATTTTGATACTCTTCGTCATGACCCAGAAAATCCTTTCTGGCCTGAGCGTGATCGTTTAATGCTTTCAAATGGTCATATCTGCCCAGTGCTGTATGCCACTATGGCGCATGCAGGATATTTTCCCGTAGAAGAGCTAATGACTCTTCGTAAGTTTGGCTCACGTTTGCAGGGACATCCGCATCGAGAATTTTTACCATACCTAGAAACATCCTCAGGGCCGCTTGGTAGTGGCTTGTCACAAGCCGTGGGTATGGCTATTGCTGACAGGATGGACAATGGTGCCGCTACACCTCGAACGATCTACTGCTTGCTTGGTGACGGTGAGCTTGATGAAGGAAATAACTGGGAGGCTATGATGCTTGGTGGAAAGGAAAAGCTCCACAATCTGCTCGCTATCGTTGATCGTAACAATATTCAGATCGATGGCTATACCGAGGACATCATGCCGCTTGATTCATTGATTGCAAAATGGGAAAGCTTCAATTGGCATGTCCAAGAAATTGATGGCAATAACATTCAGGAAGTCATCAATGCCATCCATACCGCTAAGGCAGTATTCGAAAAGCCGTCAGTTATCATTGCTCGCACTATCCCTGGAAAAGGAGTAAAGGAATTTGAACGAAAGTTCGAATGGCATGGCAAAACACCGGACAAGGAAGAAGCCAAGATTGCTTTAGATGAACTTCGCACACTGGGAGGCAAGATTAAGAGTGAACACAAATAGTATGCTTAATTCCGATTTAAAACTTAATACCAGTATCTTCAATGATGATGTAGAGCAAGTGCCGATTCGTAAGGGATTTGGTGAGGGCTTGGCAAAGGCAGGTGAGACCAATAAGAACATCGTGGCGCTTAGTGCAGACCTCACAGAGTCTACGCAAATGCATTTCTTTAAGGAAAAATTTCCTGAACGGTTTGTGGAAATTGGTGTGGCCGAACAAAACCTTGCCACTGTTGCCAGTGGCCTTGCCGCAATGGACAAGTATCCGTTCTTTTCTTCATATGCCATGTTCAGTCCAGGCAGAAACTGGGAACAGATTCGCACCACGCTTGCATATAATGACAGAAAGGCCGTGATTGTTGGTAGTCATGCCGGTGTGTCTGTTGGACCTGATGGAGGTACGCACCAGGCTATTGAAGACATGGCTCTGATGCGCGTTCTTCCTCGCATGACCGTCATCTCTCCGTGTGATGCCATTCAGGCAAAGAAGGCGACGCTCGCATTGTCTGCTGACCCAAGACTGGTGTATTTGCGTCTGGCTCGCGAGAAGACGCCGATCATTACCACAGAAGACACTCCATTTGAAATCGGCAAAGGGCAAATTTTTTATCGTCCTGATGGCTTGGCACAGGTAGCTATTGTGGCAACAGGGGCGCTTGTGGCACAGGCATTGAAGGCAACGAAGTCTCTAGAGAAAAAAGGCATCAAGGTTATCGTGGCAAATATTCATACTATCAAACCACTCGATACTGCATTGCTTGTGCAGCTCGCAAAAGAAACAAAGGCTATCGTGTCAGTTGAAGAACATCAGATTGCTGGTGGTTTTGGAAGCGCTGTTTCCGAAGCGTTGGCAAAGGAATATCCCGTGCCAATGGAATTCATTGGTGTGAAGGATCGCTTTGGTCAGTCTGGTACGCCCAATGAACTGATTGAAAAATATGACATGGGGCAGGACGCCATCATTACTGCGGTGATGAAAGTTATAGAACGCAGGAAATAGAAAAAGTGGACATAATGTCCACTTTTTCTATTTCCATTTTTACACCTGCTTCGGCTGATAGTCAGCGGGAGCGTTCATGAGATATTGGTTCAAGGCTTCTTGTGTGAGGAGGCCTTTTTGCGCGCCGACGAACTGTACGACTGACATTGAGTTCACTGGACCCCAACGCAACGCTTCGCCAAGCGAAAATCCTTTGAGCAATGCTACTGATACGGTGGAAGCAAATGCATCGCCAGCACCAGTACGCTCATATGCATCATGCGGATACACAGGCATAAACCATATTTCATTTCCATCAGACGCATATGCGCCATTCATGCCGTCAGTAACGAATACGATTTTTGGCCCAAGGGCATGGAGAGCCGCTATCAAGGCCTTTGGATCCCGAGTGTTACTACCAGTAATAAGCTCCGCTTCTTCAAGGTTGCAGAAAAAGGCATACGTATTGGCATAGATGTCCTTTGATATCTCCTTATCCATTTTCATTTGAAATGTTCCAGGCTGGAACACTAGCTTCATCTCTGGGTGATCCTTTACGAAAGAGATTATTTCACGATGATACTGCTCGGTGTGTTCGCCGAGAGAAGAAAGGTAGAGCATCTTTGGTGCCAAGGTCATAGTAGGCATGCTGACAGGAAAGGCTGCATGCTTTACCAAGATGGTGCGTTCAGGCATATGCCACAGTACGTAGTGATAGTTTGTAGGAATACCATCGTGAACACCAACATAGATAGTATCAACATTATTACGTTTCAACTCGTCAAGACATCCTTCACCCTGGGCATCTTTACCGACATGGGCAAGGAGTGCGCTTTTTAATCCGAGGCGTGCAGCAGCTACGGCTGCATTGGCACTGTTACCAACAGCCTTTACTTCCTCCATAGAATCATAAGGAATCTTGTCGCCGTAACGAAAGCAGAGCAGAGGATTGCTTCCATCAGGATCGGTTTTGACCTCTGCATCATTTACCTTGATAAAACAGTCTGTAACAATATCGCCAATGGCGAGGAAATCTAGTTGTTCATTCATATGATACAATTGTAGCATGAAGACATTGAAGGAATACCTGGCTGAGGCTCGAAGTGAAAAGAAGGCTATTGGTCATTTTAATTTTGCGAATATTGAAGGATTGTACGCTATAGCTCGAGCAGCAAAGGCACTCAACGTACCGGTGATCGTTGGAACTGCGGAAGGAGAAGAAGAAGCAGTAGGCACAAAAGCGGCTGTGGCATTGGTAAAGATCATTCGTGAAGACTGGGGTATTCCAATTTTCCTGAATGCTGACCACCACTACTCATTTGCAACAGTGAAGGCTTGTATCGATGCAGGCTATGACAGTGTCATTTATGATGGTGCGAAAGGAACATTTGAAGAAAATGTTGCCATCTCAAAACAGTGCGTTGAATATGCGCGACAGGTGAGTGCGCAGACTGGCCGTGAGATCTTGGTGGAAGTAGAGCTTGGATACATTGGACAAGGTTCACAGCTTCGCGATGAAATCCCTGAAGGCATTGCCGCTATCACCAGTCCTGATGAGGCAAAATTGTTCCTTGACCAAACTGGCGCTGATGCGTTGGCTCCAGCAGTGGGAAACTTCCACGGCATGTTGAAGCATGCGGACAAGCCTCGTTTGAACATTGACTGCATCAAGGCTATTGCCGCCATTACGGACAAGCCGCTCGTGCTTCATGGCGGTTCTGGGGAGGAAGCTGATTTTGCTGCGGCTATCGATGCCGGTATCAACATCATTCACGTCAACACCGAGCTTCGCCGTGCATACACTTCAACGCTCAAGACATTCCTCGATCAGCACCCTGACGAAATCGCTCCCTACAAATATGGCGCTCCTGCATCACTCGCAATGGAAGCCGTTGTGACTGAAAAATTGAAGATCTTTAGCCGGATGCAATAATATACATGCTTAACGTCTCAGATCTACAAAAGAATGTTCACGGGGAAGTAATGGCGGATGATCCGACATTGGAAAAGTATTCGAGAGATGCGTCATTGTTTGAGGTCCGACCGCAGGCAGTGGTATTTCCAAAAGATGCTGCGGATGTGGAAGCCGTAGTGAAATATGTAGCTGAGCACAAGGCTGCTGATCCAAGCTTGTCTGTCACTGCTCGTTCTGCTGGTACGGACATGTCAGGAGGTCCATTGAATGAAGGCATTATCATGGATTTCAATAAGTACATGAATGCGCTTATTTCCGTTGATGACGAAAAGGGCATTGCGCAGCCAGGACTTTTTTATCGTGATTTCGAAAAAGAGACGTTGAAGCGCAATCGTATATTGCCATGCTATACCGCCTCAAAAGATTTGAACACTGTTGGCGGTATGTCAGCCAATAACTCGGGGGGAGAGAAGTCTATCAAGTATGGCAAGACTGAGCAGTATGTTCGTCGTCAGAAAGTAGTCTTTAGTGATGGTAATGAATATGAAGTAAAGCCGCTCACTAAGGCCGAGCTTGATGTCAAGATGGCGCAGAATGACTTTGAAGGAAAGATCTACAAACAAGTGTTTGATCTCATCGACATGCACTATGATGAAATCGAGGCAGCCAAGCCTCATGTTTCCAAAAATTCTGCAGGATACTATTTGTGGAATGTCTGGGATAAGGAGAAACAAATCTTTGATCTCAACAAACTGCTTGTCGGTTCACAGGGAACATTGGCAATGATTACAGAAGTGGAACTTGGTCTCGTGCCAGTACCGAAGTATTCAAAAATGGTTGTTATGTTTTTGCCAACGATCAATCGTCTCGGCGAAGTAGTAGACACTATCATGAAGTATGAGCCGGAAAGTTTCGAGTCATACGATGACTATAGTATGAAGCTCGCTATCAAGTTCTCATTTGATTTCTTCTCGCAACTCGGCTTTTGGGGCGCTATCAAGCTTGGTATTCAGTTTATTCCAGACTTGCTGCGTGTAGTGTTCGGCGGTGTTCCGAAATTAATTCTCATGGCAGAAGTAACGGGAGACAACGAAGAAGAAGTATTGCAACGTGCTGAAGCCATCAAGACAGCCGTGAAGCCATTCAAGTATCAGACACATGTTGCGCGTAGTGCCGCTCAGGTGGAGAAGTACTGGAAGATTCGTCGCGAGAGTTTCAATCTTCTTCGCAAACACGTGAAGGGAAAGCAAACAGCACCATTTATCGACGACATTATCGTTGATCCACACAAGATGCCGGAATTCCTTCCAAAGCTCCAATCCATCCTGGATCAATACAAATTGATTTACACTATTGCCGGTCATGCAGGTAACGGCAACTTCCACATTATTCCGTTGATGGATCTCAATAACCCAATCTCGAGTGACATTATTCTTGATCTTTCCAAGAAGGTGTACCAGCTCGTAGCGGACTACGGTGGCTCTATTACTGCTGAACACAACGACGGTATTATCCGCACACCATTCCTTCCATATATGTATAAGCCTGACATTATCCAATATTTCGCCAAGGTAAAGGAGATTTTTGACCCTCAGGACATATTCAACCCAGGCAAGAAGGTGGGAGGCTCATTTGACTATATTGCAGCCCATCTCGTTAAATCCCATAACGTAGAGCATGGGTCTTGAATAAAAACGCCTGCTCAAATGAGAGCAGGCGTTTGCTTATAGGTATTCCTTCTTTAAATCATCAATCTCTCTGAACCAGAATGTTTCGAAATATGTATTCTTTTACAGGAGTGATTTCTTTCTCTAAATTCTTTATTTTCTGAAGAGTATATTTTTTAATTTCCTCTGAGTGAAATGATGAAAATTTTTCCAACCTCTTTTTAAAAATAACAGGGGGTCCCAATGCGATTCCTAATATAGAACATAAAATAAAATGTGAAATTATACCTATTAACACGTCCTTAGAAGTAATTGGTATACCATCGTGGAGTACTAATAGATATGAAGTTAACGTGCAGAGCATACCGCCGATAAAACCTCCTTGAAATATGGCCAATAATTTCCCTGAGAGTGATTTGCTATAAAGCTCCCTTTCTATCGTGAATGATTTCATGTGTTGTTTTTTTGAAACCATATAATTTATTTAGCGCCAAGTCAATAATTATTATTTTCTTTAAATATCCTTGAGTAACATTTTGTTACATTGTTTCAATGGGCAATTACGCTTTTATTGATAGTCAGAATGTTCATTTGGCAATTCGAATGCAGGGATGGGAAATAGACTGGAAACGTTTCTGTATATATCTTAAGGAAAAGTATCAAGTCCAAAAAGCTTTTCTTTTTATCGGGTATGTTCCAGGAAATGATGAACTATATAAGCAACTTCAAGAAAGTGGCTTCATTTGCATATTTAAGCCGACTATTACTAACCAACAAGGGAAGATAAAGGGGAATATAGATGCAGAGTTAATACTGCACACCATGGTTGAAATTAATAAATTCGACAAAGCAGTTATTGTCACGGGAGATGGGGACTTTTATTGTCTTATTAATCATTTGATATCACAAAACAAGTTAGAGATTTTACTAGTACCAAATAGGCACCGATATTCTGCTCTTTTGAAGTTAAAACGTATCAATAAATATAGAAATTACATGAATGACTTAAGGGGTAAAATAAAAAAGGCCCCGTAGGTATTTCTCCTAAAGGGTGGTCTTTTTTGCTCGTGATAATACCAGTATATTCGATCGGCATCGATTGTCAAATGTTGCATATTTTGCGTTTTTCAGTATACTAAGTGCCTATGATTACCCTAGAAGCAACACAGCGAAATGGCTCTCCAGCAGCTCTTCGCGCACAAGAATTAGTTCCAGCAGTGTATTACGGTGCTGGTAAGGACGCAGTTTCTATTGCTATTTCAGCAAAGGATTTTATTAAGGTTTACAAGGAAGCAGGAGAAACTACTGCAGTGACTCTTACAATCGGTGGTGAAAAAATCAGTACGCTTATCCATGACATTCAACGTGATCCAATCGATGGCAGTGCTACACACGTAGACTTTCTCGTGATCGACATGAAGAAGGAAATCGAAGTGGCAGTACCGCTTGAATTCACTGGTACAGCTGAAGCCGAAAAGAACGGTCTCGGAACATTGGTGAAGGTGCTTCATGAAGTGCACGTAACAGCGCTTCCTGCAAACTTGCCACACGCCCTTGAGATTGACATTACAGGTCTCGACTCACTCGATAGTCAGATTCACGTGAAGGACATCAAGCTTCCATCTGGTGTAACTATGGTTACTGATGGGGAAGAAGTTGTTGCTTCTATGAACGCATACGTTGAAGAAAAGGAAGAAGAAACAGCTGCTCCAGACCTCTCAGCTATTGAAGTAGAAAAGAAAGGAAAACAAGAAGACGAGGAATAATTGATTTCGTCAATAGTTTTCGATGTAAGACTCCTGGTATACTAGGAGTCTTATTGTTATGTACAAAAAGATATTCATTATAGCTTCAATATTGCTTATCCCGCTGGCGTATACAACATTCCTCCTTGTTACTCCAGTAGAAGCAGATGCTGCCACTCCAGCAGTTTGTACTAACCCTAGTAATTCGGACATTGCTCAAGCGTGTGCCGATTATGCGTCCGAAAATCAAGTATTGGCTAACCTTCAAGCTCAGCTAGCCGCTCAAAAGAACAAAAGTGGTTCATTGCAAAAGAATGTAAGTTCCTTGGTTTCTCAAATTTCTGCCACTCAGTCAAAGATCTCTGGTGAAATCAGCACTATCAATAGTCTGAGCTTGGAAATTGGCCAAAAGCAAAAGGCTATTACCGACCTCAACACTGAGCTCGACCAACAGCATGCTTCAATGGCGCAATTGCTCGTGAAGACCGATGAGATCGATCAGGAAGGCGCTGAGTACGTATTGCTCAGTGCTGACTCTATTTCAAACTTCTACCAAGACTTAGATGACTTTTTCTCAATCAAGCAGTCACTATACGCTTCTTTAAATACTGTAAAACAAATCAAGAACACTACTGAGACCCAGGAGCAAGAATTGCAGGACAAGCAGTCCCAGGCATTGAACGCAAAGAATGCGTTGCAAAGTCAAAAGAATCAATTGGCAACCAATCAACAGCAAGTACAACAGCTGCTCAACAGCAGTAAGTCAGCCGAAGCTCAGGATTCCACTCTTATCAAGCAGCAGCAAGCCAAAGTGGCCGCTATCGAAAGTAAGCTCTTCAGTTTTGCCGGTGGTGCTACCGGTGCTATTCCATTCAGTCAGGCATATGCATATGCAACCACTGCGCAAAATGCCACCGGCGTACCGGCCGCATTTACGTTGGCTATTTTGACTCAGGAATCAAACTTGGGTAAGAACGTCGGTACTTGTAACCGTGCCGGTGACCCACCATCAAAGAGTTACTTGAATGTCATGAACCCAACACGTGATCAGCCGGACTTCCTAAAGATCACGGCAGCCTTGGGTCTCGACCCTGCTACTACTCCTGTGTCATGTCCTATCGGTGGCGGCGGATGGGGGGGTGCTATGGGTCCTGCGCAGTTCATTCCTTCAACATGGGTCGGTATTGCTCCTCAGGTGGCGGCTGCATTGGGTGAAGGCGCAGCAAATCCATGGAATGCTCGAGACGCTATTATGGCTTCTGCTGTTTATTTGAAAGCTCGCGGAGCGGGAAGTGACGAAACCAGTGAGCGCAATGCCGCTTGTAAATACTATTCAGGACGTTCTTGTGACGGTAAGTCACCTCCAAACAGTTTTTACGGAAACAGCGTCATGACCCTTACTCGCAGTATCCAGGCTGATATTGACTATTTGGTACAATATGGCGTATCAAGACGGTAATAAAAGGGCTTGAAATCCTATAAAACTATGCTACAATAGACCCACTATGAAAAAAGATACCCATCCAAAGAACTTCCGGGACGTTGTGTTCCACGATAACTCTTCTGATGCAGAATTCGTTATTGCTTCAACAGTGAAGACTACAGAAACTACTACAAAAGACGGTAAGGAATACCCTATGTTCCGCGTAGAAATTTCTAGTGCCTCTCATCCGTTTTACACTGGTACTGAAAAGGTTATCGACACTGCTGGACGTGTGGATCGCTTCAACAAGCGCCGCGCTGCTTCTGCAAAGAAGTAACTCCAACAAAAAACGCCCTTTAAAGGCGTTTTTTGTTTTACCAAAATATGAACCTCGAAGAATTAAAAAAGAATCCTAAGACCCAATACCTTGCACAGCAGTACGAGCAGCTTTTGCTGCAGGAGGAAGAAACCAGGGCGTTGGCAGAAAGCGATGAGTCAATGAAGGAAATGGCTCAGGATGAATTGCAGGCTATTGAGGTTCAGAAGAAAGCTATTGAAGAGCAAGTAAAAGCTATTGAGGAATCAGAACGTGAGGAAGAGGAATTCCCTAATGAAATCATCTTGGAAGCCCGTGCTGGTGCAGGGGGTGACGAGGCTGCATTGTTTGCGGAACAACTCGTGGAAATGTATACGCGTTTTGCAGAATCAAAAGGATGGCAGACAAAAAAGATTGACGACATGACGCTTGAAATAAAGGGTAAGGATGTCTATCGTTTGCTTCGTTTTGAGACAGGAGTGCATCGTGTACAGCGCGTACCCGTAACCGAAAAGAACGGCCGTATTCACACTTCAACTGCATCCATCGCCATTTTGCCAATCAAGAAAAAGGTGAAATTTGAAATCAATCCTTCTGACCTTGATATGGAGTACTCTCGTTCCGGTGGAGCAGGAGGGCAGAACGTCAACAAGGTTGAAACGGCAGTGCGTCTTATTCACCGTCCGACTGGTATCGACGTGCGTTCAACCAGTGAGCGCAGTCAGCTGGCAAACCGCGAAAAGGCGTTGCAGATTTTGACTGCTAAGCTTCAGCAAATGAAAGAGGAAGAAGAAGCTAAGAAATATGCTGGTGACCGCAAGAACCAAATCGGTACCGCTGATCGCAGTGAGAAGATTCGCACGTACAACTTCCCGCAGGATCGCGTGACCGACCACCGTATTCGTCAGAACTTCTCCAACATCGAAGGCATTATGCTCGGTAAGTTGGATAAGATTATTGATGCAATGCAGAGTGGTGAGGTAGGTGAGGCAGAAGAAGAGTAGCTTGAAAAAACTGAAAAATTTGATATAGTTATTCAGCTACGAATGCGTGTATAGTTCAGTGGTAGAACGCTGTCCTGATAAGACAGAGGTCCTTGGTCCGATTCCAAGTACACGCACAACAAATGTCCTCCCATACTATGGGAGGACATTTGCATTTTTTACTAAATATTGTATAATTTACAAAAAGAAAGGAGGTATTATATATGGAATTATCTAAGAATAATGCTTTATACAAAGGCAATGTTCCGCTTGATAATGAGTTTAAAAGAAAAGAATATATCAATGAGCATGCGAGATTTTTGAAAGAGAGGCTAACCTTGGCGTTCGCTGACCTGAAAGATCAAAAGTTTATACTTGAGCATAGTGTGTATCTTGAAGAGAATAAGCGTGCAAATATGGTATTTCATGCAACATATGATTGCATTACTATAAATAACATCAAGGTTCAATTTCAATTTGTGCTTGATCTGAGAAATCTCTTTAACAGAAACAAGATAGAATTTGCCAACTCACGATTCTGTAAGATACAGGTGCCGGTTCATTCCCGTAGATACGGTCTTTATAACACCGTACGGCATCAGTTGGTTATCTGGAACACGGGGGCACTGACAGAAACATTGTTCTTGAGCTTTTTGCAGTCAATCAGTAGCCGATACAGTAGAATTGTTCGCGTGTACAAAACAAGCGTGTATAGTGATAAAGTTCTCGGTATTGATTTCGTGGTATGTTTGCTGACAAAGCCATATTATGAGGAAAAAAAGATTTTTTTTAACGTAAAGTCATCAGAAAATTTTTTGGAAAAGCATAAGAGTAAGTTTCCAAACATCAGTACATTTGTTTTTAGTAAAATGTACCTCTCTGATGAGAATGCACTAGAGAAAAACTTTTTACGCTTCTTAATAAGAGCTTCAAAGGAAACTGTTCATATGTAATGTTCATAAAGCCCGACAGACGTCGGGCTTTATTATGTTTACATTTTTTCAAACTGCTATAGTATAGACGTATATGACGCTATATATAGTAGCCACTCCAATAGGGAACCTCGCAGACTGCTCTCCTCGAGCAAAGGAAATGCTTCAGGAAGCGACGCTTATTATTGCGGAAGACACTCGTACTACGGGGCAGCTTTTGAAATTGCTCGGCATAGAAGGCAAGAAGGAGTTCAAATCTTCTCATGCACAAAGCAGTCCAGCGGAATTGGAGAAAACTCTGGATGCATGTGCACTGCACGAAACCATCTGCCTGGTCACTGATGCTGGCACGCCGGCTATCTCTGACCCCGGTTCATTTTTCATACAGCATTTTCGTACACGATATCCTGATGCAATAGTAGCCCCCATTCCAGGACCATCCGCTGTCATTGCAGCACTGTCAGTATCAGGTTTTCCGAGTTCTCATTTTGAATTCCTCGGCTTCATTCCGCACAAAAAGGGAAGACAGACCCTCTTTCAGTCTTTGGCCGACAAAGAACATACAGTCGTCCTATATGAGTCACCACACCGTATTTTGAAGACGCTGGAATCGCTTCGTGAGACCTTGCCTCACGACAGGCAGATTATGGTGGGCCGCGAAATGACCAAACAGTTTGAGGAATATCCCGTCAGTACCGCCACAGAATTGCTGGAATATTACACAAGTCATCCTGACAAGGTTCGGGGAGAGTTTGTCGTAGTAATATCTCCAAGTTCATAGTGAAGCGAAAACACCCTATTTGCCGGCTCTCGCAGGACGACTGGTCCGAGAGTGAGCGAATTTTCAGCAGAAAATTACGCGACGGCAAATAGGGTGTTTTCGCGTAACATGGGTAATTCAGAGTATGATATAATATCTCTATGATTGGAAAATTACGATTGTTGTTTTGGCTCGGCATTGTCATGCTTTTCTTGCCATTTTTCGGTATTCCTAATACCTGGAAAACCGTCCTTGCAGTCCTGATCGGCATCGGCTTAATTTTCATATCTGTCAGCCTGCGCAAGAAGCACCGGCATTTGCGAAGCGTTATTCGTAACCTCGAGCAAACCGTAACAGAACATACTATCAACATTCATGAATAACGAAGAAAATCAAACAACACAAGGGAAGGGTACTAAGCTTACACCGCGAGCAAAAGTGGCACTTCGTATTTTTGGCGCATTAGTACTCATTGCCGTTGTCTTTTTAGGTGGAGTGTATATCGGATATGACAATCGTCCTGCCTTTGCAAAGGTGACAGGTCTCGTCAATGCAACTGATACTAACGTTACGACTGCGGACTTCAGTCCATTTTGGCAGGCATGGCAGATTGTAGAGCAGAACTTTGCCCCAGCCGCAGGCAAAACAACCAAAGTCACTGACCAAGACAAGGTCTACGGTGCCATTCAGGGCATGGTAGCGGCGTATGGCGATCCATATACGACATTCTTCCCACCAGCGCAAAATACTCAGTTCCAGGCTCAAATAGCAGGATCATTCAGTGGCGTCGGTATTGAAGTTGGTGAGAAAGACGGCGTGTTGACTGTCGTTACTCCGATCAAAGGCTCACCCGCTGATAAGGCAGGTGTGAAGTCTGGAGATCAGATTATTAAAATCGATAACACAGGCACATCCAACATTACGGTTGATCAGGCTGTGACCTTGATCCAAGGCAAGAGTGGCACTACTGTTACGCTTACGCTTGCTCGTCAGGGCGTGGCAACACCGATTGTCGTACCAATCGTTCGCGGTACCATCGACCTTCCAACTGTTGATACTGAGACACAGGGCAATGTCTTTATCATTCACTTCTACACATTCTCTGCAAATTCAGCCGCACTGTTTAGAGATGCAATGACAAAATACCTTGCGTCAGGTGATCATAATCTCTTGATTGACCTTCGTGGCAATCCAGGCGGCTATCTTGATGCTGCTGTTCAGATTGGTAGTGAGTTTATTCCACAAGGAAAGACCATCGTGAAGGAAATTGGTAAGACTGCCAGCGATACCACCACATATACAAGTACTGGCCCTGTTATTTTCCCAGCAGGCGACAAGCTTATCATTCTTGCAGACCAAGGCTCAGCCTCAGCTGCAGAAATTCTATCCGGTGCATTGAGTGAACAGGGTGTCGGTGTCTTGGTTGGGCAGCAGACATTCGGTAAGGGATCAGTACAGCAGGTTATTCCATTGACCGATGACACTTCATTGAAGGTTACTGTGGCTCACTGGTATACGCCAAATGGCATCTCTATCTCAGCCAAGGGTCTTACTCCAAAGATTCTTATCCCATTTGATCAGACTGCAAAGACTGATACACAATTACAAAAAGCAGTTGCGCTCTTCGCAGATCCTGCTACATTTCAGAAATAACTATGAAAGTCATACTACTTAAATCAGTACCAAAACTCGGCAAAAAGGACGATATCATTACTGTACCTGACGGGTACGCCCAGAATGCGCTATTTCCTAAAAAGCTTGCTGTCATCGCTACAGATCAGGCTGTTGCTCAGCTGAAGCGCACACAGGAAAACACGGTTACTCAGAAAAAAATCCAGCATGAATTGCTCGATAAGGCTATTGGAAGCTTGGAAGGACGAACGCTTATATATAGTGCCAAGAAAAACGAAAAGGGAAGTCTCTTCTCAAAAGTAACCGAGCTCGATATCAGTAAGGCACTCATGACACAACATCGTATCAGTATTGATGCGAAGTTGCTTACTATCAAGGACGGTCATATCAAGCAAACAGGGAACTATGTTGTTGAAGTAAAGGACGGGGAATACAAATCTGATTTTACCGTCGCTGTGCAATAAAAAAATCCCCACAATGTGGGGATTTTTTTATTACGCTCTAGTATCTAAAACATTTACCATCTTACGAACAGTAGTTGTACCGTCGTAATTAAGCTTGCGCTTTTGAGTAAATTTCACGAATCCAGGCTTCAATGCGTAGATTGTGTGATCCTTACCCATAGCTACTGCCTTACCAGCAAGAATCTTACTACCGCGCTGACGAACGATGATAGAACCAGCCTGTGCTGCCTGTCCATCGTACAACTTGGTACCAAGATACTGTGGGTTTGAATCTGTTAGGTTTTTTGCCGCTCCTTGGGCTTTCTTATGTGCCATAGTACGAGTATGATAGCCCAATCAGTACTTTCTGTCAATGTACCGATCTTTACGCTATACTAGGGGAATGCTGACCTTTATTGACCGATATCATAAGCATTTATTAGCTATTTCAGGAACGCTTGTTGTCATTCTGGCCTTCTATACGGGGTTTTTAGAAGGGAATAGAACCGCTACTGTACAGCCCGTAACCCTATCATGCAAAGATAACGTTTTAGATAAATTGTCAATACCAGTGCAAGCATTAGCAAATGGTATAACTGCTCATGCAGCATCACAACCAAACCCAGCCTCCATTGAAGCTACGGCGAACAAAGAGGGTGCTTACGTGGGATCAAAGAACGGTACCAAGTACTATCTCCCGACATGCAGTACTGCCAAACGCATTAAGCCAGCAAATTACATCTGGTTCACCAGTGCAGAAGATGCACAGATTCAAGGATACACCCAAGGAAAATGTTAAAATCAATCTTATCACTTTGTATAACAGCAGCGTTCGGATTATTGGTATGTGTCTTGCTTTTTCCAGTTCAGACCAATCAGGCGGCACGAAAGGTCTTGGGCGGGGCGGTTACGCTTAACAATGCTACAGGTATTAGCACACCAGTCAGTGTCATATTTCGCGCCATTAGTTCTGTTATTGCTAAGCCTTCGACAACTACCACGATGGTAACCGATCAGAACCCAAACTCACCATTGTCGATTGAGAATATTATCGATGCTACAAACAATGAACGCATCAAGGCAGGCTTAACGCCACTGAAGGTGAATGAGAAGCTTGAGACTTCTGCAAAAATAAAAGTCGACGATATGATTACCAATCAGTACTTCGAGCACACATCACCGTCAGGAAAGACTGTAGCTGATCTGGGTAATGAGGTAGGGTATGACTATGTTGTCATGGGAGAAAACTTGGCTCTAGGAGACTTTAGCAGTGCCAGCGATTTGCTTCAGGCATGGATGAACAGCCCTGGTCACCGCGCCAACATTTTGAATGCAAGCTATCAGGACATTGGTGTCTATGCTGCGCAAGGCACGTATCAAGGACGCACTGTATGGTTTGCTGTACAGCACTTTGGTACGGAACGGGGAGTCTGTCCTGCCGTAAACAGCTCCATCAAGGCTAGTATTGATAGTCTTAACGCCACGATTAAGCAGGAGGAGAGTCAGATCGACAGTTTGCGCACTCAAATAGAGGATCCGAACCATCCTGAAGGCCAAAGCTATAGTAACCTCATCGCACAGTTCAATTCGTTGGTTGCTGTCTACAATACCAACGTCGCGGCCTCTCAGCAAAAAATTACTCAGTACAACCAAGAAGTTGTAGCGTTTAACAAATGTCTGGGGCAATACCAAGTGTCTGAGCCTGCTGAGGCAAAAGATTAAAAGACGAAGGGAATTAGTCGCTTAACTTTTTTCATGTATGCAGGGTATTCGTGAGGAAATTGTGTAAGCATATATTTTTCCTCAAGCTTAAGCTTGATATAGAAACTGATGGCAATAACGAGAAATCCGATTATGCTATAAACAGTTCCTACAAGCAAAAGATCTGCAAGAAGCAAACTCAGCACTCCTGTATAAATTGGATGACGAACAAAACGATATGGACCGCTGGTGATCATCCTGTGGTCCTTTTTGATTTGTACTGATCCGCTCCAGTTTGAACCAAGAGCAAAACGAGCCCAGACAGAAGTTACTACGCCTATGATTGCGAAGACGTCTCCGATGATGAGCGTCGTTAAGTTGGCATGAAAGGCAGCTGGACCTCCTACCCAGAACAGTACAACACCAAGAAGGAGAGTAAGAATGTACCAGGTACGCTGACGGTGGGATTTGCGAATGGCGGTTTTCTTGGACCAGCTCCAAGCAAAGATCCAAACCAACCCAAAAATAATCCAACATATTGAAATAATATTTTGCGCAAAAATTTCTGTAATCATTTTTAAATTATACCAGGGTAGAGAGCATATCCACCTTAATTCTTTTGTTGCCCTGAGCCCTTTCTACACCCCAGGGGAGAAACTATATTAACGTCGTACAATATATCTTTTACGACACTATATTTAAAAATAAGCCTTATATACCAATATGCATAGATTCGACTCTGACTACCTTTGCATAGGTCTTGCCTATGCAGATCAATTAATTTATTCAATCATCTAGATTAAGTTTCTACGCTGAACATATGTTCACTCAAGGTGATAGAAAAAAGCGAGCTTGAGGCTCGGCTTAATTTCTACTATTCCAGGGGAGTCACTTCCCTTTTAATTTTCTTCCCATGAGCAATCCTAAACTCTTTTTTTGCTCCTACTTAAATTGGCATTACTGCATGATCATGGACCAACACTGTATGGCGCAAAGGAGTACAATGATCTGTCATATCGGTTTCATGAAGAAACAGTGTAAGGAAATTGATATTTCTCCTATCAGGATTTTTCTGATATAATCCAGTTAAAGTTTATAGTAATTAATTAGTTAAAGCCCCCACGCAGCGAGTGCAATGGGGCTTTTTATTTTAAAAAAGCCCCATCATGTTTGGGGCTTTTGAGAACCTAGTTCTAATTCTTTAGCTTTTTCAGAAAAATACTCTTCGATGTCCTCGGTCATCCATTCTGTAGGAATACGCTTTTGAAACCAAATGCTCCTGACTGGGTTATCAAGCTCAAGAGCGATTATTCCTATGAGGCATAAGAAGAATGCGGATACAGAAACAAACAGAATACCGGCAAAGTTATTTTCATACTTTGTCACCATTACAAAAAGTTGTATCGCCAATGCCATGCTACCAAGCAGAATGTGAAGCATGACAGGCATCTTTTCATCGCGTTGTGCAAGAAAGTCATCTTTTTGATGCCGTACGACGTATGAAGACATTTTTTTATATTTCTCCCAGTTTGAGGTAATGACCAGAGCCGCTACTACGCCGTACGCAATAGCAATCAATGATACTCCCATGGTTAGTGGAAGTTCTGACTTTTCTAAAAATATGCCATGGTCTTTCATCGCATACCAGATAATGACAAAAAGTATGGATACTGAAAAGGGCTTTGATAGCATGACGGCATGACGACGTATCAGGTTTGTCACCCTGTTTTCGTAGATGAAGTTTCCGATTTTTTTCATATGTTAAATTTTTTCCCATACTACTCCCTACTCTTGCCAAAGTCAATATTTAGTTGTGTGATATTATCATTTCACCGGCTGAATCAAGCTAACACGATTGCCTTCGGTATCCTGGATAGAAATGTACATGCCGACGCCGGGAATCATCTGAGGTTCCATACTATGTCCACCTGTGGCATCCATGGTACCTAGGATTGTACCACCGTTGTTTCTTACTGCTTCAACTGCTGCATGAATATCAGGTACCGAAATGACGAATGATGGTGCGTGTGATTCTGGACTGGCAGTCTTCGCATAAAAGCCTCCGTTGATGGAGCCGGGTTTTTGAATCATGCCATGCTCGTCGGTTTCTGATGTTTGGGCTATGACATAATTTCCCATTTCAGGGCCAAGCTGCTGCATCTTCCATCCAAACGCACTTTCATAAAACTTCTTCATTCGCTCACGATCATCATATCCCATTTCAAAATGTGTTACTGGATTCATATGTAGTATGCAATTTAAATTAATTATTCTTGATAAATTCCACCAACTTCTCTAACTGTTGTTCCCATCCTGCTGGCATGCCGTTGAGCATGTCTTCGACGTGAGGCCCAGTCCCCTTTGCCCCAGTATGAACCGTTAGTTTTGTGCCTCCATCTGCGTCTTCAAACGTTACTGTGGTAACTCCTTCAAGAACAATATTTTCTTCCTGATCTAATGCATTGTTCGTAAAGACAAGTTTTTCATTTTGAGCCACTTCAGTGAATTCTCCTTTGATAGGAGCTTTCATGCCACTCCACTCACCCATGTCCTCTCCGCCTTGCATAACGATATAAATCTGCCCGCCCACCTTAGCGTCTACTTCACAGACGGGGTTAGTAAAACCATTCGGTGCCCACCATTGTGCTACCTGGTCTGGATTAGTCCATGCCTCCCATACTCGCTCGCGCGGTGCGTCAATAATTTTTGTAAGTGTTATATATTTTTCCATACGATAATTGTACTCCTTGCGCTTTTCTACACAAGGAGTAAACTTTCAGGGAATTGTTTTCATAGGCGATTTTTTTTAAAGTGATGATGTGAGCAGCCCAGGCATATGTTGTGCAAGGGCTGCTTTTTTCTTTGCGTGATGATTTATAGGAAATAAAAAGCCCTCTTCTTGAGAAGAGGGTTGTCAGTCATGAGTAACTGACGGGTCGGGGGCTAATAGATAAGGGACAATTTTTTATATTCAAAATATGCCGCTGTGAGCTTAGATTTTTCTTCGGTATAGCCATCAAACCGGCGCTCTAACAAGTCAATTTTTTGGTCGTGCTGTTCATAACAGCTGTCGTCTACCTTTCCCCAATCTTTTAATGTCTTGTAGTTACTAACTGTGAGCTGCAAGTCTTCAGATAATACCGCCTGCAAATCATTTCTCGTGCGATTGATTTTTCGCTGCACAATTCGTAATTGTTCTTTTAGTATTACCACCCTGATGCTGTTCAGGAATAAGGTAATAATCATTTCTACGTTCATACTATTAGGTTTTCTCTAGTATATAAAATTTGTTGACAAAGTCAATAAACGTAGCAATGTAAAAAGCAGCCCGTAAAGGCTGCTTTGTTTGTTGGCTTGATTAATTATGCTTTAGTATATGGTTTCCTATACTAAAGATAACGCCAAAGCTTGGGTAATGAGGTTCATATCTCTGCATACGTACGTTCACAGTTGCTGCCACACTAGGTGTAATGTTGTAGGCAACGCCGCATGACCAATAGTACTTGGTAGGATATACCGCATTGTAGTGAACATACCTTCCATAACTTGCGGTAAACGTAGTGCGTCCGAGCCGTATGTCTCCTCCGACGCTAACGCCGGCGCTCACATGATCATATGAGCTAAACTGTCCTTGGTACGTATTAAAAAAGTTGTCCCAAGAAAACGTTTTTGTGTAATACAATAGGTCCGTCGCAATCTTTAATGCAAAGACATCGTTGATGTGGTACTTGTATGCCAGTGAGGCTGCAAGCTGATACAACATTGATCGTTCCTTTGTTTGCGCTACCGCTGTATCAAGATACATGGGCTGTCCAGTTTTCTGATTGATAAAATATCCCAATCGAGTTAGCCCTCGCTTCCCTATGCTGAAGGTAAAATCAAATGAGCTTTTATTCTCATTGTCATCGTATTGCTCAACATGATTTTTCAAACCCGTACTATGGATCCTCTTAACGAGACCAAAGAAGACAGTAGGGTTGTTAATGCCGTCATTTGGTGTTTGGAATGAAGCGTTTGAGAAATGGGGAATTCCACATCCTCCTTCTACGGCCAGTTCATCAGAAATAGAGACCTTGATCTTCAGTCTCAGTTGTACCACCGCATTGATATGACTACCAACTACCGGATTGTATATGGTATAAAACGTTTGGGTAATATACACAATGCCGATACCAGGAGAAGCCGTTATCTCTACTTTTCCTGTCCTAAGGAGTGACATGTCAAGGGATGCGGTGACACCATAATCGTCGCCAAGCACTCCTTTTGAATGCGCCATTCCTTCCAAGGAGACATTTTGCATATCAACATAGATAGCATCAATACTTATATCTTTGACGTGCAGCATACGAACCCAATTAGTACTATCGTTTTTTGTATTGATTTGGTATCCAACATCCACGCCGGAAGACGTTCCCATCATTTTGTTATTGAATGTGGAAAATGATTTCGGTATGAACATGCCATCGGCTGAAACAGTGCTCAGCGAATCTTGTCCGAGGCAGCATTGTGTCCCGCAGAGGAACATAAAAATTGTTAAACATGCTATTGGTTTCATATTATTTATTTAGTTGTGTAAGAGCCCTATTTGTTAAAATATTTATTACCATAAAAATATGAAAAAGTCAATAGAAAATGCCCCTCAATTTTTGAGGGGCATTTTGAATTCTTATGTTAAGAAGTGTGATACTCTCTCACCTCTAACGCATTTGTTTTCACGAACACGGTTTTTGTGTCTTCCGATTCTGAGCGGGCAATGACCAGCACGTCACCTCTCTGCACCAAGCTCTGATAGAGGGCCGCATCTTCATCATTAACACCAAGTCCGGTTAGAGCGCCGATCAATCCTCCCGCAACAGCGCCTGTCACGCCGCCAGCAACAGTTGTTGCCGCTACGCCGCCAATACCAAGGGCTGTAGCCAATGGTCCTGCCACAATGAGAGTGCCAAGCCCTGGCAATACACCATTGGCAATGACAAATCCTGCGATAGCACCAATGACTACTCCGGCTGTTGCTCCTGTTGCCGCTCCGTCCCCAACCTTCTCTCCTGTTTGGTCGTCCTTAATATCTCCATCGCTGTTGGTATAGATGTATGAAATATCTTCATCCGGAATGCCAAAGGCTCTCAATTCAGTAATGGCTTCACTCGCATCTGTATGTGTTGTATAAACTCCTAGTGTTGTAATCATATCAGTGTATATAGGTTATAAATACGGGTAGCGACGATACCCGTATCAATTAATACACTTCTACATGAAAAAAACTTTCACTAGTTTTTTGCGTACCCACTAATGTGCCACGTACCGTTTACATTTGAAACAGTGAATGTTACTGGGTACATGTCAGCTATGCCGCCGTGCTCTTGTTCGTTGCTCGTGATTTCTACAACATTTCCTCTCACCGTATACGAATCGTCAGTATTTTTCGTCGTGCTGGTTATTTCAATACGGTCAGGCCACGGACTTGATACTTCCCTTCCTAATGCGGTAGAAGGATGTGCTTCCCATGCTGCCAGCAACTGAGGAGTAAGATATGGAGCATAGTTTGTATCCATAGCCGTTTTAACGTCTGCTGAAGGCGCAAGCAGTGATACTAATTGTAGTTTTGTACCAAGCTGTGTCACTGGTGCGTCTACTTGTTGCGTTGGGTTATCAACGGTAGGCGGAGTAGTCTTATTTGTCTGTAACAGTATGACAAGTACCAACAGCAAAACCGCTGCTATAGTAATGAACCATATAGTACGGAATTTCTTATCCATGATGCTTATCTACTGTTAATAATGTCCACTTTCTTTTGCTCAAATTCTTCCTTATTGATCTCTCCTTTTGCATATCGTTCATTCAAGATATCAATGGCCGATTTTTGTACAGGCTGAACTGGAGCTATGGGTATGATAGGTGTAACTGGCGCAGGAGGAGGAACAGGAGGTGGCGTTGGTCGCGGCTCGTGATGGTGGCTGTAACTGAAAATTGCTCGAATGACCTCAATAATAACCCCGATAATGATAACCCATATCAATATGAAAATAATCGTTCCTAATGTCCCGTAATTGTTATAGTTATATCCCCAATATGTAATCATATATATACTATACGCCTTGCCGATCCATTTTATTGCAGTTTGTCCACTTCCCTCATTTAGCTGAATGCGTAATACTATATGTGTGGCTTCCCTGAAAAACACCCTGGAAAGAACAATTGCAAAAATAAACCTTACCTACATTGTGCGGTTGTTGGCTATCTTATTGGCTATAGTGGTGCTCCTGGGATTTTTGGCAGGTATTGTTAAAACCTTTTTTGACCTTCGACTGTTCATCCACAGCGCTATTGATGTTGGTATCAAGCAGATGCTTGTGAATGTTCTGACACTCCTGGCTGTCATTGAAATCTTGCGAACAGTGCTCAGTTATCTTAAGGACGGTCGCGTGCGCGTAACCTATATCGTTGATACCGTATTGATCGTTATGCTCAATGAAGTGCTTACGTTTTGGTATAGTGGAGATCATGTATTCTATCTGCCGCTTATAGCATTTCTGCTGACACTGATTCTCATTCGCATACTCTGCATCAGGTATTCTCCCGATAAGTAATAAAACCCCTCGAAATTTCGAGGGGTTTTATTTGTTCCTACGGTACTAGTCTTCGTGGGCCATTACCTCAGCGCGTTCTGATTCGATGGCATGGACGATGCGTTCCGCAATGTATTCAGCAGAATCCGCTTCAGGCATTCTGTCTTTGAAATTTTCCTCCATATGCTTGCCCGCTTCCTCGGACTTGTGTGAGTTCTTTCCGAATTCTGTAGCAGTAAGGCCCGGGTGCATGACGTTTACAATAATATTGTCCTTCTCAAGCTCCGCGCGAGCAGTCAATGAAAGGCAGTTCAATGCATATTTTGTAGAAGCGTATGCCCCAAGCATTGGAAAGTAATTCTTTGATACCAATGAGCTGATATTAAGAATATGTCCACTGCCTTGCGCACGCATGATAGGAATAACATGCTGCATTGCCACTAACGGGCCGATCACATTCAATTCAAAAATCTTTTTGTATGCGTCAATATCAACGTCTTCAACTGCTGAATACAATCCTTGTCCAGCGTTGTTTACCAAGACATCAATACGTCCAAAATGTTCATGAACCTTGTGGATCATTTCCTTAATGTCAGTTTCGTTCGTCATGTCTGTCTGTACGGCAAATGATCCTGGGATTTCTTCGGTCAGCTTTGTAAGAATATCAATAGAGCGAGCAGCCAATGCCACCTTTGCGCCCTGCTGTGCCAAGAGTTTAGCCGTAGCCAAACCAATGCCCATACTTGCACCTGTTACAATTATTACTTTTCCTTCTACTTTTTTCATATAGTTAGTATACGCTAGATTAGCTGATAACTTCCACTACTTCATCATACGCGCGACGAGTCTTTGGGCGAGGTGCTTCATCAGCACTGCGATATCCGACCGCAAGAATGGTCACGACAGTAAGGTTTTTTGCAGACAATCCAAGGATTTCGTCTACTTTTGCACCATCAAATCCTTCCATGGCAGCATTATCAATATTGAGCAGTGAGGCTGTTTCCATCATGGTACCAAGTGCAATATAGGTTTGCATCTTAGTCCAGTTTTGGAGTACCTCGGGTGATTTCATTGCCATTGCTCCGTCGATCATGGTTTTCATCTGCGCGAGGTCGTCAGGCGTTTTGCCTTGTGCTAGAGCTGCGCGAGCGACTAATTCCGCGGAAAGGTTTTCCGCATCGGTACGTGCCGCGATAACGATCAAGTCTGAAGCCGCGGTAAAACGAGGCTGGTTGTACCCGGCAGTCTGAAGCTGTGCCCGCACTTCTAGGTTTTTTATAACCAAGAACTTCCATGGTTCCAATCCGAATGAGCTCGCTGCCAATCGTGCACTTTCCAAGATGGTTTGTAAGTCCGTGTCAGATACTTTCTTAGTACTGTCAAAATTGTATGTTGCATAGCGCCATTGCAATGCTTTTGTGATATCTTCTGGTTTCATATATACTCGTTTTATTATATAATTGACTTATAAAGTACTTAAGTTAGTATAGTACTATAGAAAGTATAGCACTTCATGAAAAACGGTCAACACGGTCAAAAGAATATCCCCTGCACCAAGGTGATGAAAGTCATTGGTGATTACTGGACTATCAGTATTGTGCAGGCCATCGGTTCCCACAAGCGCCGTTTTTGCGAGCTGGAACGCCTTCTTCCTGACAGTAATCCCGTTACCCTCACCTCTCGCCTTAAAGACCTTGAAAAACTTGGACTTTTATCTCGAACCAAGGATCCTAAGGATAAAGTATGCGTACACTACTCACTCACTCTTTCAGGTAAGAAGCTGGTGCCTATCGCCTCTCGCATTCAGAGTTTTGCTGAGGATTTTGTAATAGAAGTATAACGTATTATTCGTACCGCAATGCATCTATAGGATTCTTGCGTCCAGCCTGACGGGCAGGATAAATACCGAAGATAAGGCCTGACAGCGTTGAGACACTCACGCCGAGAATGACGCCTGAGATTGGAAATGCAAATACCCAGCCAACAGTGGTGAATGTTGAGGCAATAAAGTATATGAGTCCTACAACGGCGGCACCAAGGGCAATGCCGATTATTCCCCCAACCAGTGTCAGCATAATGGACTCGATAAGAAACTGCTGAAGGATGTCCTTGTCTGTCGCCCCTACAGCCTTACGCAATCCTATTTCGCGCGTTCGCTCGGTCACTGCCACGAGCATGATGTTCATAATACCGATACCACCAACGATGAGAGAGATCGACGCAATGGCTGCCAGGAATAATGTTAGGACCGACGTAATGCTTCCTACAAGAGATAAAATGTCAGCTTGGGTTTCAATATTGAAGTCATATTTGTTCGGATCAGTAATGCCATGATCCTGTCCCAGTTCAAACTTGATACGGGATGTCACGAAGTCGATGTTGTATTGTGGGTTGGCCTGTACAAGAATGGTACTAAAGTATGAAATGCCGAGCAGTTCTTTTTGGGCAACACTGATGGGCACAATAACGATATTGCCTTCATCAACACCGAATGCCCCTGTTCCTCCCGTTGCCAGTACGCCGACTACGCGAAACGAAACGTTTTTGATGCGAATGGTCTTGTTGATAGGATTAACATACTTGCCAAACAACGTAGTCGCCAAGTCCGGACCAATGACAACGACATGGTTTTGTGAATCGACATCTGACTGAGTAAATGGATATCCTTGTCCTACCGTGAGGTTTCGTATTGCAAACATGTTTCCAGTCACGCCTTGGAAACTTTCCGTTGCATCATTGTTGCCGTATACCACTTCGGCTTGCCCTCCTACAAGCGCAGCCACTCCTTGAATGGATGGTTCTCTTTGCAGTGCGTCAACGTCCCGCTGTTGCAGTGTCGTAATAATCGCTCCCTGCTCAGATGCCGGAGCGCTGAACTTGCCATTACTTGGTGCTCCAGGAATGATGATAATAAGGTTTGATCCAATGCCTTGGACTTTGCCCAAAATAAGATCCTGAGCGGATTGTCCAATGGACATCAAGATGATAACGGAAGCAATACCAATAATAATACCGAGCATGGTAAGAATGGTACGAGTCTTGCTGTGTGTGAGAGAGCGTATGGCGGTTTTGAAAGCGTCTTTGTATAACATATTATTTTAAATTTCTTACTGGACCATGCTTGGCAATAGGCTTGTCGCTTTCGACCAGACCGTCTCTGATAAAGATCATGCGATTGGCAAATTCCGCCGTTTGGGTTTCGTGGGTCACAAGAACAACGGTGCGGCCTTTTTTGTGCAAGGCATCCAAAATCTCCATAATTTGTAAGCCTGATTTGGAGTCCAAGTTACCCGTTGGTTCGTCCGCAAAAATAACATCAGGATCGGTTACCAATGCACGAGCAATGGCAATACGCTGTTTTTGACCACCGGAAAGCTTCCCTGTCTCAACGTATAGCTTTTCCTTTAAGCCGACTGAATCAACCGCTTCTTCAACGCGACGCTTTCGTTCAGCAACAGGAAGGTCGGAGTACAACAGTGGAATCTCAACGTTGTCATATACGGTGAGACGAGCAAGGAGGTTGAATGACTGAAAGACGAAGCCCATGGCCTTGTTGCGCACTTGTGCCAATTCATGGTCACTCATCTCATCGATACTCTTGCCAAGGAACTTGTACGAGCCCCCTGTCGGCCTATCAAGAAAACTTAAGATATGAAGTAATGTCGACTTACCTGAACCACTTGGTCCCATGATAGAAACAAACTCCCCTTTTTCAATTGAAAAGGTAATGCCTCGCAATGCCTGAGTCGGTGTGTCTTCTTCCTGATATTCTTTTGTCAGGTCCTTGAGGTCAATCATTATTTTTTCAAGCCGATATTAAGCACCTGCTCTCCTGCTGTTACGCCGGAAATAATTTCTACGTTACCATTCTCATCCTGTAATCCAAGTTTTACTGGTATGTCCTTCACAACCTTGTTTTCAACGGTCTCTACGAATGTTCCGTTATCATTTTGTAGAATAGCGTATTGTGGCAATAGCAATACATTGTCCTTGTGGTTGGTAGTAATAGTAAGGTTCGCAGTTAAGCCACTCTTCATGCGAGGATCGCTGGTATCAAATGCTACTTTTATCTTGTAGCCCACTACGCCATTCGTAGTAGTTTGAGCAGGATCAATATAAAAGACTGTGCCAGTAAAGGTTTCTCCAGGAAAGGCATCGAGTGTCATTGAGACCTTATTGTTTATGGCAATCTTCCCTACATCGATTTCAGAAACCAATGCATCAACTTCAAACGCATTGCTTGAGATGATAGACACTAACGGCGTATTAGGCGAAGCAAACTGCCCTACCTTAGCATCGAACTGTGTAATAGTGCCGCTGATTGGCGCTACTATTTCTGCATTTTGCAAACCCGCTTCCGCAGCTTGCAGTGCGGCTTGGGCGCTTTGTATCTGAGCCTGTGTCACGCTGGAGCCTGAAGTATTTGAAATCTGAGCCTGCGCATCGGCAATGGCTTTCTCGCGGTTAGCTTGTGCTGCGAGGTATGCATTTTCATTTGTGGTGTAAACGGCAGACTTGGTATTAGGAATAGAAACAGTCCACACTGTATTGCCATAACTTGTTAAGTTGCTGTCTGCGAATTGGATGTAGAGACCTTTTGTACCAAGCGGTACTGGGTTCATGCTGGCTTGCATACCAGGCACGTTTTCAAGGCCTGTAACGGAAAAAGATTCTCCTGACGTAGCGCCGGACGGATACATATGAATGACATAGTCTCCTGGGCCGCCGGTATAGCTTCCAGTAATAGTCGGTGCGGCTTCAGTAGTACTAACATCGTTGGGTACTGCCTGAAGATCACTTGAAAGCAATGTGTGATATGCGTTGGCAACAAGCACGTCCTGTTGCTTTTGCACGTCTGACACGTTTACTGTCGTACTCTGACCCTGGGCAACCTCCAATGCCAAGTTGGCCTGCGCTTGTTTGATCTGAGCGTTTAGGTCACTGGTGTTGAGTCGAGCCAAGACTTGGCCTTTGGTAACAACCTGACCTACCGCGCTACTTGTTGAGGCAATAGTGCCACTGCTGCCAAAGCCTAATGCCACACTAGAAGTTGGCGTGGTACTTCCCGTTACCGCAACAGTTTCGGTGATTGGTCCTTGTGTGACCTGTACATATTGATAATTAGAATTTTTTGGCTTAACAATAGAATACACAATAAAAATCAACACAATAATCCCTATTGAGCTCCATATAATCGTCTTACGGCTAAATCTACTGAAGAATGTTTTTGAAGTTGTTTCCGGCATTTCCTTATTTTACCACGGAATTGCCGACAAAGAGTTTTGTTGACAAAATAGTGCCAAAAAGTAGTATTCAGAAAAACTTAAAAATACAACCAATGAAAGTTTCTTCAAAAATAAAGAAAGAATTATGGCAACTTCGCAATAAATTCTTGCACTTCCTATGGAAACACTCGAGGAAAAAGGAACTCACTATTGACGGGTATCTCATACAATATTTGACCTTACCATTCATCTGGACTGCATGGAAGACGCCTGAACCGTTTACGATTGGGCTATGCCTCACCCATCAGCCCAGCAAAACGGTGATGGTATTCCTGACCCACAAGGAATGTTCAACGCCAGAATTCCGATACACACTCTTTCACGAGTTCATCGAAGGAAACTATTTTCTTGAGAGCTTTGCTAAGGAAACCGAGCCGAAGATAAGAAGCATCATAGAGAGCTTTCCAAAGTACTTTTCTCAAACAGTATTTGAAGCGTTTCGGAGATCACAAAAGAACAAGGAGCACCTTGCTGCTCTCGTCTTCGAACTAGACCTTGCAAGGAGAGAAATGAAGCCAGAGGAACTAGACAACTTCATTAAGGATATATTGAAGCGCCGAATCTGAATCCAGAACCAGTAATTACGCTGGTTCTTTTTATTTGACATACTATATTTTAAATTGTATTGTAATGAAAAATTAACAAATGAAGCTGCCTGAAATAAAAATTACCTACAGCAAGATTCTCGACCCCATCTTCATCTGCTATACGCAAAATGACCCACAATGGAAAGACATGAATTACCAGCCGTGGACTCCCCTGCCAGAAAAAGCAGTGATGGCACATGTGGAACGGTACAAGGAAATATGGAAGAAGTACGGACCCGCTATCCTTGAAGGGATTGTTACATTCTTCGATGTCGAGTTTTATGAAAACATAATCGAGGTTTACATCGTAAACAAGAACCCGCGAGGATTTAGCAATCCGCTGATCCTGTCATGCAATTACACCGAGAATGTATTTATTATGAAGCTGACCCACGAGCTTATCCATAGGCTTTCTGAAGGAAATAAGTTCAAGCTCGGCATGAACATGAAGCTTGCCCCCGGCTTACCCTACCTAACACAAAGCCATGTGATCGTGCATGCGGCACTAAAGTATATCTATCTCGACATATTGAATCGGCCAGACTTGTTAGAGCAGGACATCAATCCTCCAAATGGCTACACGTTCCACGAGTATCAAGACGCCTGGAACATTGTCGAGGAAAAGGGATATAAGAATCTCATCGAGCAATTCAAGATGCTGTACAACCAGTACGGCATAAAGTCACTCTCATCATAGGAGTGACTTTTTTATTTGAAAACTTAGAGCTGGCTGCTTGGGACGATGCTGGAACCTTAATACTTGACAATAAGTAATTAAAGTGCTACTATTAACCTAGAGCTTAGCTTAAGCTCTTTTTTCTTTGGAAGGCGATGTTTTCGGCCTCCATTTCAAAAGAATACAGAAAACCCTCGAACGTTTTGCGGTTTCTAACCTAAGAGGATCCAAGAGACCAAAATCAAACCCCTTCATCACGATGAAGGGGTTTTCTTTTTATAAATAAATTCCATAATTGGCAGTTTGGGACTCGATCTTTTTTATGCGTTACTCCCCGCTATAAACCCTGTTGTCCAGCACAGCTGCAGTGAAAAGCCGCCGGAAGGACGAGTGATATGCAAAAGGTCGCCGGTGATGAAGAGGTTTGAAATGAATTTTGAGCGCATGGTTTTCATGTCCATTTCTGTCAGAGGAATACCGCCGTCCGCAACGACTGCACGGTCAAAGCCCATCAGACCGGTAATGGTCATTGGCAAGGCTTTCAAAAGGTTTACCAATTCCTTGCGCTGCTCTTTGGTCACGCTATGCACTTTTATTTCCTTGTCGAGATGTGGCAGCAATGAAAATACTGCGTCGATCATGCCATGCGGCACGATGTCATCAAAAATATTTTTTAGCAGTTTGTTTTTATTTGCATCAAATACTGCCATGATCTTATCGTCCAGTGCTCCATGGTCAGTATCAGGATATGCGTCGATAGTGGCAGTAACCTTTCCTGCCTGCAGCAAGTCAGACACTTCTCCTGCACTGTTCAAAATCAACGGACCAGAAAGTCCGAAGTGCGTGAAGAGCAACTTTCCTGTCTTGGAAAACTTTCTTTTCCCGTCTAGGTAAAAAGAAATTTTCATAAATGAAAGCGATACACCGGAAAGATTCTTGACCCATGACTCTCGTACTGCCAATGGCACAATAGTCGGCGTCGGATTTTTGATGGTGTGGCCCAAATCTTTCAGCCATTTGAATCCGTCACCTGTCGACCCTGTTTCGGGATGAGATAAGCCACCAGTCGCTAAAATATAGGTCTTTGCTGCATAGGTCTTGCCTCCGGCTACAATGCTTGTTATAAGACCTGGCTCTTTAGACTCGATACGTGTTACCTCAGTACCAGTCATTATTGTTACATTTCCTGCCTTCATATATCGCTCTAATGCCTTGAACACATCAATGGATTTTTGCGTATATGGAAATGCACGCTTGCGAGCCTCCACCACTAATGGCAAGCCCAGTCCTTCAAAAAAAGTAAACGTGTCTTTATTGCTGAATTGCGCAAATGCAGAATACAAAAACTGTTCAGCTGATTTGTAGTGTTTCAAAAATGTACGAGTGTCCTCTTCGGCGTTCGTAATATTGCATCGTCCGCCACCACTGATGCGAATTTTCTCACCGGCATTCAGATTTTTCTCAAGAACCAATACTCGTTTTCCTAATGCTCCTGCTCGTCCTGCCGCCATCAAGCCAGATGCCCCGCCGCCTATTACAATGACGTCATACTTGTCCATATTATTTATCCAAATCTAATATCTCATCAATACGAATCTGATGCACGAATTCCGGTACGTGTGACACCAATATCATGGCACCAGTATAGGCACTCAATGCCTTGGCAATGACTGGCAGGTGACGGAAGTTGATATGGTTTGTGGGCTCGTCGAGAATCAACAGCCCTGGTTCCATCAATACCAAGTTTGCAAATGCCACCATGCCCTTTTGCCCTTCAGAAAGACTGCCGATGCGAGTGTTGATAACGTCACTGGTGATGAGAAAGTTTGCCGCTACTGATCGCAAGCGCTCTTCATTGGGGCGCAAACCAGAACTAGCCATAGCCTTCTTCAAGGATTCATACACCGTGTCATTGAAGTCCAGCGTTGAAAAGTCCTGTCGATAATATCCAACGCGAACATCCTTACTAATCTGTGAGCCTTTGGCAGTGCCAGTAGCAATGGATTCAAGCAATGTACTTTTACCAATACCATTTGGACCTTTGAGTAGAAGGTGCTGATTTTTCTTCAATGAAATAGCCGCTTTGCGTTCAACGACTTTGTGATTTTTTAAGATACTGAAAGAGGTGATGTGTATGAGCTCACCAACAATATTCTGCTGAAACGGTATGGTAAATGGTCTGATGGTCTTGTCTTCCTTACGAACGTCAACGATATCCTCTTCAAGCTCCTCCGCTTTTTCGCGCATGCGCTTTGCTACAAGACGCATTTGGCCACCCTTGTATGCGAACTGATTGGCCTTTTCCTTTTTTGCCTGAATTTCCTTGGCAAGCATGGCGTTTTTCATATTTTCTTTTTCTATACGAATGGAGATATCCTTCACTACGTCGTTGTAGTCCCCGACATACTGTTCAACCTTGCGAGTATAAATATCCAGATACAAGACGCCTTCAGTAAAGGCATTTAGGAATGCTGCATCGTGGGAAATAACAAGCACGGTCTTTTTGTAATCAATGAGAAACTTTGTGAGATGCTCAATGCCAGCAGTATCCAAATTGTTCGTCGGCTCATCAAGCAGCAAGAGGTCTGGGTCCTGAATCAGTGCAGATGCCAAGAGCAGTCGCGCCTGCTGTCCGCCAGAAAAACTCTTTATGGTTTTTTCGTGAACGTCCTTAACCTGCAGGTTCACCACTTCAAGCACGTTATCAATGCGTGGATCAATGTCATAGATGGTCTCCTTAAACTGTGACTGAAAGTATTCCCGTACGGTCAGGTCCATCTGCTCACGAGGAATGACCTGTCGCGCAGTGGCAACTGTCGCACCTTTTACTATATTAATGATACCGTCCTCCGGTTCATAGGCACCTGTAAGCAGATTGAAGATGGTACTTTTGCCGGCACCATTCTGGCCCATCAGTGTCAGTTTCGCTCCTCTGCGAATAGAAAATGTGACCTCATCGAGAATGGGTTTTGTGGCGCTATATTCGAATGACACGCCGTCAAAGCGTACTATTGTTGCTTCTTTTGACATATACGATAAAAGTGTCCGGATTATAGCATGATTGTGGAAAAAGTATTTGCTAAAAGACACGATGCAATGTTTTAATAAGATTAAACATCTTTACATACACTACACTATGAAAA
This sequence comes from Candidatus Nomurabacteria bacterium, assembly GCA_029288805.1. GTDB lineage: Bacteria > Patescibacteriota > Minisyncoccia > Phycocordibacterales > UBA9973 > UBA4124. The sequence goes on from JARIGO010000017.1 coordinate 67,779, forward strand.
AACACAGCAAAGCCCCAACCTTGCTGTTGTCACAATTTAAAAAATGGAAAAAACTGCGAATCAGGCATAAACTATGCGTCTTTTGTACTGTTATTTTTGGAGTGTTGGTAATCGCTCTTAGTACCAATGCTGCCACAATCTTTGTGTTAATATTTTGCGCCACATTTCATTTTCTTACCGGAGTGGTTCATCGTGAATTAAAACGAAGAAAAAAAACGTACGAACAAGAACGTCAGCTTATCCAACAAACAGAAACCGAGTCTTAGGACTCGGCTTTTTAATACTTTCTGATAACACTTCGTACGATTGCAACAACTTTCAATTCGTACTCAGGGTAGATTGGCTTATAGTTTTTGTTTGCCGGTTCAAGCCATAGCTTTCCGTTTTTGCTACGCAAATATTTCATAGTGAACTCCCCGTCTACTTGCGCAATGACTATCTCGCCGTCTTTTGCAGTATTGGTGCGTTCTGCAATGACGATGTCGCCATCTGCAATATGCTCCTCTATCATGGAATCACCGTCCACCTCAAAGAGATATGTCGAAGCTTTTTTGGGAATGAGATATTCTTCAATGTTCAAGCTGTCAGTGAGCAGTTCGCCTGGAGCTGGCAGACCTGCTTTCACAAGACCAACCATAGGGATTTCATCGAAGCCGCTGCTTGGGATAAGCTTGCCAAGTTTGTCCTTGGTCACAATGCCTGCGGCGATAAGTTTGGTCACAACTCGATATACGGCATTCTTGGATTTGAAACCAAAGAGCGACATCATTTCAGAATATGTCGGCATGCGTCGCTTTGACTGGTAGAACGATATGAGTTTTTCTTTGTAGTTTTGATCCATCTTAGAAACTTAGTGTGTACCTGAAGAAGTGTAACAAAAAATGGCGACTCTTTGTAGGCTTAGCCTGAGGCATGCGGATAAGGCTGTAGTTTTGCATGCTTGGAGCATGGCTCAGCTTTTCAAGACGAGCGAGTTCGTTTTTAAGTGCTTGTTGGAATGGAGTAGTTTTCATGACAGTGTATGTTATGCAAATAATGAGAAGAGGCTGACTTTCTTCTGACCGCGAAGTTTCTGAAGCAGCATCTTGTGCTGGCGTGATTCAGCTCGGTATTCAAGACCGCGCATGATCTTGGCGTCGATCTTTTCGTTGAGCTTTGCCAATTGGTTTTCAAGTGATGTGATGTATTGATTTCGTGACATATATTTATTGATAATTACTCCTTAATAATTATATTTTTAGTATATGTGAACAATCGTTCACATGCAAGTATTTCATGTGTGGATAACTCCTATCAGATCAAGCCATGTATTGACAAAAATGCATATGTGTGATAAATATAGGGCTATGAAAACAAGTATGAAAACAGCCCGAATACTGATTGTTGTAGTAGCAGTTGCAGGCTTTGCGCTTGGTGCGTCAAAAGCTAATGCTTCTTACTATCCAACAAATACGTACGGACGAACACCAAATATCCCTTATAACGCACAAAATTTTTACCCTAACGAATCATACGATTATTACTCAAACATCGCTGGTTTGAACAATGCCATTGCACTAGGACTTTCAGGCATGCCGACTTCATCACTATATGGTGGCGGAGTATCAAACAATGGTAACGTTGTTAATAGTAATAATACTATTAACAGTAACAACAACATCACCTACGTACAGGGATTGTCTAATACCAATACCTATGCCAATACAGGTTCTCAGAACCTTGGGCCATACTTCGTTCCTGCTCAGCAGACATACTACCCTACTACTAACACTGGATACTACAATTACCCAAACAACAATACTGGCGTAATTGAAACTAATCCTAACTACACAGGGAATACAAACATCAATACAGGTGTTACGTATACAAACACAAATACTAACACCAACACAGGTACCAATACTGGAAACACGTGGTAATATCTGAAATGCAAAAGGCGCCCGCATAGCGGG
>JARIGO010000020.1 GCA_029288805.1 Candidatus Nomurabacteria bacterium
CTGACACACGTCGTGTGTCAGCGATTTTTTGTAATCACCATTTTTACAATGATCCTTTATTATCTGAAATAACTGCATTAAGTGCATCAGAAGATAACGTCGTAGCAGCAGGGTTAGTAGGAAGTTTTTTCCATGGAGCGGTTCTGCCGTACGCATATGTTCCAAATACAAGAACAGGGGTACCATGCGCGAGTACTGTTTGCCCGTCTTCGGAAACCTTCCATTGATCTACCCAGTTATATATCCATTCTGCGTCCTGTTCGAGCATGCGAACACAGGCATGGCTGGCAGGATATCCGGGAAGCTGATATTGATGCATGGAAATACCTCGGTCATTATCCAGGTTTACGTACCACGGCAGTACCCAACTGTCGTCTTCGGTACTCACTACACTCTTGCCTTTCCAGTTAGCAAAGTACAACTGAGCAGGCGTTGGCGTTGACTGCTTACCAGTATTTACTCCTCCCCATCGCACGAGATTGCCTGAATCATAAATGGCAAATGCCTGCATTTGTAATGACACCATCATGAGCTTTGGAATATCTGTGGCTTCTGAAAGCGTTGCAGGAAATGGTGACAGTGCGGCCATATCACTGAAGCTATCCGGTACGACTAATGTTCTTCCCTTTGGAATGTCTGCAGCATCAATGCGATTGATCTCGAGTACCGTTTGCACATTGTTTGCACCCACAGCTGTCGCCAATTCACCAGCGGGATCTGCGGTGGCAACTGTTACGGTGTGATACGCAAGAGGCTTTGCGGGCTGTTGGGGTATCACCGCCGGTTTAACAGCAATTGTCGGTGATACAGCAACCGGCCGAACCGCAGGATGCTTGCTTACTATAACGACAAACATAATAAGTATCGCTACCAAAACGACGACTGCTGTTTTTTTGTGAGCCTCACTTTTCCTCATGCCTTTGGAGTGTTTGATAATACGTTCTGTAACCAGTTAAGAATGATCTGCCCGTCACTATACCGATTTTTGGAATGCATAAAGACAACGATGACATAGTCATAGGTAGTACCGCCATTGGTAACGAATGCCAAGTCCTGCTGTGCCAAGTCAGTACTGCCTGTCTTGCTAAGAATAATGAAATAGTTGTATGCAGGATCAGCATTGAGCTCATTACTACTCTTGATCTGAATCTGCCTGCCGGTTGACTGGTCAGTTAGCAACACACCTTTGGTCTCAAGAATGGAAGTCAGCAATGGATCTTTGGTGAAGATGTCACTCATGAGCGATGACAGGTTGTTTGGGGTCATGCGGTTTGGAGAAACTGCCTTGCTGTCTGGATCAAGACCGCTTGGGTTAACAAATTTTGTCGTTGTGTAATGATTGGTATGCAAAAAATTATTCATAGTATCCACCAAGGTTGTACCTCCTGCAGATATGGCAAACTGATTGGCAACAGCATTGGTAGAATTCACGAGCAATGCACGAAGCATGTCGTCGCGATTAAGCGTGGTGCCTGTAACAACACTGAGGTTCGCCTCTTTGGTATCGATAAATGCCGGTGCTGTCATGGTAAAGACGCTGCTTGCTGGGTAGAGTGTTTCAACAGCCTTGGCGGTGACAAGTTTGGTCAGACTGGCAATAGGAAAAAGCGTGTTACCTTTCTTGCCATAGAGCAATGTCGCTTTGCCATTCTTCCAACCGTAGATAGCGACACCTTGTGCACTGAGCTTGCTGAGATCAGTACTGGTTGTAGTTTGTGCATACACACCAGTGAACATGCCTGACACAAGCACAAGTATGAGAAAACTGTATAAAAAAGATTTCCTATTCATTATATTACTGTACTAAAAATTGCAGGTTTAGGCTATTGGGTATATTTGACAATATGTAGTTTTGTAATTAGATTGAAAGAAAAACCAGTAGAATGAGAACATTTATAAAACTTTTGAATGGAACCATCGTTCTTATGACAAAAAAGAATGAGGTGCACAAGGTTGGACATGGCATTAACCTTAAATCTCCAAAGCTAAAAACCATCAATTTCCCTCTTGAAAACATTGATAAGAGTTGGAACGTTGATGCAGAGCTAATTGAGGATCAGCTAGGAAAAAGCAGGGTGACAACTGCAGTACCTTCACTAACAAACGATGAATTAAGATTGATCGAAAAAAGAACCAGGTTAATTGGTACGGAACTCGAACCGTTGCATTCCCACGATTTTGTACCCTACAAAAGTTAGGGTATTAGGACCCATACATATGGTATGGGTCTTTTTTTGATCCCGCCAACATCCCACGTCCAACGTGGGATG
>JARIGO010000025.1 GCA_029288805.1 Candidatus Nomurabacteria bacterium
ATGTGTATAAGAGACAGGTGCCATGCCGCTAAGGCCACGCGCAGTAACCGCCAAGCTCATCCTCGGGATGACCCATGCCGAGGAGGACTAGTCGGACGGGACGGTAGAGCGGGATGGCGCGGCCTGACGTGGGCCGTTGGCTTCTCCGTGGCCGTTCGGGTCTGACGGCCTCCGCATGATCGGACTCTATTAAGTTTGGTCTGCGGAGGATGTGGGATTCGAACCTACGGGCCTGTTTAGGGGCCGACGGTTTAGTAAACCGTTGATTTAAACCACTCATCCAATCCTCCAGGATTGTGAAGATATCATAGCGCAAAGTCGGCAAAAAACAAATTAATAAAAAAGCCTCCACAAAAGTGGAGGCCTAATCATAAACGCACCGGACTTCTTTAGGTGATCGCTGTAATTGCGATCAGGACAGTTATAGTTACTGCCGTCGTTTGCGAGTATGAGTGACGTTTGCTTAATGAGGAGTATCGTTTTAAGAAAATGACTTTATAAAATCCGCCTTTGTTTTAGTGAGGGCAGGGGTTATTCCATAGGGACTAAAGAGCTTGGTGTTGTGTGCATGGTCGCGCAATCTGCTGCGGAGTTCATCTTCAATGGTGCTTCGGTATTTTTTAAACTCGTCATCAATAGTGCACAACCCTAAAATCTCAAGAAGGGCATCGTTAGTATAGTGTTGTAATTCCATTTTTTATCTTTTCTTCAAATTAACAAACTCCTTTTCAGGAGTCAATCGAGGAAAATATACCAGGTCTGCATTCCCTTGAAAAAACAGGGTTTTGGAGTATAGTGGGGGTTGTAAGGTTTATATCCTTAAATCGTAATAATATATATGAAAAAGTTTAGTCTAAAATCAGTTTTTATCCCTGTTTTGTCCATTGTGATGGCGCTCTTTTTGGTGACCACGGCTTCGGCTATGACACCAAGTTTGACCGTGACATCTAATGGCACAGGCAGTCTTCAGGTTTCTGTATACGGCGATGCCAATGCATCTGTTATCTTGGACTATTATTCTGGAAATCAATTAATGGGAGCGGGTGTCATCGGATACACAAACTACAGTGGGTACTTTTCGGGTACTATCAACAGTTATCAATACAATATTCCAACCGGAGCATCAGCGATTGTAGTGGTTGATGGTCAGCAGTCACCAGCAGTGGTGTGGCCTTCAAACGGATACAACAACGGTACTGGTAACTGCGGTTACTACAACGGCTACTACACATGCAACAATAATGGCGGGTACACAAATGGTCAGATCTCTTTGAGTCAATCAAATGTTAGTCTCACTGTTGGCCAGTCACAGACTGTTACCATCTATAATGGCGCATACAATAACTACAACAACTATAATTACAGCAGCCAATACTATGTAAACAATAGTTCTAACGGTATCGTAAGCGGCACCATTAATGGTAATGTCATTACCATATACGGCCAATCCGCAGGCTCTGGCTCACTCAGCGTGTGTTCAAGCTACGGTGGTGGCTGCGCAACATTGTATGTCACTGTAACTGGTAACTACAATACATGTACTTATCCGTACAATTACAACTGTAATAACAATGGATATGGCAATGGCACATGTGGTTACTACAATGGCTACTACACTTGCAACAACTACGGTAACGGCGGCTACTACAACACTCCGTTAAGTGTAAGTAACAGCAATGTTCAGGTAACAGTGGGCAACACTGGCTCAGTAACAATCTACGGAGCTAATAACACCTACCCATATAACAATGGATATTACGGATACAACAATTATTATGTAACAAGTAATAATTCAGGCATTGCCAACGCTACGATCAATGGAAGTATTCTCAGTATTTACGGAACTACTCCAGGCAGTACGACAATAACTGTATGTAGTAGTAACGGAGGCAGTCAGTGCGCAACAATCTACGTCACTGTTACGCAGCCAATGTACATCTATAACAGCCCTTACAACTATCCAACTCAGCCAGGTAATTGGTACTATTCAAATACCTTGAACTGTTGGTGCCGTCAGTAAGAGATACGGAATAAAAAGGCCTCGCATATATGCGAGGCCTTTTATGCGTCCGTTGACTTTTCTGCTGGAAGTCATATAGTAATTTAAAATTAAAAACTGTAGTATGAAAAAAGATATTTTTTCTATCACCGGCAAAGTAGCATTTGCACTGCTGGTGTTTCTGACCGCTGATGCGTGTATCAATCCTGATCGGAGTGATTGGGGGCTGAACATTATGATGTGTATAGGTTTCTGTACGGTCCTGGCCCATAATGGTTTGCTATACGGCCTCAAACGAGCCCTTGAAAAAGGTTCTCTCTTCTCGAGATTGTTTTTAGAAGGACTCTATGTCGCTCTATTGATTTTCATTGCCTTGGCATGGATAGCATGGAGTGCCCCGGACATTGACCATGGTCCGAATGCCGCCACATTGTTTGTCCTAGTAAACGTCACTGCCAACTGCATTTTTTCAGCCATTAATTTCATTGTTGGCTGGAATCTCATGATGCACAGCAGAAATCTGTCAGCGTTTAAACACTAGCATAGGCACCCTATAACAGGGTGCCTATTTTTTTTGCGGAGACGGCGAGATTCGAACTCGCGAGGGGGTATAAAGCCCCTGCCTCTTTAGCAAAGAGGTACATTAGACCGCTCTGACACGTCTCCAATATTTGTACTAGGACATCATACTATATATATGAAAGAGTACAATAAAAGGCCCCTCACGTAGTGAGGGGCCTTTTCATTCCGAATTACTGAGCTGTTGGAGTAGTTGTACCAGTCGCAGGGATCATTGGACCGCCTGGATTAACATTTGTCATAGCGCCTGCTGGTGCGGTTTGGTTAGAAGGAACAACAATGGTAGTTGTCCCTTGTGGTCCGTATTCCTGATCATCCATACCATATCCTCCGTTGTACATATGTCGGTGCATCATGTGTCCACCAATGCCATAGTTAGCCATGCGCATCTGTCCAATTTCAATTCCGGCAAGGAAGATAAAGAGTCCAATAAGGATAGCAAGAATCAATCTCCACCATCGGTACTTGCGACCGTATTCATTTCCACACCAATCACACATGCGGTGATCATTCTTTGGGTTGTTATTATTTTCCATGTTTTAAATTCTTATGATAGTAATGGCATAATTATACCATGCATCATGTCGCTATCATGAAAAAGTCCTGGGATATGATCCCTAAGATTCTGAATGGAGAAAAAACCATTGAATCTCGCTGGTATAAAACCAAACGTGCACCCTGGGGTTATATTGCAAAAGGGGACATTGTCTACTTTAAAAATTCCGGTGACCCCATTACGGCTCAGGCCACTGTTACGCATGTTCTTGAGTTTAATTTTATCTTGACGCCTTGCTTCAAGAAAGAAGTTGTTGAAAAGTATGCCAAGAGTATTGGGCTGTCAAAAGATGAGCTAGAAAAAGCGGCCAAGGTTTCAAACTACTGCATTCTCATTTTTCTGGAAAAACCAAAAGTAATTGCAAAACCGTTCAACATCGATAAAAAAGGATTCGGTGCTCCCGCAGCGTGGATTACGATAGAGAATATCAAGGAAATAAAAATGGTATAATTTAAATATGGAAAACCATTTAAACAGTTCAGAAAAAGCACCGATTGATAGGCAGGAAGTCATTAATCGTTTGAAGGATTATGGAATAGAAGATGAGACTACACGAGAATTATTTGGTAATTGGGTAGATCAGGTCCGTGAATCAGCAGATTCAATTACAAACAGGGAAGAAGTTTGCACAGCTCGAGCTGAAAATGAAATTACTATAGCGCAAGCTTGCATCGAGGCTGGTTATCTAGAGGAAGCGTGGGACATCCTTAATGAAACTATCGACCTTGCAGTAAACATACCAGATCGTGTACTGGTTGATCGTATAGATAAACTGATGGCTGAAATAGATGAAAAGCTAAATTCTGAAAAATAATCAGTATGTTATTATAATTCCATGAATATAGGATTCTTGTACGCCTTTGGAGCAGCTATCGTGTGGGGAGTGGTGTACTGTATCGATCAGCGGGTGCTTGATGTTACATCGCCATTACTGCTACTGTTTATTGATTCGCTTGTTACGGCGTTGATCATGCTGCCATTTCTTTTTTATGAACGTCATTCGCTGAAGCAGGTGCTTCATTCCGGGAAAATTAATATTGAGTTAATGCTCATCTCCATTCTATTGGCAGGTGTTGCGAACTTCCTTATTTTTTGCGGCATCAAAACGCTCGGAGCATCCTCAGCCTCCATCATTGAAATAATGTACCCGTTCTTTGTCGTGTTGTTTAGCTACTTCTTTTTTAAAGCTACGCCAAACGTCTATTTTGTCATTGGCGCCATTTTGATCTTTGCCGGTTCAGCGTTGATTGTCTATCAGCACTAATCAATTTTTAATAAAGAAAAAGGCATAATTATTCACGTTTGGGGGTGAAAATGGCCGGAAGGGGTATGCTACAATTCAGGTATGACTACTTCATACAAAATTGTGTCCAGTGACTTTATGCTTGATGACGTATTGCCTCAGGAAATCAGCAATAAGAAATATACCTTCAAGATTAAGGACATGCCGACCGATGATCAGCCTCGGGAAAAGTTGGTGAAGTATGGACCGGCGTCTTTGTCGGTGCAGGAACTGATGGCTGTAGTGCTTAGTACTGGCACCAAGAAAGAAGACGTTTTGCATATGTCTTCTCGCATTATTAAGGACTATGGTCAGAAGGCCCTTGCCGGACAGCATGATCCAGAAAAAATGGCCAAGGATTTAGACATCCCATTAGGCAAGGCCGTACAAATCGTTGCATGTGCCGAGCTTGGCCGTCGCTTCTTTGAAAAGAGTGCCCACGGTCCTCAGGTTATTCGCACAGCAAAAGATGTCTATGAATATTTGTACGACATGCGCAATCTTCCCAAGGAACATCTGCGTGGTATTTATCTTGATACCCACCACCGCATTGTGCATGATGAAGTGATCTCTATCGGTACTATCAACGGCAACCTCATTCATCCTCGCGAAGTATTTAAACCTGCTATTGAACACGGTGCGGCAGTAGTGGTCTTGGCGCACAACCACCCTTCAGGCATTACCACGCCAAGTCAGGCAGATATTGATATCACCAACCATATCATCGAAGTAGGGAAGATCATCGGCATTCCTTTGGTGGATCATGTCGTGATCGGAAAGGATTCATTTATAAGCATAGAAGCAGAGTATTAATTATGACTACAAAACAGTACACGATTCCTATTGTCCCTTCATGTTTCTCAAACCTTTCTAGCATTGAAAAGTTTGCCGTACTGCACGATGCTCCTGAAGATACTACCAAGGCAGAGCTCGCACTATATTTCAACGACCTCTACCAAGTATTCCTTCGTCGCTTTTCTCAGTTTGCTTACAATGACAATATTTCCAAGGAAGACACGCAGCAGATGATTGAAATGCTCGGTGAACTGATAAAGGTAAAGATAGACTTGCAGCGATAGCTAGTGTGGCGCGTATCCATGCGCTACTGCAATAGCTCGAATATGTTTTGCACCAGCCGCGCGTAATGCGCGGCTGGCTTCGTATACGGTGCTGCCGGTAGTGATAACGTCATCTACTAGTATATATAGTGCAGTTCGAGAAAGTTCCTGGCCGTGTTTTACGGTCATGGAATGTTTTAAGTTTTTCTGCCGCTGGGTGCGACTGATGGTGTGAGACTGCGCTTCCGTTCTTCTAACTTTTCGTAATACAGGGTAATACGTGCTGCCAGGAATAGAGTTGGTCATCCATCTGGCTATGATTTCGCTTTGATTAAATCCTCGAGCAATGGTTTTGGTGTAATGCTGGGGTACGGGAACTATATAGATCGGTTCGGTCCATTCTATATATAGTGCAGGATTATCCATTACTAGCATTTTCATAACGGAACTTTTGCGTTGATATTTTAATTCCCATACGGCTTGTCGCACTATTGCGTTGCCGTAATCATAGAGAGCAAGGGCATAGGGAGGCGCTTGAATAGGCTCGGATAGGGGAAGGGG
>JARIGO010000001.1 GCA_029288805.1 Candidatus Nomurabacteria bacterium
GCCCAGCTTAAAGCGCACTTCGTGCGAAATTTAAAGTTTTTAATTTAAAATTTAAAAAACAATGACTAAATGATTTAATTTAAAAATTGATTCATTAAAAATTGTTTAAAAATTCTAAATTTTAAATTAAAAATTGCGCGAACAAAATGAAGCGCGTTTCAAGCTGGGAGGAAGGCGAGGATGACGCCAGGTCAGCATGTCCCTTTGATATCTTGGGCCACACACATAATACAATGGTTATTACAATGGGATGCAATGGAGCGATCCGGAGCCAACCCTCAAAGATAGCCCTAGTTCGGATAGAAGTCTGCAACTCGACTTCTTGAAGCTGGAATCGCTAGTAATCGCAGGTCAGCCAAACTGCGGTGAATACGTTCTCGAGTCTTGTACTCACCGCCCGTCAATTCAAGGGAGCCGGTAGTACCCGAAGGCTCTCCACAAGGAGGGACTACGGTAAGATCGGTGACAGGGAATAAGTCGTAACAAGGCACGGCTAGCGGAAGCTGGTCGTGGATTAACTCAAATTGAGATGATGTCTTTACTTCGGTAAAGAATTTGAAACGGTTGATTATGCTTGAGCAATCAAACATACGGTTTTGGTATATGACTTAATATATACTCCTTGTACCAAGGTTATGGTACGAAAATCCATTAGTATGATTCTATAGAGCATATTAATGGTAGACTGAGACAATAGAAAGATGATTTTATGTCCAAAAGCATTCGCTATACAATTTTTATACTAATCATAGTAATAGGAGCAAGCCTTGGTGGTTTGCTCCTTTTACATTTTAAGCAGCACGCCGTCGGCGTGCTGCGTTCAGACTCCCTGTCTATTCCGGTAACCATTGCCAGCACTGATGCTACTCGACAGCAGGGTCTTTCAGATACAACGTCATTACCCAAGGACAACGGTATGCTGTTTGTCTTTCAAAATCCAGGTATATACGGTTTTTGGATGAAAGATATGAATTACGCACTTGATTTCATATGGCTGAATGCAAAGATGCAGATCGTAACCATTACTCCTAACGTTGCTGCCTCAACGTATCCTCAAGTCTTCTATCCTTCACAGCCCGTGCAGTACGTAGTGGAAGTAAACGCTGGTTTTTCCACAGCTCACAACCTTACAGTGGGCCAAACGTTCACACTTTCGCATTAATTATTTTTAAGATTTTTTGCGGTTGTACAGGTCGTCATGCTCAGAGACTTTCATTAAAGGCTCTATCAAAATTTTTCTTTACAATACATTTTTTTTATTTTGTTACCATTGAAAATGCTTGCCAACAATATGATGCACCCCGACTTTTTTGTATACTAAGTGCATTATGGCAGTAACCCTCATCAGAAAACGAGACGAATCAGTTGCTGATTTTGATCGTTCACGTATCGAAAACGCTGTTGCGAAGGCATATGCGGCTGAAGGTACGCCTATTGATGAGATTTCTCTATCTATACTGGGTGACCGTGTCATGGTGATACTGGAACACACCTACGACGAGAAAAACATTCCTACAGTTGAAAACATTCAGGACGTTGTTGAACGTGAGATTGCCCGCAAAGGGGACTTTGAAGTGGCAAGAGCATACATTCTGTATCGTGAAGAGCGAAACAAGGACCGTAAGCGAGACGTTTTCAAGAAAAGACTGTCTTTGAAGCCCTACGAATACCCGGAGCTCTATGAATATGTCAGTGCCATCCGCCATTCATACTGGATCCATACCGAGTTTAACTTTGTTGGCGATGTCCAGGACTTCAAGGTTAATGTTGATGAGAAAGAGCGCAATGTCATCCAAAACACCATGCTTGCTATCGCGCAGATAGAGGTAGCAGTCAAGACATTTTGGGGAGACATTTATAAGAAAATGCCCAAACCGGAGGTTGGTGCAGTCGGCGCTACGTTTGCTGAAAGTGAAGTGCGACACACTGACGCATATGCTCACTTGCTCGAAATACTGGGGCTCAATGATGCCTTCAATAAAATAGACGAGATACCTGCTCTTATAAAGCGAGTGCACTATTTAGAACGAGCCTTATCCAATGCCAAAAGTGAGGATAACCGAGACTATAGCCAATCCATTCTCTTGTTCTCATTGTTTACCGAGCACGTGTCACTCTTCTCACAGTTCCTGATAATGATGTCGTTTAACAAGCACAAGAACTTGTTCAAGGGCATATCAAATGCAGTCGAGGCAACTTCAAAGGAGGAACAGATACACGGCTTGTTTGGAATCGATATCATAAAGATAGTTAAGGAAGAGCATCCAGACTGGTTTGACGAAGAGTTCGAGGAACAAGTCATCAAGATGTGTGAGGAAGCCTTCGAGTCAGAACAACAGGTAGTAGAATGGATATTTGAAAAAGGGGAAATCGAATTCATATCCAAAGCCGCTGTCATAGAGTTCATCAAGCAACGATTCAATAACTCACTGCACAGTATCGGTATCAAGAAAATCTTCACTACCGATGAGCAGCTTCTCAAAGAGTCAGATTGGTTTTATGACGAAGTTATTGCCACAAAACACGGAGACTTCTTCAACAAAAAGTCGATTAACTACAACAAAAAGAACAAGAGCATTACGAGCGATGACCTCTTTTAATAAAGAATTAAATTAAGAACATATGTATTGGTTAAATGAAACAAGTAGAAAATTTTTAGCAAAAGGCTACCTCGTGGGAGACATGACTGCCGAAGAACGCATCCGTGAGATTGCGGAAATTGCAGAGCGTCATCTTAACAAGCCTGGCTTTGCTGACAAGTTCTACGATTATATGTCTCGTGGCTTTTATTCTCTTGCGTCTCCTGTATGGTCAAACTACGGTATGGAACGAGGTCTTCCAATCAGTTGTTTTGGTAGTTATGTTGCCGATGATATGTCTCGCATTCTCTACACCCATGCTGAGGTTGGCATGATGACCAAGTATGGTGGTGGGACATCAGCGTTCTTTGGGGGCTTGCGTCCTCGCGGTTCCATCATTAAAGATAATGGCCATTCTTCAGGTGCTGTGCACTTCATGGAACTCTTTGACAATCTTATTAACATCGTTAGTCAGGGTTCAGTGCGTCGTGGTCACGTTGCGCCGTATCTGCCGCTTGAACATGGTGATATTGAAGAATTTTTAAATATTGGTAAGGAAGGTCACCCAATTCAGGAGTCTACCTACGCTGTTACTGTAGGTGACAAATGGCTTAAGGAAATGGTTGATGGAGACCAGGACAAGCGTCGCATCTGGGCAAAGGTTATTCAACGCCGAACAGAAATCGGATACCCGTACATTCTTTTTAGTGATACCGTGAACAACAATACTGTTGACGTATACAAGGACAAAGGCATGAGAATTAATAACAGTAATCTCTGTTCTGAGATCTGTCTTCCTAACGGCGATGATATTTCATTCGTATGCTGTCTTTCTTCAATCAATCTCCGTCACTACCATGAATGGAAGGATACTGATGCAGTTGAAACACTTGCTATGTTCCTCGATACCGTTATTACCGATTTCGTAAATCGTCTAGAAAGTTTCCGTGATAGCGCCGATGAACAGAAGCGTTCAGCATTCTACTTCATGCAGCGTGCACATAAATTTGCAAAAGAGCACCGCGCCCTCGGGCTTGGTGTACTTGGATGGCATACATTCCTCCAGGAAAGTAACATTGCATTCGATAGTGCTGAAGCTGCAGTTTTGAATGAGGAAATATTCTCATTGATCAAAGATCGTGCGTACAAGGCATCTGAAGACATGGCCAAGGAATATGGTGAACCAGAAGTATTGAAAGGTTATGGTCGCCGAAATACTACCTTGCTTGCTGTTGCTCCTACAACATCATCTGCATTCATCTTGGGACAGGTATCTCAAAGTATTGAACCATTGATGTCTAACGCATTCGTTAAGGACGTGGACAAGATGAAGGTTACTATCAAGAATCCAACGCTCGAAGCCTTACTTGAAGAAAAGGGCATGAATACTACAGACACCTGGAACAGTATTCGTGACAATGACGGCTCAGTGCAGCACCTTGATGGATTGACCGCTCATGAAAAGAGCGTATTCCGTACCTTTAGTGAAATTGACCAGAAGGCTATCATCGAACAGGCGGCAACACGTCAGAAGTACATTGACCAGGCACAGTCACTCAACATCATGATTGACCCAACAATGCCGGTAAAGGAATTGAATGCACTCTACCTTTACGCATGGGAGAAGGGAATCAAGACACTCTACTACCAGCACAGTATGAACGCCGCACAGCAATTCGGCCGAAAGAAGATGCAGGAGATAGAAACAAAGAAACCTAAGGTAGTCATTGTTGCACAAGAGACAGAATGTCTAACCTGTGAAGCATAAATAGAAAAAGAAAAAACACCTTTACAGGTGTTTTTTCATTATGTTGTACTCGTAAGCCGAATTCTGTTTTAGTGATCATTTATCTGTGATGCTTGTTACCAAGCACCTATAGCAGCACTTCCTTCGATTGCTCTCGGGACACGGCCTTGCACACGGATAGACATTTAGCCGTTTCACTCCCACTAAAGGGATTCGTCACTGTTCGCAGTCCTATGCTTGCGCACGATGGGCATTACCCACTATCTTTTCGCTTTTTAACGAAGTGTGTTCGGACTTTCCTCTGCATGAATGCAGCGATCATTCGGTACAACAAGGCTAGTATACGGATATTATGAGATAGCACAAGCTTAATTAATGGCAAATGCATGAAATATTTTGCTGCGGGTTTTCGCTGCGTGGAATAGCTGCAGCTGTTAATGTCCTTACTAAAATATTTCATGCATTTGCCATGCAAGCTACAAAATAAATAATTTGTCGAGGACCAAAATTGCTGTGCTTATTCAATGCAACGAAAACCCGCAGACATATTATTTATTTTTGTAGCGATGCATCATTAATCTTTTTTAAACGCAAACAATTTGCATTTAAAAAAAAGTGAGTTATCCACAGTTTTTGTTACAAATTATTTGCATGCATGTGTTGCACGCGAGATAATTAAGGTACGAGTGATGATAACGCGTTATCACAATATGTGGTCGATCATCACCGAAGATTAACAGTAAACATAACTTACATTTTATGGCAGCAAAAAAGAAAGTAGCCAAGAAGAAGGTTGCAAAGAAGGTAGCTAAGAAGGCTACAAAGAAGGCAGCTCCAAAGAAAAAGGTTGCTAAAAAGAAAAAGAAATAATCTTTTTCTACACTCTCTTTCCACTTACACAAAAGCCCCTCTCGGGGCTTTTGTGATTTTGGGGTGACTGGAAAAAAGGCACTAAAAATGCTATAGTACAGACCTATGGCATTTTCACTACAATCATTATTTGACCGCGGACAGGTAAAAGGCTACCAGAGTAAGGCTCAAAAAATAGGCCAATTGGAGGAACGATTGACTGGTCTTACGGACGAGCAATTTCCGCTAGAAACGGAAGCGCTCAAGGCCCGATTGGCTCAAGGCGAAACCTTGAATGACATTTTGCCTGAAGCATTTGCGCTCGTTCGCGAAGCGGCAAAACGTACTATGAATAAGCGTCATTACGACGTGCAGCTTATTGGTGGTATGGTTTTGCACGAAGGTAAGATTGCAGAAATGCGTACCGGTGAAGGTAAGACTATGGTCGCAACATTACCAGTATATTTGAACGCACTTGCTGGCCGCGGTGTACACGTTGTCACTGTTAACGACTACTTGGCACGTCGTGACGCAACATGGATGGGTCAGATTTATAATTTCCTCGGTCTTTCCGTTGGTATTATTAATGATCAAAACCAATCATTCGTATACGACCCTACGCATCAGGAGCTTGATGAGGAGCGCGATGAGGAAGGTTCATTCAAAGTTATCAAGCAGTTCCTCCGTCCTGTTACTCGCAAGGAAGCCTATCAAGCAGACATTACATACGGTACAAACAGTCAGTACGGTTTTGACTATCTTCGTGACAACCTCGTAAATACAAAAGAGGAAATCGTGCAGCGCGATCATTACTTTGCCGTTGTCGATGAAGTGGACTCTATTCTGATCGATGAGTCACGTACGCCATTGATCATTTCCTCTGCCATCGCAGAGTCAGAAGCGCTCTACAAGACCGTTCGCGACATCGCCAACAAGATGGAGCCAGAAAAGGACTTTACTGTTGATGAGAAGCTTAAGGCGATCACATTGACTGATGATGGTATTACCAAGGCTGAAAAAATGCTTGGTATTGAAAACATGTATACCGAAAAGGGCATTAAGTATGCTCACTACCTTGAAACAGCGGTTCGCGCCCGAGCGCTCTTTATCAAGGATAAGGACTATGTGGTTAAGGACGGGGAGGTAATCATTGTCGATACCTTTACTGGCCGCATGCAGCCAGGACGTCGTTGGTCAGAAGGATTGCACCAGGCTATTGAGGCAAAGGAAGGCGTGAAGGTTGAGCAGGAAACTCGTGCCGTGGCATCTATCACATACCAAAACTACTTTAAGCTGTACGAAAAGCTTTCTGGTATGACTGGTACCGCCAAGACCAGTGAGGAAGAGTTCATGAAAGTGTATGGCTTGAGCGTAGTTACTATTCCTACTAATCGTCCCATACAGCGTATCGACCATCATGACCAGATCTTCCAGACCGAAAACGGTAAGTTTGAAGCTATTGCTCGAAAGGTTAAGGAGCTCAATGCCACAGGTCAGCCAGTATTGATCGGTACTGTCTCTATTGAAAAGAACGAACTGTTGGCGGCCTATCTAAAACGTGCAGGTATTCCACATCAGGTATTGAATGCCAAGAATCACGAAAATGAAGGTTCCGTTATCGCTCAAGCTGGTAAAAAGGGCAATGTTGTTATTGCTACCAACTTGGCCGGTCGTGGTGTCGACATTATTTTGGGTGGTACGCCATCAACTCCAGAAGAACAGGAAGAGGTTAAGAAACTCGGTGGATTGTTTGTTATCGGTACCGAGCGTCATGAAGCGCGCCGTATTGATAATCAGCTCCGAGGTCGTAGTGGACGTCAGGGTGACCCCGGCCAGACCCAGTTTTATGTGTCCCTCGAAGACGAACTGATGCGCGTCTTTGGTTCAGAACGCCTCAAGTCTATGATGACTCGCTTTGGCATGCCGGAAGACCAGCCTATTGTAAACGGCTTTGTTAGTAGCGCTTTGGAGTCTGCCCAGAAGAAAATTGAAGGTTTTCACTTCGATGCCCGTAAGAATACCTTGGAATACGATACTGTATTGTCATATCAGCGAACTATCATCTATGATCGCCGTCGCGCCATGGTTATGGGGGACAGAGGTCACGTTATGAGTAGTTTCTATGCCTTGGGTGATATGGAGACTCTGGAACCGATCGTAAAGGAGAAAATCGCCTTGGTAGGGGAAGATGCATTCTGGGAACAGGTTCGTCGCGTTGTTCTGTATACCACTGATACTTTGTGGGTAGAACACATTGATACC
Organism: Candidatus Nomurabacteria bacterium; assembly: GCA_029288805.1. GTDB lineage: Bacteria > Patescibacteriota > Minisyncoccia > Phycocordibacterales > UBA9973 > UBA4124. Next base: position 7,438 of record JARIGO010000001.1, read on the forward strand.
ATGGAACATATGCGTCAATCAGTTGGATTGCGTGCCTACGGCCAGCGTGAACCGCTTGTTGAATACAAAAAAGAGTCTACTCGGCTCTTTAAGGAGATGGAACAGCGCTTGAAAGACCAAGTAATCACAATGGTTAGTGCCATTTCTAAGTAAAATTTCTAAACCAAGGCTTAAGATAGGAAATATCCTTGTTTCGTAGTTATAATAAGACAATTTATTTGCCAAAACGTCAATAAATGTCCTCTAAAATACCCTTATTTTATAAGGGTATTTTACGTTTGACACATCATTTTTTCATTGTATAACCATTGACAAATATTGCTGTTTGTGATACTATATTAACAAGTTCGTAACCTGTATTGGTTATGAATTTTTGTTTTGAACACCGACCCGAAAGGAAGGACTCAGGCAACGGTACTGTCATGAAGTTCCTCCGGAGCTAAACCGGAATCTATGAGTTCAATAAAACATTCAATCACTCGATCATTTATCATTGTTCCGTTGATGGCTACTACATTGTCAATGAGCGCGTTTACAACCGCTGTTAATAATGCAGTAACACCAACAATATCTACCCAAGATCAAACAGTTGCGGCCCCGGCAGAACCTGCCTCGGACACAACCTTACTTCAACAAGTGGAAGGAGAGGAAGCTGCGAAAATCGATGCTTACTTTAAGCAGAATGATATGCCCCTAGCAGGGTATGGTATGGAAATGGTCACTGAAGCAGATAAATATGGCATAGACTGGCGTTTGATCCCAGCGATCGCGGTTCGCGAATCGTCTGGAGGAATCCACCAGTGTAAGTCCGTAAGCTACAGTCCGTTTGGATTTGGCTCATGTAAAATCAACTTCAAGGACTATAACGATGCCATTGATACGCTTGCCGACAACCTCGGTGGGGTGAATCCAAACACTGCTCACGCATATCAGGGTAAGAATACTGATGGTCTATTGCATGCGTATAACACGGTTATCCCTGGATATACCAGTCAGATCCATGCAATTATGAATCGAATCGACAATATGGACGTTCAGGTCGCTACGGCACCTGCAACTACAGCCTAATTGTCACAAGTTTATATATAACCCAAAAGGCCAGTCACTACGTGACTGGCCTTTTGGCGTCTCTAAAGAAATAAATACAGGAGTTAGAGGTCGAACTCCCTTATAAAAGTCAAACAAAAAAGCCTTTGCGAAATTTCGCAAAGGCTTTTATTAATGATTCATAAAGGAAACGTCTGAAGCAATACTGAAAGAAAAATTTTGGAAAAGGCTCAGTTGATCTTTTTTACGGGGCTTGGCTGGTTTGCGGGTGAGTATTTCAATGTATTTTTCATAAAAGGGGATTATGGATTTAAGGGTGGCCCACATTTCGTTGGTTATTGAAATCCCATCTTTATGCTTTGATCTCTTTTTATAAGAATTCAGCAGTTTGCTAAAAATCTTTCTTCTTATAGCACTTTTTTCTGGTTTTGATTGCCAGTCCATAACTCTTATAAGAAAGTCTAAGGCATCCTTTTCTTTGGGCAGTATGTTTTTTGTTAATGAATCAATAATGAGTTCTTTGATCTCAGCGAGGGTCGGTTTTTTGTTGGTTTTCATCTCGTACTGGTTTGTTTGAATGCAGTATAGCATCTATTGACAAAAAGTCAAGTTTTAGATGTAGTTTAGAGAATTTTTATGTCATCGATCATGATGGTCGGCTTGTCACCGCGCTGGGCAATGGAGCATTTCATGGCAGCTACGGCGCCTTCCTTAATCAGTGAGCCGATTTTTTTGAAGGCTTCAGGGAAGACTACGGCTTCAGCGCGGGCGCTCTTGTCCTGGATGGTAAGAAATGCCATCTTGGAATTATCCTTTTTGGTCATAATGACACGAGCCTGGTCGATATGGGCGACAATGAGCTGGTTCTTATCGAACTTCTTCTTTATAAGCGTACTGATGGTAGTAGTGGCTTTCTTGAGCTTGTCAGCATGTGAATCAAGCGGATGTCCCGAGATGTATAGGCCAAGCAATTCTTTTTCCCATTCCAGTTTTTGACGTAGCGATGCTGGCTGTGCAGGATCCATTTTCAAAACACTTTTAGGTTTGTCCTCCAGTCCATCAAATAGTGATACGTGTCCAGAGTTACTGAACTGACTGATGCCTTTGTGGAAAGCCAAGAGGTTTTCAATATTGGCACACAGCACGCCACGCTCACCGAAGTCATCCATGGCGCCGCACATGATCAATGCCTCAAGGGACTTCTTATTAAGGTTGCGATGCTGCACTCGTTCAAGGAAATCTTCTATGGACGTGAACAGTCCACGAGCTTTGCGTTCCTCAATGATGAACTTGCCGATTTCCTCACCAAAGTTTTTGATGTTCTTTAGTCCAAAGCGGATATTACGAGTGACGATTCCATTTTCAACCACTACGGTGAAGTCCGAGAAAGACTCATTGATGTTTGGAGGCAATACTGGATAGCCCATACGGTTGGCTTCAGCAATGTATTCACTACATGTTTCAATGTCGCCTGACTCGGCCGTCATACAGGCAGAGAGGTATTCGGCAGGGAAGTTCGCTTTCAAGTATGCAGTCTGGTATGCCACCATACCGTAACTCGCAGCATGAGCCTTGTTGAAACCGTACGCTGCAAACGGTTCAATTTTTTTCCAGAGGTCATCGATCTGTGGAATGCTCAAACCGCCGTATTCCTTACAGCCTTTGTAAAACTTATCCTTCTGTTCAGCCATTTCCGCAGGAATTTTCTTACCCATGGCTTTACGGAATTTGTCGGCATCAAGCCATGTATATCCAGCGAGACGAATGGATGTCAGCAACACGTCATCCTGGTACACCAAAAGACCGTATGACGCTTCAAGGTCGTCTTTCAAACGCGGGTCAGGATAGGTGACAAGGTGAGGATTTTTCTTGCGCTTAATGTATTCCGGAATGACTTCCATCGGACCAGGGCGATACAATGCCACCATGGCCATAAGATCTTCGAGCTTAGTCGGCTGCAGCATTTTGATATTGGATGTCATGCCATCGCCGGCCATCTGGAAGACACCCATGGTTTCTCCTCGAGAAAGCATTGAAAAAACCTTCGGATCGTTGAGAGGAATGTTGTCCATATCAATGTCGATACCACGGATGGCCTTTACGCGCTCTACAGTGCCTGAAATGAACTGCAGGTTACGAATACCAAGCATATCGAACTTCGGCAGGTTTACCACGCCGTCACGGCCTCCTGAGAACATATCGTATTGGGTGATGATCTTTCCTTCACCCTTGGTATCGTACTGGATCGGCGTATAGTCAGTGATGTCAGGCGTTGGAGCAATGACCACTCCGGCAGCGTGCACTGAGACGTGACGTACGTTACCTTCGATTTTTTTTGCCATATCGATGATTTCCTTCGTACCGCGATCGGTATCGTACATTTCTTGGAGTTCCGGTACGATTTCTAATGCGTGATCAATGGTCATGGGAAAACCCTGTGAACCCATTGGGATAAGCTTTGATATGGTGTCACCAACGCTGTATGGATAGCCAAGAGCACGAGCAACATCGCGAACAGAACCGCGAGCAGCCATCGTTCCAAACGTACAGATCTGCGCTACTGCACCCATGCCGTATTTTTGGCGAGCGTATCCGATAAGGTCATCTCGTCGGTCATCGGCAATGTCCAAGTCAATATCAGGAATACCGGGACGAAGCGGGTTCAAGAAACGTTCAAAGGGAAGCTTGTATTTGATGGGGTCAACGGTAGTAATACCCGTAAGGTATGACACCAATGAACCCGCTGCGGATCCTCGAGTGTTTGTATAAATACCCATGTCACGTGCGGCGTGCACCAAGTCTGCTTCCACCAAGAAATATGACGGAAAGCCCTTCTGGCTGATGACATCAAGCTCAAACTCTATACGTGTCCGTACTTCTTCCGTCATCTCGTAATTTTTTTCCTGAATGCCGAGCTCGACATTTTCGCGAAGTACTTGGTCATAGGTTTTGCCTTCAGGGATAGGGTAGGTAGGGAATTTCCATGGAGCCATTTCAATTTCCAAATTAACGGTTTCTGCGAGCTTCACGGTGTTTTCAACCGCTCCTGGCACGTCCTTGAATATCTCCATAGCTTCCGCTGCATTGATGAATGAGTAGTTGCCGGCCTTCATGGACATTTTGGCATTGCCAACCTCTGTTCCAGTATTGATGGCTACAAGTGTGTCCTGTGCTTCCTTATCGTCAACGTGAAGGTAGTGAGAATCCCATGTGCCGACAAGTGGTAGGTCCAATTCTTGTGCGATCTCTACGATGGTAGGAATAAGCGGCATGTACCAGTCAACGTCTTCGTGATGCATGACTTCCACATACACATTCTCCTTGCCGAATGTTTTCACATACCATTGCAAGAGGTTTTTTGCCTCAGCCTTGTTGTCATTCTTAAGGTAATTGATGAAGCGACTTCCTGGGCAGCCAGAGAGACAGATGACGCCTTCGCTGTGAAGCTCAAGCAGTTCAGCATCCATGCGTGGTTTGTAATAGTATCCTTCAAGGTTTGCCTTTGAAACCAACTTCATGAGGTTCTTGTATCCGGCATTGTTCTTTGCAAGAAGCGTGAGGTGGTAGCGCTTGCTATCAATACCCGGTTCCTTGTCAAAACGAGAGCGTTCAGCGACATAGGCTTCGACTCCAACAATAGGCTTTATGCCGGCCTTTCTGCATTCATTATAAAATTCGATAGCACCATACATGGCACCGTGGTCAGTAAGCGCAAGCGCAGGCATGCCAAATTCCTTCGCTCGTTTTACGAGATCCTGTACTTTTGACAATCCATCCAAGAGGGAATAGTGAGAGTGAGTGTGCAAATGCACATATTGAGGCTCCATGGTGCCTGTAGTATAGCAGCGAGCGATAAGGTTTGTTATATTGACACTATGAAATGGGTTATTGGAATAGATGAGGTGGGCAGAGGGCCGTTTGCAGGACCGGTGACGGTATGTGCCGTAGCCATGCCTCAGGGTGCGTATAAAAGGGTATTGGCAAGCAATACGTGGAATGGTCTGACTGATTCCAAGAAGTTGAAGGAGAAGGATCGTGAGTTGTGGGCTGAAGCAGCGCGCGCCTTAGCAAAAGAAGCGAGCGCGCTGCGTATCGCCACCGCTTCTCGTACCGCCACCGCAATAGACAAGAAAGGCATCGCAGTGTGCATTCGTGAATGCATTGCGGCAAACCTGAAAAAGCTTCAATTGGATCCCAAGGACTGTGTGGTCTTGCTTGATGGAGGTTTGAAAGCACCGGCGGAATACAAAAACCAAACTACTATTATAAAAGGAGACTTGCATGAGAAAATTATTTCTCTGGCATCAGTCGTTGCAAAGGTGCAGCGCGATCATTACATGATCGCGCTGCACAAAAAACACCCTGCCTACAACTGGCAGCAAAACAAAGGCTATGGCACATTAGGGCACAGAACTGTAATAAAAAAACGGGGTCTGACCCCATTTCATCGCAAGAGTTTTATCAAAGCATTACCACAGTAATTTGTATGCTCCCAGTATTGCCGCTGTTTCTGTTCGTAATACTCGGGTAGTGATTTGTAAATGCTGCGGTTTGAATCTTTCGATGATGGCTTCGTCCTGTTCGTCCCATCCGCCTTCCGGTCCTACATAGAGCACCATAGTGTCTGCCATCCGTTCAACATGGGATGTTGGACAGATAGGGTCAAGCACAACACTGTCAAAAGGGTAGGCTTCGAAACATTCTTTCAGCGTCATTGGTTCCGTGATATGTACGCGTCGCGTTCCTCCACATTGTTCTACCGCTTCGTCACTGATAGCTTGTAAGCGGTTGAGGCGAATAGATTGTTTAACGGTGCGATTAGTAAGCAACGGCACAATGGTGCTGACACCAATTTCTGTCAGTTTTTGCACCATCAGTTCAAATGCGTCACCTTTGACGATGCTGATAGCAGCAATGATTGTTCGAGGCACAGCCACCACTGGTGCAATATCCTTAACAATACCGGTTAAAGATAGATCCGTAGTCATGCGTAGGGTAATGGTGTACTGCATTCCTTCATCCGCAAAAATTTGGATGTCTTCTCCTGGGCGGATTTTCAACACCCGATTGATCTGCTTGGTAATGCGGCTGTCATCAATAGTGATCTGATCACCAATATTTTTTGCAGGAATATGTTCCACCAAAAAACGGTGGATTTTTTTGTGACTCATCATATTGGCAGGTGGATAAAGAATGGCGCATGTGGGGAGGTAAAGTTGTGTACCAATGCCAACACTGCCAAAGCCATAATAAGGATACCGATAATTTTATTCAATGCCACGGCCTTTTCATATCGCTTGCGTTGTGTGAAGGCAATGTATGCTAGGACTGACCACCAAATAAATGCTCCAATAAAAAATCCGATGGCTACTTGGGCACGGGTAAACAATGGCTGGTCAATAAAACGGTTCAAGAATAGACCGATAACGCCGAATGCCAAGTATGTAGAGGGATTGGTTAGCGCCAGCACAATAGAAGCGAAAAAATGCTTATGCCATGGCAAGTCTCGCTCGATAGTTTTCAAAGGGTCAGCCAATATCATGCGTAGACCATAAAAGAATACGATGAGACTGCCAATGATAAAGAGCCAGTTTGGTATGTGATAAAGACTTGTGCGGGAATGGTGTAGTCCTAAAAGAATGACAAGTGTTGCTGCGGTATCAATCAATGCAATTGCCAAGCCGGAAATAATACCAGCGCGAAGGCCGTGGTTGACAGTTCGCTTCATAGTAATCAGTGCCACTGGGCCAAGAGGGAGGGAGATAATTATACCGATACCGATGCCCGATAGCAGACCAAGAAGGGATATATACATAAAAACCTATTTTACTACAATTTGTCGGTATTCTCGACTGATAAAAAAGACCGTAATAACATTCACTACCAGTAACAGGATAGTGAACCAGGAAAAACTTTTGAACAATGTCACTATTTGATACAGACTGAAGCCTCCAAGCAGCACGATAGCCAATGGATAGGCCCAGAGACGGTTGGTCCATAATCCCCATACCAAAATGAGCTTCACAATGCCGTGACTGAAAAAATATACAATGCCCATAGTCTGGTTTTGGGCTGAGATACTAAGAATAACCTTCTGCAAAATAGCAGAGAAAGGATAATGTGAAAAATAAAGATATGCAGTGATACGCTGCTGGAAGACAAAGAATAGCCCTGCAAAAATATCTGTTATGGCAATACAGCCGTTAACGATAATGGTTGCAAAAAACGCCTTATGTAATAATTCATCCTCCTCTGTGGTTTCCATGTATTATTACCAGTATACCGCATATTCAGTTTTTCGTAGTATTATGAATATATGGACATTCGAACCGCCCTCAAAAAACATTGGACCGTTATTGCCATTATAGGGTTGATATTTGTGCTGTTCTTTGAGGCACAGTATTTTATTCATTCTGTTGAGCACTTTTATTCGCAAGGTGAACTTCGTCCCATGTATCGCCACCGCGAAACCGAAATAGTTCCGCAGGCATCTCCGTCTGCCAAGGCCACCATTGCAACAGTAAAGAACGTTACAGTTACTCCTACGCTTAATGCCAGTAGCATTCAGTTGTGGATGACGTTTGACTACATCAATGTCGTGTGTAAGTTGCCAACAAATTATTTGAAAGATATTCTCGGCGCCAATGATCCACGGTATCCTAACGTGCGACTCGACACGTATGCGACTCGTAGCGGTATTGATCCGCAGGTCTTGCTCCGCACTGTGCAGCAGTATGTTGCCTCATATCAGAATACTCATTAGTTATTATGGATGCATTCGCCCAAACAATCCTGCCATACATCCTGTTGTATAAATATTGGGCACTCTTTATTGTCACGTTTTTATCTTCATTGGCCATTCCTATACCAGCTGGCACACTGTTGGTAGCTTCTTCTGCATTTGCTAGTCAGGGATACTTCAATATCATTATCGTCTTGGTAGTGGTGATCGTTGCCAATATCATCGGTGACAACATTTGTTTTTGGATCTCACGCCTCTACGGCAGGAGAATCTTTGAACGATTCTCGTTCACTCGGAAAGTCCTTGATTCTAAAAACTTCAGACTGATCGAAGCCAAGATCAAGCAGCGTCCCGGCTTTGTCATTTTCATCAGCCGTTTTGAAGCCATTGCCACACTGTCTGTGAACATCGTCTGCGGGCTTAGTGGTGTGTCGTATCAACGCTATATGGTATTTGAGGCTATTGGAGCGGTAGGAGATGCGTTGCTGTATGGAATGGTGGGATATATCTTTGGAGACAGTTGGGAAGCGGTGAACAACCTTATCGGCAACTTCTCCATCATTGTCTTTGTTGTCTTGATCGGTTGCGTTATTTTGTTCTGGAAACGCATCATGAAAAATCTCAGCACTGAGCATTTGTTGGAAAACACCAAGTAGGAGTACAATGTCTTTGTATCAGCTAATATAAAAAATGATATGAAGAAAATAAAATGTTCTGATGTTGGTGGGCCTTGCGATCATGCAATAACTGCCGAGACAAAGGAAGAAATGATGCAGAAAATGTGGGAACACTACGAAAAAACTCATCCAGAAGACGCTGAAAAGGTAAAGGCTATGCCAAAGGAAGAAGTTGATAAGTGGACAGCAATGTTCAATCAGAAATGGGACGAAACTCCAGATCTCACTCAGGAAGAAATGGAAGAAGAACGCAACGTTGAAATAATCTAACCAAAAGGCCATTCCGTTCCGGAATGGCCTTTTACATTCTCAATTCTTATTGCGGCAAGATGCCAGCCTTTTCTGCTTCAATTGTTTTTATTTGTTCTGCAGCACTCAATGGTACTGCTACGGATGGGTCTGCTGCAACGATGGTTTTTGTAAGCGCTGTTGCATTTGCAGCTCCGCCATCACCGACAACGACAAAGTTATCAGCACTAAGTGGCACGATAGTAGTATCAAAGCGAGATGTTCCGCCAAACATGTGCAAGCCGCCCATGGTGTTAACAGAAATGTCAGCAGGCTTTGTTGCTCCGTCGCCTTCAGGAGGCGTCGTCATCCAAAGATGGCTGGTCGTGTCAAAGTAAAATGTCACAGGACCGATAGGACCCGCACCTCCTGTGTCAGTAATAGTTCTGGTTGTGGAATGCGCCTCTTGAACGATGATAGAAGGATAATCCTGCCCAGCTGGCTGCAATCCTAGTGACTTAACAACTGTTACGGATTTTAATTGTGCGCCAAATGGTGGGTTGTTTGGAGTAGTAACAGTCCATGTATCTGGATACCAAAATGAAAATCCAAAATTGGTGTCAGTGTATTTTTTCATACCAGCCACTGCAATTGGTTGCGGTTGGGTAGGGGAAGTAGTTTGTGCCGTTCCTGTAGTTGTAGTAACAGGACTCGGAGCAGTAACGTTGGTTGGTTTTAGGGCCAAATATCCTAGTAATAATATGATAACTATCAGTAATCCAATAACTATATTTTTATTCATATAATTCATTATTTCACATTTTCCAGAAAAACAGTATGATTATGGTATGGGAACGAACGTTCACAAAATCATTCATATCGATATGGACGCATTCTATGCTTCAGTAGAGCAGCGTGATAACCCTGAGCTCAGAGGCAAGCCTATTGCAGCTGGATATAGTGGCAAGCGTGGTGTCGTGGCTACTGCGAGCTATGAAGCACGAAAATTTGGCATTCATTCCGCCATGCCTTCAGTCACCGCCATGCGACTGTGCCCACAGTTGATCTTTGTGCCACCTCGATTTGATGTCTATCGTGAATTGTCGCGACAGATTCATGAAATCTTTGCAAAGTATTCTGACTTTGTTGAACCGTTATCGTTGGATGAGGCATATCTTGATGTTACTGAAAACAAACAAGGCATTGATACGGCATGGAATACTGCCAAGGCTATTCGTGCGGAGATTTTTGAAAAGACTGGACTGACTGCTTCTGCCGGTATTTCGTACAACAAATTTTTGGCAAAGACGTCATCGAGTAAACGCAAGCCAAACGGGCAATTCGCAGTCACGCCTGACATGGGTGAGACGTTTATGGAGACGCTTCCTGTAAAAAAGTTTTATGGTGTTGGTCCGGTGACGGCACGCAAGATGCAGGAACTTGGTATTGAAACTGGAGCAGACCTGAAGCGATGGTCTCTCGAAGATTTGAAAAAGCAATTTGGCAAAGTCGGCGGTTGGTACTATGACATTGTGCGAGGTAACGACAATAGAATTGTGAACCCTCATCGCGAACGCAAGTCCTCAAGTTCAGAAACAACATTTGCAGAAGATTTAGTGGATCAGGATTCCATCGAATCAGGCATTCTCGCTATGGCAAACGATGTGTGGCAATGGTGTGAGAAAACCGGCATGCGCGGTCGTACTGTAACTGTGAAAATTAAATGGGGTGATTTCACGCGCTCTACCCGTAGTCGATCTGCCAAAGAGCCTATTGTTGCCAGCGAGCAGTTTCAGCAATTGGCATTAGATTTGCTTCGCTCTGTTTTTCCATTGCAAAAGGGCATTCGGCTGGTGGGTGTCGGTCTTTCGAATTTTAAGTAGTAGAATATGCATATGAAAGAAGAAATTTGTCCTGAATGCGGCGCAGTGCTTACTGAAGGAAAAACCTGCAGAGACTATCTCGATACCATGATCATGTGGGACTTTCAGGATTTTCTTGGAGTCGGACAGATTCACCATCTTACGGTGCTATGTTATGGGTTGCAGCACCCGGCAACGTATTCCCAAAAAGGATTGGAAGACGCAAAGGATTTCCTCAGAGAATTTGTCCATGAAAAAAATTCATTCGAAGAACATGACAAGAGAAACAGGGAACGTCTTTCTTCCAACGTGCGTGATTGGAAAATAATCGGTACGCCAGAAGATCACGGTAGCTATGCCGCAATGCCTCATTGGACTATTCGTACGCCTGATGTGGCAATGCCGGGATTGGAAGGGTATCCAGAACGGGTAATTGCATGGGCACAATCTATATATAATGAGATACAATAATAGTATGGCTAAAAAAATTTCTGGAGGTGTGGCACATGAGTTGCCAGAGGATGTGCGAAAAGCTCTCACCGCTGATGCTAAGGCGCTTGCATTGTGGGAAGACATTACACCGCTTGCTCGCAATGAATGGATCTGTTGGACTATTTCCGTCAAAAGTCCTGAGAAAAGAAAAGAGCATGTTGCTCGAATTGTTTCGCAACTTAAGGAAGGAAAACGCCGCCCATGCTGTTGGATAGGGTGTGTTCACCGCAAAGACAAGGCACTCAGCCCCTCTCAAAAATTCATCTTGCAATCAAGATCGAAAGCCAGATAAAAATTAGGCCAAGTGAGGGAAGTTATTTTACTATCCGATAGTGAACGCCGATAACGCCATCGCCTATGGTTTCTGAACTGATGAGTTCCAGAAGAACCTTTTTGTTCACATGTCCCAAAAATGTTTTTCCTTCACCCAAGATAACGGGGTTGATGGTAAATTGAAATTCATCAATAAGTCCAAGTTCCATTAAGGAGGTGGCAAGGGTAGGGCTGCCGAATATCACCAGGTCTTTACCTTCCTGTTCCTTCAGCTTCGTAACTTCTTCCGTGATGTTCTCAGAAATTATTTTTGTATTGTTCCAATCTTCATGAGTAAGCGTTGTTGAAAATACGATTTTCTCTATGTTTTCAATCCACTTGGCATGCTCAGCCTCGTGAGGAGTTGCAGAAGGATCGTTCAAGACAGTGCGCCAGTACTTCATTAGTTCAAACGTGTTTCTTCCATATAGAGGAGTACCAACAGACTTCACGATTTTTTCCGCGTACTGTTCAAATGCTGAATTGTATGAAATCCATTCCAAGCCCCCGTCCTTTGTTGCACAAAATCCGTCTAATGATATGTGCATAAATAAAACTATTTTTCTCATAGTCATAGTATAGCAGTAAAATAATTCTATTAATTTGATGTATGGAAAATGATTTAAAAATATTCCAACCAAAAACCGTGACTGCTATAGGGCAATCACGGTTTGATCTTCAAGGTTTTTTCTGAGAGAAAGATACGTAGGATATTCGTAGGAAGGACGAGACCATGGAAAAAAGTACATTCCGGAATAACAGTAATAATCTACAACAGGATTATCAAACACATTGCTGACAGTTGCTGTCTTAATGCATCCGACTCCAATTGATTGCAGATACTCGATAGCAACGAAAAAAGTTTTTCCGCTATGCACTGCGTCATCCACCAGTAACACGTTCTTTCCTTTCAACGCTGACTCAGTCAGGGTTGGGAGCCGCGCTTGAAGCATGGGGTCCTTGCAGTGAAATAGTAGACCTTGCACTATCGAAGGTATAATCCGCAGACGTTCCGGGAATATACGGTATAGCTTCTGCAGGTTGATCGATCTCTTCACGGTAATTGAATAATGGGGAAGCTGAAGCTTTTTCTCCAGTAGGTGTCCTATGTACCATCCTCCGGATTCAATGCTGACAATGTAATCAGGACGGAACGTTTTCACGTTCTCTGCTATTTTGTCACAGCAACGTTCTAGCCTGGCTAGGGTTACCAAATGGTTTTTAAATATGTTCACTTTTTAGGCTTTTGGTTTTGCATACTATACAAGCAAAATTTAAACTTGGCAACACTGATAGTTTAATCGCCCCTAATCTTGACTTGGACAAAGGTCAGGGATAGAGTAAGAAAAACTAACCATACTTACATATGAATATAGGAGCAATAATACTTGGATTATTTTGGGCTTTTACAATAAGCATTTTTTCCTACTGCGAATATCGTTCGCGAAAAAAAGGAAGGATTAGGCGAATACTGGCTGACAGACTTGAGGATGCTGAGAAGGAGATTGATAAGTATATTGCCAAGTTCTGCTCGCGCCTGGAGGACAACCTGCAGTATGAGATTAGCTCCTCACTGGAAGAGATCGACATGATTGATCCGTATCAGACCGTCACGTACAAGAAATTACTGAAAGAGAAGCACAAAGCTCTTGTAGCATATTTTGAGACTAACAAAGCCAATATCCGTAAAGAAACACTCATTGCACTCCTGAGTCAGATTGATGATGAAGATCTCACCCAGAGAGTATTAATGCTGCTTTTCACAGGCTAACATCACCTTTTATTGTAAAGGTGATGTTTTTTTTGTTTCGGGTTCGAACGAAATACTTTGTCTAGCTAAACGCATGTAGTGCTTCCTTTATTCCATAAAAGACAATCACAAGACTTGCAGCACTGTCTGTCCACCACCAACCTAGATATGTAGTAGCGAGTAATCCAATAAGTACTGATACCGCAAGCAATCCATCTATAACCGTCACTCGTGATTCCGCAATAAGGACGGGGTTGTCGATCTTTTGCCCCACCTTCTTTTTTCCATAGGCAAGCAGGAACATGACGATCGCGGTAACGGTTAGCCATATGATACCGTCAACGGAAGGTGAGGCATGAGAATGATGAGCTAGGCCGAACGTGACTTGAGTAACGATGTAGAGAGAAAGCAGGATAAAAGCGACCCCGATCAGCTTTGTTGCCAAACCTTCATATATTTTGTTAATAGCCCTTAACTGCCATATCACCACGACAGAGGCAAAAATTTCAATGACTGAATCAATGCCGAATCCAAACAACGAGAGAGAGGAAGCCTTTACTGCAAGCGCTATGACGATAACACACCCGATAACATTCCAACCGAGCGTAACGTATTCCAATAACAATCCTTTTTGAAGAGGGTTTTCCATGAGGAAAGTATATCAGGTTCGAACTTACTTATTTTGAAAATTTCTTAATCCTTCTGCCAATGTCTTCAACTTTTCAGTATCAGCAATTGGTCCGCCGCCAGAGCAAATCCACCCTTCATATTTGTCAAACCAAAATTCCTTTTCACTTAAAAACTGTTGCCAAATGCCTTTCTTTAAATTCTCAGTACCATGAAGGGGCATGAGCTTTATGTGAGCATGGTCGATACCCGTTCCTTCCATGAGCACGCCAACTCTTCCGACATCTTCATAATAGTTTTCCAACACTCCCGCAACTTCTTTGGATGCAAGTATAAAACGCTGCAGCACATCGTCAGGCATTTTCATGACATCACTTTCATGGTGTTCCTTTGGAATAACACAGGTGAATCCTTCCGTGTTTGGGTCAATGGAAAGGAATGCCATAAACTCATCATTCTCCCAGAATATGCCAGGGGTCTGTATTCTTCCTGCTACTATCTCACAGAATATGCACTTGTTGTCTTGGGTTGTTGCGTCGTATGTTGCCATGAAGTAAGTATATCAGGTTTGCAACAGCGAGCGGTTTTACAGCTGTATGTAAGATAGTTTAGGAGTATTTTCTTTTGCTCCGAATGGTCGAGAATGCTTTGAGTTGTATTTTATTAAGTCGGGTAGGGGCCAAAGAAGTTAGCTCGCTGTAGACCCACAATTTCATAAGGGTAAAGTTCCAAATGAACGCTACCAATGTCGCCATGCATGCTGCCCAAATAGGATGGATGTGGAACAGACTCAAAAAGAGGGAAAGGGAAATAAGGTCCAAGGCCAGTCCGCCTGCCACTGTCAGATAGAAACGCACTATTTCCGTAATGCCCAATTTTGTTTTCTTTTTGAAGGTCCAATAGCGGTTGAAAAGGAAGCTTGAAACCGTGCCGGCCAAGAATGAAATAATTTTTGCCACAATCAAATGGTCTGCAAAGAAATGATAGCGACTGATGAAATAGACATAGAGACCAAGATCAATCAGCGTATTAATGATGCCAACAATGGTGAATCGCACCATCTGTTCTCGGGGCAAGGCACCAAGACGACTCTGAAAGAGAGCGAATAATTCCTTAAATGCCCGGATGATAACTTTGGGATGTGCGCCGGTAGCCACACCCTCGACACGAGCATAGTGTGAGACCGGAATTTCCTTAAAGGGAATTTTCTTACGCTGCAATCGAATGAGCATCTCGGCGCTCATCATGGCGCCGCGGGTTTTTAGCGGTAGTGATGCCACCAGTTTTCGATCCATCAGTTTAAATGCACAATCAATGTCTTTGACTTTCAATCCAAACAATAAGCGATTTAAAAAATTCCACAATGCCGCATTCATGATGCGCAGGAAGTTGTCACGGCGTGGAGAGCGATAGCCAAGCACAATTTTATAATCAGGTACGAAGTGCATCAAAATGGCAAGCTCGGAAAAATCAAACTGCAAATCGGCATCAGTAAAAAAAATGTAATCGTATTGCGCCGCCTGAATGCCACTCCACAGTGCCGCCCCATATCCTTTGTTGGGGTTGTGATGAACAACTTTGATATGCTTATTTTTTGCAGCCATTTCATCCGCAATTGCGCCAGTGTCGTCTTTGCTACCGTCATCAACAATGATGATTTCATAGGTAGAAGTCAGGGTGCTTACTACTGCCTCAGCCGCCTCCACACTATTGCGAATATTGGCTTCTTCGTTATAAGCGGGGAAAAATATTGAAAGGGAAATAGTTTGTTTATTCATATCGTAGTAATAAGCATAGGGAAATACCCCCTTTATATAATACGAACGGATAATTACTATTACTTTCATGCAGCAACATTATCGTTACAACATACTGCCGATCGTCTTTGGCGCAATACTGATCATCATGCTTTGCGCGGCAGGGAACGTTTTTGCCGCACATCACGATAATAATGGTAATCATGGAAATGATACGCAAGCTCCAGCTGCGCAAAATACCACCGCCAGCACGCAGAGTCCTGCCACTGCTGATCCTGCTCCTACCAGTCCGGCCAACGATTCACCGGCTGCTACCCCAAGTGGTAATACACAGTCTCCTGCTACCTCACCAGCCTCCACTCCTTCCACCACTGATCCTTCGCAGCCAAACAATCCGGCACCTCCATCACCTGCAGCAGTGGACGATGGAAAGGATAACGGAAATATGCATGATCATGGTAACGATGAAAATCAGCCGGTCGATACTGATATTTATAATGAAATCATACCGACTGTCGTTCCGTCACTTCCGGATCCGCCATCTGTTATTACTCATTCGGAATTTGATTCGGCTATCAAGTCTGCCATTACCAAGAATGCACCACAATTAGTCGATCGAATTCATGCCACTAAGTTCACTACCGCTTCAAATTACTACACGCCTACAGGGTTTAGCGCTACTACCACTCGAAACATAGAATATACGGCATATGGTATGGCGCTGGTCGGACTTATCATGATAATGCAAAACAAAAGGGTGCTTCAAAAATTTACAGCTTAACATTATAAACAGTTATCTATATGGTGTCTTTCTTAACTCGGATGACGGTACTACAAAAAATAGGTCTCGCACTGCTCATCGTCGCCGTACTTTTGTACATACTCGTGCGGTACGAAAATAGTCCTAAAGCGAAAGTGCCATTGGTATTCTCCCAAAAGGAACTGCTCTCAACATTATGGCAAGCATATAAAAGCGATAACATTGAAAGCGGTAGTAATCGTACCCTTGATAAACAACAGAATAATATTACTACCTCCGAAGGAGAGAGTTATACCATGCTGCGAGCGGTATGGATGGATGACCAAGCGACGTTTGACGCTAGCTATAAGTGGACAACCGACATTCTGCAACACAAAAATGATCATTTGTTCAGCTGGCAATTTGGCCAATTACCGGATAAAAAATATGGTGTCTTAACCAATCAAGGTGGTCAAAATGCCGCCAGTGATGCCGATAGTGATATTGCCCTGGCACTGCTCTTTGCACATGAGAAATGGGGTAATCAATACTATCTTGATCAAGCCAAACTGATCATTAAAGACATATATAAAAATGAAGTGGTGACCATTAACGGCAAGCCTATTCTGGTTGCAGATGACGTTGAACAATTTTCGTCTAGTCGTGTGGTTATCAATCCCTCATACTTCGCACCATATTCGTATCGATTGTTTGCCATTGTGGATCCTCAGGATAATTGGAAGGGTGTCATCGACAGCAGTTATGATATTTTGCAGCAAACCACCACCATGCAGCTGAATGGCGTGAACGGCACGCTGCCGCCTAACTGGGTAGAGATGGATCATCACAGCGGCAGTATCCGTGCTGTTACTGATAATTCATCACTGACAACGCAGTACAGCTACGATGCCTTGCGCATTCCGTGGCGCATTGCCTTGGATTGGCAATGGTATCAAGAACCGCGTGCCAAAAGCTACCTTGACTCATTGTCATTCTTTGAACAGCAATGGCAGGCTCATGGCAAACTCAGTACGGTCTACAACCATGACGGCAGTGCTCCTACAATCTTAGAAAGTCCGGCTATGTACGGCGGTGTCATTGGCTACTTCATGACCAGTGATCCTGCTGATGCTAAAAACGTGTACGCTCAGAAACTGCAATTGTTGTACGATCCCGATACCAATGCTTGGCGTAAGGTCTTAAGCTATTACGATGACAACTGGGCCTGGTTCGGAATCGCCATGTACAATAACTTGCTGCCAAATCTCGGGTCGACTATTACCAGCCAAGAAGCGAAATGATATGCAGCATCCTGAATATCCAAACGAATTCCTTAACGGCAAGGTGTCAAAAATACTAATCATCCTGAACACTCTTCTGGCCAGTGTGTACTTCTATATCCTGGTCTTTGTCTTTCCGGTTGGTAACAAGGTTTTGTTTGGGCTGCTGGTATTCGGTGAGGTCTTTCACGTGTGGCAATTGCTTATGTTTCTTTACACCATCTGGGATCGTAAACGAACCGTGGCACCGGACCCGCAGTATTATCCCGCGGTGGATGTCTATGTCACAGTGGCCGGTGAGCCGGTCAGTGTTATTGAGGAAACGTTGCAAGGGATCACTGCTATGGATTATCCGGATTTCAAAGTGTACATTTTGAATGATGGCTACGTGGCCAAAAAAGACAATTGGCAGGACGTTGAAACGTTGGCTGCTCAATACGGTGCCGTTGCTATCACCCGTAAAATCGGCGGAGGAGCCAAGGCGGGTAACATTAACAATGCGCTCAAGCAAACCGCCAATCCTTTCGTTGCTATTTTTGATGCCGACCATATCCCTCATATGGATTTCTTAAAAAAAACCGTACCGCATTTCAGTGATGAAAAAGTGGCCTTCGTGCAATCGCCGCAGTACTATAAAAATTTTCATGAAAATGAGGTTGCCGGTGGTGCATGGGAGCAACAGCAACTCTTCTTCGGTCCGATCTGTGAAGGTAAGAATCGTCTTAACGCTACCACGATGTGTGGTACCAACATGGTCATTCGCCGCGCCGCATTGATGGAAGTGGGCGGCATGTGCGAAGAAAGCATTGCTGAGGATTTTGCCACCGGCATGTTCATGCACTGCAGAGGCTGGCGGTCCGTGTATGTGCCAGAAGTGTTGGCCGAAGGATTGGCACCGGAAGACTTTTTGTCATACTACAAACAACAATTACGATGGGCTCGCGGGGGATTGGATGTCTTGTTTAAATATAACGTGCTCTTTACTTCCGGGCTAACCTTTGCGCAGCGGCTGCAGTATCTTTCATCGGTCTCTTTCTTTTTCTCAGGCATTGTGGTCGTGATTAATGCCGTCATTCCGCTTGTCTTTTTCTTCACCGGAGCAGTACCATTTCTCATTTCGACCATGGTGTTGGCAACAATCTTCTTACCGTACATATTCGTAACCTTGTATACATTGCAGACATCAACCAATTTTCACTTTACCTATCGATCATTGGCCTTTTCGGTCGGCTCATTCGGCATCCATATCAAAGCCTGGCTGTCGGCTTTGTTTGGCGGCAAGGCCACGTTTGAAGTGACATCAAAAAAGAAATTGAGCGGTAACTTTTTGAATTTGGTACGACCGCATATCGCATACATTGTCTTGGCAATTGTCGGTGTCGGCTATGCCTTATGGCGCGATGGATTGACCGCCTCATTGGTTGCAAACGCTTCGTGGGCATTGATCAATTCTATTCTCTTCAGTGAGTTTGTATTTGTAGCCATGCCGGAAAGTGAGATAAAGAAGGATGTCGATAAGAGCCGCAAGGTTGTGCGTAGCATTGTGATGAGGCCACGTAATATTTCAAACATATGAATACACAGTCTTGGATCAGTCGTAATAGAGCCGCCGTTGCCATTGTTGGATGCATGGTATTGGTAGTAGTGTTGTCTGCAGCCTTTTTCTTAAAGCAAAGCCTGCGTTTGGACGAATCGCAAAGCTTGTGGCAAACCAGTCACTCTGTCATGAAAATCTTTAATATTATCGCTCAGGATGTGCACGTACCGCTCTATCACATCATGCTGCATTTCTGGCAAATATTTTTTGGCAATGGTGTGGCCACAGCTCGAGTATTCTCGCTGCTGTTCTTTGTTCTAGCCATTCCGGCCCTCTTTAAATTGGCAAAGTTACTATATGGGGAAGAGGCGGCAATTTTTACCATCCTGCTCTTTTCCATCTCGCCATTCATGAATTGGTATGGCAATGAAATTCGCATGTACAGCCTCTTCACGCTAGTGGTGATATTGAATATGTACTATTTTGTCCGTATCTACAAGGAACGTGACTCGGAAGATCAAAATGCTATTTGGTTTTTGTATATCGTCACGGTTATTGCTGGCATCTTCACGCACTATTTCTTTTTCTTTGCACTGTTCAGTGAATTGATTTTCTTCATTACTCATCGTGACAAGTTTGCTCCCAATGCAACCAAGCGGTTTATCTGGACTATCGTGCTGGTTGTTGTTGCCTTTGCACCATGGGTACGATATGTCTTGCATTTGGGCAGTATCAGTAATAGTGAGCCGTTACTGGCTCCACCGACATCCGTTAACGTGTTCAACACCTTTTCGCAATTCCTGTTCGGTTTTCAGATTAATTACGTCAACACCATCTTGGTGTCGTTCTGGCCGGTCACTATCTTGCTGGGTTTCCTAGCTCTGCGAAAACGTAAAACCATTTCCGCCGACACCGCCTTCCTGGTTATCTGCTTTATTGTGCCGAATATTCTGGCATTTATCGTCAGTACTTTTGTCTTGCCGTTATATTTGAGTCGATATCTGATCTTCACACTACCGCCTATGTATATGTTATTGGCAGCCTTAGCGGTATCCTATCCGCCCAAAATCAAAAAGCTTTTTATGGGTATCCTAATCAGCGTCATGATTGTGACCCTGGGGGCGGAGATTGTCAGTGCACAAACACCAGTGAAGGAAGACTATAAGCAGGTCGTTAATTATATTCAAAGCCATTCGTCGTTTGATGATGTCATTATTGTCTCAGCACCGTTTACAATCTATCCGATTGATTACTACTACAAAGGGCCGATAGCTGCCCAGACGTTGCCGATATGGAATCGTGACAACTATGGTCCTATACCGCCGTTCAATGAATCCACCTTGCCACAACAGGTCAAACAGATTACGGCAGGCAGTCGGAATGTTTGGGTCGTACTGAGTTATGACCAAGGGTACGAAAAAAACATTCATGATTATTTCGAAAGTCATTATCAGAAACTATATCAGCAAGTTTTTTCTCCGGACCTGACTTTGTACGAATATAAGATACGATACCCATAATATGAAATTACAGCTACTTCATCTCCAGCAACACGGATCATTGTTCCAGGCCATTCGCTTCATGATGGTTGGCGTTCTTAATACGCTTGTTGATATCGTTGTGTATTTTATGCTCACTCGCTTCACGGGCTATTTCGATCATCATATTCTGATAACGAGAATCATTTCGTTTCTGTCCGGATCCGTCTGCAGCTTCATACTCAATCGTATTTGGACATTTGAAAAACGAGACAAAATCCAAGGTTGGGAATTGCTAAAATTCTACGTGACGGTTGGCATGAGCTTGTTGATCGGCCTCTTTTCAATGCAGTTCTTCATCAAGGCCTTTCATCTCTATGATCTGATTGCTTTGGCCATATCCATCATCTTCACGTTCATCTGGAATTTCACCATTTCTAAATTCTGGGTATTCAAAAAGAAAGAAGAGTCATTTATATAAAATGATAGCCACAGTTCATAATTTGCTCCGAATGGTGGAGGATGTTCGAAAGTGTTTGACAGATTATGAAATAGAGGTAATCTGAAACAAAACAAATGAATATGGAAAGGAAACACTTTTACAAGAACCATGAGGAGGTTATATCAATCCTTACCAAAGACTACGGTTTTAGATATGACGGCCTGGGAGACAATTACGAAGAATGTTTTCGTAAAGCCTCAGATAAGCCCGAGACAATCTTTATTCACCCAATGTTTTGCTCATACTACATGGCTTCATCACATGTCCTATTTGCAGAGAGACTCCACGAGTTCAACGTTGAAAGTGATCATAAAAGTGAAAAAAGTCAGTTAATCACTTTTCGAAAACTATTAATACATCTTGATGAAGTAGCAATAAAAGAAGGTCTGCCGACCGTATCGGCTGTTCAAAAGCTACCTAACCTTAAAGAGGCATTACCAGTACCTACTTTTGTTAAACAGAAGAAATTGACTCTGTGGCAAAGATTAAGCCCTTGGTAAGATACCTTTACTTTTCCCCAAAATCCCTTTTATGGGATTTTTTTTATTTGCCCCGAACGCTGGACGATGTTCGAACCTGGTTGATAAAAGCGTGTCTCATATTTCAGTCTTACTTTTGGTATTTGTTATGGTCTATATAGTCGCAAATTTATTAAGCGCGACTGAGTTAAATGACAAACGTAGAAAAAAGATACTGTATTAAATGTAAGAATCCCATGAATCTTGTAATGCTTGGCGACTTCCATGCCGTTGCGGGCAGTCAAGATGTGAAGAGTAGGATAAGAGTTGACGTGTGCACTCTTGTCAATGATGGCATAAAGTGCGCCGAGTTCGGCATCAAGAAGGAAAGCGGGGACATTGTAAGTGTGCTCCCCCGGTAATCTCTTGCCGGGGTTCGCATTTTCAGAAAAGAAAAAACGCCCTTGAGAGGCGTCCTTTCTTTTCGTTCAAATGCTCCCCCGGTAGGATTCGAACCTACGACCAATCGCTTAACAGGCGACTGCTCTACCGCTGAGCTACAGGGGAATGACTTTTTAAGTGCACTGCACTATATCATTTTATTATACGCTTTTCAACACTCTTAAAATGGGTATACTATTTGCAGATCGGGTTCGTCTTGTGTATCCATGGGGCGTGACAGCTCCGCAAATTACTGGTTGGAAAGCTGGAGAATGCTTGTTAGGCTTAGGCAAACCAAGGGATGCTCGCGCCTCGGCATAGCTGCACAGCCTTGCCTTACGAGAACCAAAAAACCCTGCGTCCTGCAGGGTTTTGTTATAGCCGGATGGCGAAATCGCCTTGCTGGACAGGGCGGCTGTCGTATGGTGAGTGATTCCAGAAGTCGAAATGGAACCAGCCGTACCCTTCGGGAGGGGTGGCATTTGCCTCAGCCATACTGGCGTTGCCGAGTGGGTAGGTGGCTTCCCAAGAGTTTGGATCGATGGCAGTAGGGGCAATCCACTCGCCAGCCTTGATGTGGGGAATGGCGATTAACACCGCTATTATAAGGACTACTATTGCCAAAAACTTCTCCATAAGGCTATACTACGCCTGCTTTTTATTATTTCAAGCACTATTTATATGTCTACAACAAATCAAAGAAAAACCAAAATCGTGGCTACAATTGGCCCAGGGTCTGAATCAAAAGAAAACTTCACAAAACTCCTTCATGCCGGTGTTGATATCGCCCGCACAAACATGAGTCATGATGACCAAACTATTCATGAGGCTCGCATTCACAATATCCGTGCCGCAGCTGCAGAAGCAGGCATGCCTATCAGTATTCTGCTTGACCTTTCAGGTCCAAAGATCCGTATCGGAGACTTTGCCAATGGTCCGGTAGAACTCATTCCAGGCGCAGAGTTCATTCTTTCTACAAAGGAATGCGAAGGAACAGCTGAAAAGGTATTCTTTAACTTCCCAGAAATTGCAAAGGAAATGAAGCCAGGTCAGGTGATCATGATCGATGATGGTCGTCGCAAGCTTGTGGTAAACAAGGTAGAAGACGGTGACATCTATACCACAGTGGCTGTTGGCGGCACTATCAAGGGACGTCGTGGCGTCAACCTTCCAAATGCATTCCTTACTATTTCTGCACTGACAGAAAAGGACAAGAGCGACCTCGAATTCGCTGTGAAGCAGGGTGTGGACTTTATCGCATTGTCATTCGTGCGTACGGCAAAGGATATCGAAGAACTTCGCGACCTTATCAAGCAGCATGGCGGTAATCAGCCAATTGTTGCAAAGATTGAGACTCCGGAAGCTATAGAGCGCATTGATGAAATCATCGCCGCAACAGACGCTATCATGGTAGCGCGTGGTGACTTGGCAGTTGAAATCGGTCATGCCAAAGTGCCTGCTGCTCAGAAAATGATGATCAAAAAGGCCAATGCCGCTGGCAAACCAGTGATCGTTGCAACACAGATGCTTGAATCAATGATCAAGGCTCCAGTTCCAACACGTGCTGAAGTGTCTGACATTGCCAACGCTGTTCATGATGGAGCAGACGCAACAATGCTTTCAGAAGAAAGCTCTCTTGGTGAATTCGCTGTTGAAGCAGTCTCTATGATGGCTGAAGTAATCGTAGAAACTGAAAAAGACCTCGGCTTGAAGCCAGAAGACGCTATTGCGTGGAAGAAATAATCTTCTAAAGGAGTATAATAAGGTATATGAGCATACGCATAAAAAGTACACTTATTGAGCTTACTCCAGCATTGCAAGATTATACAGAAAAGCGCCTGAAGGGCATTACCAAATACACCGAAGGCGATTGCTTGATCGAAGTAGAGATCGGTAAAAGTACGATGCATCATCGTAACGGTGAGGTGTTCATAGCAGAAGTGAATGTCACCACTCCGCTTGGCAAACAGTATCGTGCCGTCTCAGAAAAAAACGACCTCTACGAAGCCATTGATGATATGCGCGCAGAGATCATTAGGGAAATAAAAGCCGGCAAAGCAAAGAATCAAACCTTGCTCCGTCGTGGTTCTCAAAAAATAAAAAGTCTAATTAAGGGAGTGTAGGAAATCAGCATACGGCTGACGCTTACCATTCTCAGGAATAACTTCCTCGATAACGAAAGTCTCATTATCATATGAGGCTTTTGTTATTTTTACGGTCAATAATTCACTATGACGGGTCGCTGACATATGAACCCATCCTCTGCTGCCAAATGCCCTAAAGACTTTCCATTTCTGCCAGTCAGGCATGTCATCAGTTAGCACACCATCTTGCTTTGTGTACTTGCGAGTATGGGTATGTTTGTCATGGTCCTGCTCTGTAGGAGTGAGTTCTTTTGAAAGGTATTGTTCGATGTTGTCTGCAAATAAGCGCGCGCCGAGTTCTGCACTTTTAGCAGTGAGAGCATCTACAGTCATGTCTTTTGCCAAGGGAAATGCCTCTTGGACAACCACTGGTCCATGGTCGACTTGTGCATCAAGCTGCATGATACTGACACCTGTTTCAGTATCGTCACTGAGCAATACTGACTCCAATGGAGATGGACCGCGATACAATGGTAGGAGAGAAGGGTGCAAGTTCAAGACCTTGCCTTCAACGACCTGTAACAAACTGTTTGGTAGGATTTTTCCATATGCCACCACGAAAAAGAAATCCCACGGACCTCTATCATGGATGTCTTGCAAGACATCAGTAGTGATTTTTTCTGGAGTGATAACAGGAATATTGTGCTCGTGAGCGAACATCGTTACAGGTGTCTCTACCAGATGCATGCCGCGGCCTTGTGGGCGAGCGGGAGCTGTGACAATCAGGCTAGGAAGCAAGCCTTTTTCCTTCAAGGATTCCAATGTCAGACGGGCTATGGCTGGTGTTCCGAAAAATACGTATTTCATGAGAATAATATAGCATATAGAAGGCCGTCCATATTGTTCCTGTCGCTAAAGGCTGCGCTGAAGATAGCAAAAACATCATAATATATACCTTTGGCACCCACGCTGCGCACATGCTGAAATATGGCTTGCTCGCCCCGCCACATTTCAGCATGCGTCTCCGCCCAGCTCGCCACTTAGCGTGTCTGCATGTGGTGTTGGGGTTTGGCGTTTTTCAGCTCGCACATTAGAACAGGAACACGAACACCCATCCCGCAAGGCCATGCGATGGCGGAGCCTGTGAAGACAGAATCAGAGGCTCGCCGATGACTTCTGGCTTTACAGCGCAGCCTTTAGCGGGAAGTTATTTTTTGCTACTTTCCTGGTGGAAGATCTTCTACGTTTTTCGCAGTGTCAATAAATAGAATGCCGTTCAAGTGGTCGGTTTCGTGCTGAAAGATTTGTGCAAGCAAGCCGCGGCCGCTCATGACAAATTCGTTGCCATCGCCATTTAATGCGCGAACAGTAGCAGTAGTAGCGCGCTTCACGTCACCGTACTTCCAACGCACTGACAAGCATCCTTCCTGCATCATTTCCTTTTTCTTACCAAGGCGAATAATCTCAGGATTGATAAATACCAAGTCGTCCTCAAACTTCTTGCTTACTTTTTTTGCTACAACGAACATGCGCAATGACTCACCAACTTGTGGCGCGGCAATGGCAACGGCATCATCTTCGCGATCAATAGCAGCTTTCATATCTGCGATCAACGACTGAATTTTTTTTGTGCCAATATCAGAAACAGGAACCGGTTGCGCAGTGCGACGCAGAACCTGGTCAGGCATTTGAACGATAGTTTTCATATTACTTTAATTGCTTAAGGTAGGCTTGAAGATCTGGAATTTTGACACAGTCCTGACTGCGAGTATCCATATTGCGAACAATGACACTGTTTTCCATCGCTTCCTTTTGTCCGAAAATAATAGTGTAAGAAACACCAGACTTTTCTGCCACTGCAAGCTGTGCAGAAAGGGAATCCTTTGAAAGGGCCTGCATGACAGGAACATGTGCCTTGCGAAGAATTTCGATAACCTTCAAGCTCTTCAACTTTGCATCTAGTCCAACCTGGATGAAGTACACCTTTGGCTTCTTCATGATGCGAGGTGCAAGGTCTTTGAACCATGGTCTCTCAACAATGCGATCAATGCCGATAGAACCGCCCATAGCAGGAAGATCTTTCTTGCTGCCAAGTTCCTTACCGAGATAGTCATAACGACCACCAGCAGCAATAGTCTGTGTGCGGCCATCTTCATCAGTTTCCATAATTTCAAATACAGTGTGTGTGTAGTATGAAAGACCACGAACAAGAAGCTTGTCTATTTGATACGGGATTTCCATTTGGTCGAGACATTCAAGGACTTCCTTGAAGTGGCGCTTGCCAGCCGCAGAAAGGAAACTAATAGCATCAGGTGCGCCCTGGTTAATCTCTTTTGTACGCTCATCCTTAGAGTCCAAAATGCGAAGAGGATTGGTCTTGAGGCGTTCTTGGTCGATAGCAGGGAGGTCAGCAATGTGCTTCTTGTAGTAATTCGTCAATTCACGAATGTATGCAGGACGAGACTCCTTGTCTCCGATTGAATTGATGTTCACTACCAAGTTTTTAGCACCTGCTTCTTCGAGAATAGTGTAGATGGTGCGGATAACCAATGCATCAATAATACTTTTTTCGCTACCAAGAACATCAACGTCGAATTGGTAGAATTGTCGGTATCGTCCTTTTTGAGGATTGTCGTGACGGAATACAGGACCTGAGTGATAGAACAATAGCGGCTGTGGCAATGTCTGCATGCCATGTTCAATATACGCACGCACCAAACTAGCAGTCTGTTCAGGACGCATTGCAAGGTGATCACCGCCTTTTGTCTTTAGGGTGTACATTTCCTTATCAACGATATCTGTACCAACACCAACAGCAGTAGTAAATGTGGACTCATGTTCTAGGATAGGCGTCTCAATAGGTGAGAAGCCATAGTACACGGCAACTTCCTGCGCCTTTTCAAAGAAGCCCTGAAACTTGTAGTAGTCGTCACCAATGATGTCACGCATGCCTTTTGGGCTACCGATATCTTGGGATTTTTTTGGAGTAGAAGGTTTAGTACTCATATGATTCTTTCGCAGGTAATACGCTTATAGTGTTAACCGGCAAGAGTCGCAATAATGCACGACCGCGAATGTTTGCGTCAGGAAGCATGCCCCATGAACGTGAGTCATAACTGCCGGAACGGTTGTCTCCCATAACGAAATATTCATTTGGAGGAACAACGTACGTGCCACTGTCAGTTGAAGGATGAGTAATATATGGTTCATCAAGACTGAAGCCTTGTGGGTGAGCGGTATTGAAAATAGTAACTTTACCGTCAGTAACCTTTACTGTATCGCCAGGCAAGCCGATCACACGCTTGATATAAAACTTTGTTGGTTCTGGTGGAGCCTTGAAGACAATAACGTCACCGCGCTGTGGACCGTGAAAATGATATGTTACTTCATCAATAATAAGATACTGTTTGTCCTTGATGTTTGGATCCATTGAGGTACCACTGACGATAAATGGGCGAATGATGAATGCCTGAATCAATGCTGCCAAAATCACTGCTCCAATAATATAGAGAAGGTTTTCAATAAACTTGCCAAACCCTGTCTGGAAGAACGTTTTTCTCGGGGCACTATTTGTTGGTTCCATAATTAGGGCAAGTATAGCAGACAGCGAATATATGGTACAGTAGCAGTATGATTATCGTGATCGGGCTTGGAAACCCTGGAAAAGCCCATGCAGGGCAGCGACATAATATTGGTTGGACAGTACTTGATGCGCTAGCTGCAAAAGAGGGGTTACATTTTAATGAGAGAAAACTCTTTCATGCTTCCATTGCTCAATTTGGGGAGCTGATGCTCGTGAAGCCTGATACGTTTATGAATGAATCTGGTATTGCCGCACGACAACTGGTACGAAATTATGATGCGCCTATCGTAGTTGTATATGATGACATCAGCATCAATGTTGGTGAAATAAAAATTTCCTTTGGAAGAGGGGATGGAGGACACAATGGAGTGACCTCTACGATTGCGCATCTTGGCACCAAGGATTTCTTGCGCATTCGCATCGGCATTCGTCCGGTTCATGAAGAGCTACTGCCACGCATCGCCCCGCCGCACGGTTTTGAAAGCTTCATGCTTTCCAACTTCGCTCCATTTGAAACCGATCTTCGAGACAAGGCTATAGACAAAGCTATCGAAATCATCGAACAGCTACCGTTTAAAACAAAGGAAGAACTAATGACACAGTACAATTAAGTATCTAGGAATTTCCTAGATAAATCTTTAAATAAAATTGAGCGCTCTTTTTGTATAGTCACCATATGATGGCTTTACGAAAAATATCCTTTGCAGAAGGTGAGTATTATCATATTTATAGTCGCGGTAACAGCAAACAAAAAATTTTTCACGATGCTGCTGATTATCAGAGATTTATGATGTTGCTGTATGCCTGTAATCAAGAAAACGCTTTCAAGATCAACAATCTTCCAAAGGGTAAAAATATCTACGATATTCAGATGGGAAAACGCATAACCTCATTAGGGACTTATTGTTTAATGCCCAATCATTTTCACCTTCTAGTTAAAGAGACGATGAGTGATGGAATTACCATTTTTATGAGAAAAGTTATGACTGCCTACGTTATGTATTACAATAAAAAATATAAACGAACCGGTAAGCTGTTTGAAGGACCGTTTATAGCAGAACATATTACTGAAGATCGATATTTAAAATACCTATTTGCATATATTCATTTGAACCCAATAAAGCTTATCGATACCCAATGGAAGGAAAATGGTCTAAAAGATGTCTGTTCTGCCAAACGTTTTTTATCTTCGTATAAGTACTCAAGTTTTTTAACATATATTGAAATTCAACGGCCAGAAAACAAAATTATTACCCTCTCAGATTTTCCACCCTATTTTTCAAAAATAGGGGATATGTGGAAAGAGATAAACTCATGGCTTAATTATAAAATTAGCTAGGAATTTCCTAGATAAATGGCAGCACAGATTTATTGACTTTTAATAATATTGTGATATAATGATACTGATAATAAACCAATAGATCTTTAACATAAAACTTAATAACCGTGAAAAAAGTACTGGTATTTCTAGCTTTTATTGTTGTTGCAAGCGTTGCATCAGCGCAGGAAATGTTCAATCCGTATCACTTTTATAATGACAATACAGCGTTAGTGATAGGCGATGGTCATGTTCATTTTGAATATCCATTGTTCTACCATAATGACAGCATTCTGGTTCATCATGGTGTGCATTTCAGATACGATCGTTATGACAAAGAAATAAATATGGCTGTAATGATTCGCACTCTTGAGACTAAGTATAAAAATAAGGGATTCAATATTGAAGACGGACTATCTCTTATTTATTCCTTCATCAAGGGCAATGGCACAGTTAAGTCTGGCCAAACGCTAAACCGTAAGGGAAACTTTTTCATTATCAATGAAAATGGTAGAGCCTGGGCGATCTTAGTAGGGTGGTCTGATATCCAGCATAAATGGGCAATGCTTGCACTTGATGAAAGTGACATTAAGGGAGACGAATGGACTTATAACTGGAAATACGCCTCAGTTATTTGTAAAAATTAAAAAGGCGTAAAAGGCAAAAGGCCTTCATCATACGATGAAGGCCTTTTTTAGTTCTGCTTATTCAGCTGCTTTTTCTCCCGTATCTTCAACTTTCTGTTCACCGTAGACAAGAGTCATACGCTGTTCTTTTGGTTCGAAGAGAGTAACAGTGAATGGGTATGTTCGTCCGAGCTGAAGGGCTTCGCGAAGCTTTTCTTCAGTGCCGAATGTTGAGTGGTGGACAAGTCCAGCCACGCCTTCCTTGATGGAAACCAATGCGCCGTGCTTGTTGTATTTGATTACAACACCCTTAACAACATCGCCTTTCTTCAAAGTACTTTCGAAGGCCTTCCAAGGGTTGTCTTTCAACGCCTTGATAGAAAGTGAAATCTTACCGTCTTTGATGTCGATAATCTTTGCACGAACCTTGTCCTTCAATTTGAACATTGAGCGAGGATCTTCAACAAGTCCCCAGTCGAGTTCTGAGATGTGAACCAATCCTTCAAGACCGTCTTCGATCTTCAAGAACACACCGAAATCAACGATACCGGTTACTTCACAATCAAGCTCATCGCCAACTGCGTACTTACTGATAACTTCCTGACGCTCTTCAGGGCTCCCATCTTTTTCAGAGAAGATAAGCTTACCGTCCTTTGGATTTGCAGAGATCATTGTCACTGCAAGCTTAGTACCGATAAGTTTCTTAAGTTCTGAAAGGATCTTGTCCTTGTCACTGTCTTCTACGCGAGGATAGTGTTCAGGCTTGAGCTGTGATGCTGGCAAGAAACCAGATACACCCTGCCAGTCAATAATAAGACCACCTTTGTTTGCATCCTTGATAGTAAGGTCAAACATAGTCTTAGACTTGATAGCAATGTCTGCTTCGTTCCAGATCAACGCCTGCTTTGCTTCCTTCAATGAAAGCTCAACATAGCCGTCTTCATTTTCAACGTCAACGACTTTTGCCTTGATGATGTCACCGATATTGGTCTTACGGATCAAGTCACGTGCCGCGATAAATTCGCGACCGTAAATGATACCTGTACCAAATGGCTTAAGGTCTACGTAAATAGCCGCTTTATCAACAGCGATTACTGGACCTTCAACGATTTCATCAAGCTGAGCACGATGAGGTTCGTTATTTGTGTCTTCTGTTGCAGTTGCAACCTTTGTTTCTTCTTCGTTCATAATTAAAAAATGCCACCGTAAAGGTGGCATCCGCTTTCGGCGGACCACCTTTTAGATTTTCTTCAGCGTTTGGTGCCTGAGGAAGGTTATTCCAAAAGGGAATGGCTAATACTCTATATATTTGAGTGGCATTACATTACCATATATATGTATGTTTGGCTAGCATGCCAGTTTTTTGGTATAGTACAACCATGGTTATTACGTATTTCGGCAAATCTTATTTTAAACTGACATTAGGAGATCTTACTATTGCTATTAATCCTCCTGCAAAGGACAGCAAGGCATTTACAAAAGTGCCACGTTTTGGTGCCGACATAGCGCTTGTTACTACCAATACTATTGATACCAATGGTGTAGATACTGTTTCTTTGGGAGATAAGGAGCCGTTTGTTATGGATGGTCCGGGCAACTACGAAGTACGTGAATTGATGTTTACTGGTGCTCCAAGTACCACTACTGTTGCAGGCAAGGAATATCAGAACACTGTATTTGGCTTTGAGCTTGATGGTATTAAAATTGTTTTCCTCGGCTTGCTCGTTGATGACAAGATGATGTCTTCAGAAGCAAAGGAGCTAGCTTCAAATGCAGACATGATTTTTGTACCAGTTGGTGGAGACCTTGATCTTACTCCCGCAAAGGCATACAAGACTGCGGTGTCATTTGATCCTAACGTTATCGTTCCATATGAATACAATGCCGCAACATTGCAGCAGTTTCTTAAGGAAGGAGGACAGGATAAAAACAAGGCCGAAGAAAAAGCTACCCTAAAGCGCAAGGATCTTGATGGCAAGGAAGGATATATTTTGCTATTAGAAGCCCAAGGATAAACAATGAAATTCCTCCAAGGAAAACCGCTTCATATTCGTAAACGTATTGCTGCTATGTGGACGGGCGGTATTGCTATCGTCCTCATACTGCTCATGGTGTACAGCTATAGTCATCCTCAGCAGGTTACTCGAGACCCAGAACGGGGAATTATGAATGGTTACACCATAGTTCTTGGGAAAATCCAATCGCTTTTTCATCGAAAATAAGCTATAATATAGATACTATATGGCTAAAAAAGATACAGCCGCACAGGCAGTCCCAACAGAACCGCGTCAAAGCGTTATAGCGGTTAATATCGTAAAGGAAATGCGTGAGTCTTTTATTGACTATGCCATGTCAGTTATTACTGACCGTGCGCTTCCTGATGTTCGTGACGGTTTGAAACCAGTGCACCGACGTATTTTGTATTCAATGTATGAAAACGGTCTCACTGCTACCGCAAAGTTTCGTAAGAGTGCAACCGTAGTCGGTGATGTGCTTGGTAAGTATCACCCTCATGGTGATAGTTCTGTGTATGAAGCCATGGTAAAAATGGCGCAGGATTTCTCAATGCGCTATCCGTTGATCCAGGGTCAGGGTAACTTCGGTTCCATTGACGGAGACCCGGCTGCTGCGATGCGTTACACCGAGGCTCGCATGTCTAAGATCACTACTGAGCTTTTGCGCGATCTCGAAAAAGACACTGTAGACTTCCGTCCAAACTATGACGCCAGTCGCAAGGAGCCATCAGTACTTCCTGCTGCCGTACCAAACCTATTGCTTAACGGTACGCTTGGTATTGCCGTGGGTATGGCAACCAATATTCCTCCACACAACCTCGGAGAAATCATCGATGCCTGTCTTCATCTTATAGAGAACGATAATGCTACGAATGAAGACCTCGCTGAAATTGTGCAAGGTCCGGATTTCCCAACAGGAGGTTTGGCATTTAACAAAGCAGATATTTTGCATGCTTCTTCTACTGGACGTGGAGGAGTGGTGTGTCGTGGTGAAGCTGAAATTGCAGAACTAAAAAACGGCTCATACCAAATCACTGTTACTTCATTGCCATACCAGGTAAACAAGGCAACATTCGTTGAATCAATCGCAAGTTTGGTGCAGGAAAAGAAGCTGGAAGGCATCAAGGCATTGGACGAGCTTTCTACCAAGGACATGCGCGTGGTTATTACGCTTAAGGCAGGCGTTAATCCGCAAAAGGTCCTCAACTTTTTATACAAGCATACGCAGCTCGAACAGACATTCCACTACAACATGGTGGCGCTCGTAGATGGTGTACCACAGACACTTTCAATGAAGTCTATTTTGACTGCATTCATTGCGCACCGCGAAGTCGTCATTCGTCGTCGTACTGCATTTGACCTGCAGAAGGCAAAAGACCGTGAGCACATTTTGCTTGGTTTGAAGAAGGCGCTTGATCATATCGATCGCGTTATCACTATCATCCGTGAATCAAAGGATGCTGCTGTTGCAAAGGTAAACTTGATCAAGGAATTTAAGTTCTCTGATTTGCAAACAACCGCTATTTTGGAAATGCGTTTGCAAAAGCTTGCTGGTCTTGAACGCAAGGCTGTAGAACTCGAACTCAAAGAGAAGCAGGATCTCATTGCAGAGCTTGAAGCATTGCTTGCAAGTACAAAGAAAATTTTCAAGGTTATCTCTACTGAACTTTCTGAAATCCGTGAGAAGTATGCCGATGAACGCAGAACAAAGATCGTAAGCAGTGGCAATAAGGTCATTTCCGATGAAGACCTTATTCCAGAAAAGGATTCTGTGTTGGTATTTACTGCTGGTGGCTACGTGAAGCGCACTGATCCAACAGAATACAAGATCCAAAAGCGTGGCGGTGTTGGTGTTGTTGATCTTGAAACAAAGGAAGAAGACTTCGTTACTATTTTGCTGACAACTGATACGCACAGTGACTTGCTCTTCTTCACCAATCGTGGAAAGGCATATCAGATTAAGATGTATGAGCTTCCAGAAGGAAAGCGTGCTACCAAAGGTAAATCCATCATGAACTTCTTGTCACTTGCGGGAGACGAAAAGGTGACATCTATTCTTGCCGTGCCAAAGAAATTGAAAGAGGAAAAAGCATCATTGATGCTCGTAACAAAACAGGGAACTGCAAAGAAGATTTCATACGATAGTTTCAAGGATGTTCGTCGCAGCGGTATCATCGCCATTCGTCTTGAAGACAATGATGAGCTTGAAGCGGTATTGCGCGTACAAAAAGGCAGTAGTGTCATTTTGGCAACGTCACTCGGCCAGTCTATTCGCTTCGATGAGTCAGATATCCGTGAAATGGGACGCACCGCTGCAGGTGTTCGTGCCATGAAGCTCGGTAAGGGAGATGTCATCATCGGTGCTGATGTTGTGACAACTGAAGACAATACATTCGTGCTCGCTATGAGTGCCAGTGGTATCGGAAAGAAAACTGCCATGAGTGAATACAAGATTCAAAAGCGCGGCGGTTCTGGTATCAAGACTACAAAGGTTACTGCCAAAACTGGTAACCTTATGGTGGGTAAAGTGGTGCAGAACGATATGGAGCTTGTGGCTATGTCAAAGAAAGGCCAAGTCATCCGCGTTGACCTCAACACCGTCCCTTCAAGTGGCCGCCAAACACAAGGCGTGACCATCATGAAGTTGCGCGCAGGAGATTCTCTCGCATCTGTTACCTGTCTCTAAAAAATAAAAAAGTATTCCTGGAGCAGGCTCTCGGAATACTTTTTTATTTTTTCTTCGACAAACGATAGCTTCGAATATATATTCACGTTATACTTATTGCATGTTCATGGATCCTGTCAAAGTATTGGCGGCTTGTAATATACAGTCAACAAATACCATCGCTGATTTTGGGGCCGGTAGTGGTTTCGTATCACGAGCTGCCGCGACACTTGCACCGCAAGGACAGGTCTTTGCTATTGAAATC
Source organism: Candidatus Nomurabacteria bacterium (assembly GCA_029288805.1). Classification (GTDB taxonomy): domain Bacteria; phylum Patescibacteriota; class Minisyncoccia; order Phycocordibacterales; family UBA9973; genus UBA4124. The sequence goes on from JARIGO010000001.1 coordinate 41,923, forward strand.
AATCGCGAGCTTGTAACCCGTCTTACTCGCGAAGTGCAAGAGCATACTGTACCCAACCTTCATGTCCTATGGGGAGACGTAGAAATTCCTGAAGGAACAAAATTGGCAAAAGAAAGTGTTGATATCGTTCTATGCTTTAACGTGCTGTTCATGCTTGATGACAAAGCTGGTGTAGCAAAGGAAGCCTATCGCGTATTGAAACCCGGTGGAAAAATTTTGGTGGCTGACTGGACTGAATCATTCGGGGGATTAGGGCCACGACCGCACCACATCTTTACGCAAGCAGCAGCTGAAACACTATTAACGAGTGTCGGATTTAAGAAATTAAATGGCAATATACCGGCAGGTGAGCATCACTATGGTATACTTTTTGAGAAATAAATAACGGTATGAAATTCTCATTCCAAACTATTCTCATCATTGTATTCATCATCGGCTTTGTAGTTGCTGTTGCTATTTTCTCGGGGCTGTTTTCAGGCTCATCATCAAAAACAACTTCTAGCACCCCAAGTGGCACCGTCGTGGTCTGGGGTATCGAACCAGTGGAAGAAATGCAAAAATACATCGATACTTTTAATGATCAAAATTACGGGTACACGCTTTCATACTCATATCACAGTCCGGCAAACTTTTATCAAGACCTTATCACTACGCTCGCTAATGGCCAATCACCAGATCTTGTACTGATTTCTTCAGAGCAGTATTCTCAGTTGGGAAACAAACTCTACACTATTCCGTTCACCGCATATCCTGAGCGACAGTTTCGTGATGACAACATAGACGGCGCACAGCTCTTTCTTACAAGCACGGGAGTGTCCGCCTTGCCATTGGTAGTTGATCCAATGGTGGCGTATTACAACAAGGACTTACTTGCTGCCAAAAATTTCGTAACAGTACCGACAACATGGGACAATCTCCAAGCCGCAGTGCCAATTCTTACAAAGAAGGATAGCAAGAACCAACTTACTCAGAGCACCATTGCTCTTGGTGAAGCTGATAACATTCTCCATGCTCGAGACATTCTTTCTACATTGTTCCTGCAAACCGGTAACAGTATCGTTTCGTATGACGCAAGTACTCAGTCCAATACAGTTAAGCTTGCCAATAGTAGCGCTTCAGCAGAAGCAGGAGATGCTTTGCCATCAGTACAGGCGCTGGATTTTTATACTAGTTTCTCGAACCCTACCAGCAGTTCATACAGTTGGAACAGCGCGTTGCCGGAAAGCTTGCAGAATTTCCTAGCGGGGAATTCAGCGTTTTATCTTGGGCGCGCCAGTGAGCTTTTCACCATACAGCAGCAAAATCCAAACCTGAACTTTGATGTCACGCAAATGTTCCAAAGCAGTTCCGCTACTCGACCGATTACATTCGGCTCATTCCTTGCTGTCGGCATCATGGCCAAGGCTCCGAATGCCGCAGCGGCAAATGCCGCAGCCTTGGAAATGGCCAGTGCCACTAACATCGATGCATTATCAAAGACGTTGTCATTGCCGCCGGTACGACGCGATCTCTTGCAGGTGACTCAGAGTAATCCCTACGTTACTGTTTTCTTCCAAGCAGCATTGTCATCATTCGCGTGGGCTGATCCCAATCCAGCTAGTACCAACCAGATATTCCGTGATATGATTAATAACGTAAACAGTAACACTACTGACACGCAAACAGCCATTTATGATGCGACGCAAGCACTTCAATCAAGCATTCAGTAAGCTCGTAGCATACGGCGCTGTTTGCTCACTACTTTTTGTACAAGCTGCCAACGCTCAAGCTTCGGGTCTTATTCCGTGTGATGGCGATGACTGCAGCCTCAACTCCGTCATGCAGCTGATCAATACGCTCATGAACTTCTTTTTTAAAACATTGCTCCTGCCGTTGTTCGTATTTATGGTCCTGTATCTTGGATACAGCTATATCACTGCCCAGGGCAAGCCCGGCATGCACGCCAAGCTCGGCAGCATGGCAAAGCATATGGTTGGGGGATTGGTGCTGATGCTCTGCGCATGGCTTATTGTTAAGACCATACTCGTTATCCTCGGATATAACGATACCTTCGGGTTTTTTAATAGTTAATACGTTATACTATGAAGGTCATGAGAAAATCATTTTTGGTATTAATCGCACTGTTTTTTGTACTCGGTACCAGTCTGCCTGCGTCATTAGCGTACGGAGACAGTTCTGCTTCACCATTAAATGGCAACCCTACTAATCCTTCCACAGCTTCACCATTAAACGGTACGGGCAACGCTGCTACTCAGCAACCTGCTGGCCAGCCTTTGAACATCCATCTCACCAATCCACTTGCCGGATCAGGTGTTACTGACATTCCTTCAGCAGTAAACAAGATCCTGACGGTAGTCATTAAGATTGCATTACCACTCATCATCATTATGTTCATCTGGTCAGGTATTACCTTCATCTTTGCACGTGGTAATCCTAAGAAACTTGAGGATGCAAAGAGAATGTTCCTCTATACCATTATCGGTACGTTGCTCATTCTCGGAGCATGGACCATTACTAACGCCCTTATCGGAACAGTTAATTCAATCATCACCCCATAATATGAAATATTTTTTCGCCACACTTACTTCCTTTGCATTGTTGTTCTCAGCTGCCATCGCTCATGCTGATGACATAAATTACACACCACCGACTGCCAGTCAGGTTATTCAGCAGTCTGACTGTTCAGCAACCAATGTCGTTACCTCAACCTGTTATGAACGAATGTGTACCGGCCAATCAAATGAAGACTCTGTATCCTGTAACAATTTTGCCTCAACATGGACCTCATCAAACAATCCAGACAACCCTCAGTGCTACAGTATCGGACCAACCAATGAGGATCAGTGCTGTCCAAACGGAGAAAGCGACTCACCGATATGCGCAGCGTATGATACATACACTGATCGCGACGCTACAACTGAGGCGTACAGCAGAACCGTCATAGGTCAGGTGGGAAGTGGTACTCAAAATACCAACCCTGTAAATAATGCGTACTCTAATGGAGAGGGTAATCCATCATTAACCATTCCTACATACGATGCCGCTGCAGCAACGTCATGTTCCAACGTGAAGTTTACCAACCTTCTTAATATTGCGATCTGGGCGAAATGCATCATCGGTGTCATTATCATACCGGGCATATTCACGCTTGCCTTCGTAGTGTTCCTGTGGGGAGTATTCAAGTTTATTCGTGCTTCAGAGGAAAAGGACAAGCAAGCAGGGAAGCAGTTCATTTATATGGGGCTCATCGGGCTATTTATCATGGTGGCCGTATGGGGCATTATCAACATTGCAATCAAAACCCTCGGTTTCAACTCGGTGGTACCGACCCTGCAGACCGACTATCTCAGCCCAAGTAGTGCCACCGCTATGCCTACTAGTACCTCTACCGGCACCAATTAATTAACAGTTGTTTTGGATAGTTCCGTGATATACTAAAATTACCTGTATATTAACCAGGAAGTTAAATAATTAATTATGAAAAAAATTTTTACTGTTAGTACACTTTCAGCGCTGCTCTTGCCAGCATTTGCATTTGCGCAAGATTTTACATACGTAAACTCATGGCTTACAGAAGGTTTGACCTTGCTACGTTTGGCGATCACTGTTATCACCATTTTGATGACCGTGTACTTCTTGTACAACGTGTTGCGCTTTATCATGAACAAGGATCCAGCAAAGTCAGCCGATCTTCGCAAGATTATGATCAATGGCTTGATCGGTCTCTTTATCTCAGTTGCTGTGTGGGGCATCATTGGTCTCGCAAGTCGCGTCACTGGTGTTAACAACAACGCATCACCTAATATCACTTGCCCTCCTGGACTTGATTACAATACTACCACTGGTACTTGCGGAACTAATGGGGGTACATTGCGCTAATTACACTGTTTGAAATGTTTGCCTACGCGGATGGATTTGACAAAGTATTAAACAGGATAAATGCCAACATCATTAACCCTGTTATTGAGTTTGCCTTTATCATTGCTACTGTGGTTTTCCTTTGGGGAGTCTTCCAGTTCATTCGTAATGCTGGGGATGAAACCAAGCGTCAGGAAGGGAAAGATCATATCCTCTGGGGCATCGTGGGATTTCTCATTATGTTCGGTGTCTATGGCATCATCAACATACTGGCCAATACTATCGATGTCAGTGGCTTGACTCTTAAACAAGGCCAGCAAACGTTTACTCCTCCTCCTATACAAAGTATTACGGTGCCGAAATAACCTGAAATAAAAAAAGCCCTCTCACAAAGTGAGAGGGCTTTGGCTTTGCAAGGAACGTTAATTCACCTTGTAGTCTGTAACCATAACCGATGTAGTTTTCTTGAGTTCGTATACACCCCAAGCGAAATGATCGCCAGCTGGTCCCAAGTAACCGTTTTTAATCTCGGTACTACTCAATGGTACGCCATCCGCATGTTCTTTTGTGAAGAAATGGTCTCGGCCGGTGCCATTTGAAATATTGAGATCAACCAGATATTTATACGGCGTATTAGCCTTTAGCAATACCGTACCGTAGCCGATAGTCTGAATGGTTTGATATGAATCAATAACCTTTCTTTCATGAGGCTTACCAGCATCCGGATTATGAACATACCGCGGAGCCTGGTCGGTAGGTTGGCTCCAGATGCATAAATGGTTATTCCGCAGATAAATGATAAACCATATAGCAAGCACTAAAGCCGCTAATCCTAACAGACTTCTGAATCCTTTACCAATGATATTGATAAATATAACAGATCCTTTTTTGTCCTTTTTTTCGCTATTTTTAGCACTTTTTTCAACCTTCACAGTTCTTCTACCGCTGAATATATTAGTTAAAAATACAACGATAAGCAGTGTGCCGATAATGCCCATAATAAGCAATTGCCAATCAAAGCCTTTGGTCTCTCCAGAACCTTTTGCAGGTGTGGTAGAAAAATCCCAATAGATGTAGCTTGCAAAAGCAATGATAGCCAAAACACCATAGATGATGCATCGTTTAATGAATTTTAAATAGCTAAAAGGTGCAGTGGTTTTTTCAATCGGTTCTTCATTTTGCATGTTCCGCCTCCTCTCTTTTACGCGCCCTGAAGACGTCTTTCCCTGCAACTTTTTCTGCAGATTCGAACATTTTCTCAAGGATAGTCGCGCCTATGGTTTTAGTTTCATGGTTTGCTTCAACAAGCATATTGGCCCTAGCGGCTTTAACCTTTGCTTCACCTTCATAAATTGTTGCAGCAACTTTAGTAACAGGATCAAAAAAAGAATCAATCTCAATTACATTCATTTCTGCCACAGCCTTTGCATCGTTAATTTCAGTTATGCGTTCCTGCACTCTGACATTTTCCTGTGCCTGCTGATTTAATGCTTCTTGCACCAAATCCTGCTCTTCCTTCTTGCGGTCATAATATTCATTGGTGTCTGCACCAGCGATCTTATTGAGGGCAATAGTGTGTACAACGCAGCCAAAGGGCTTAACTTTTGCATCAAGGTATTCCTTCATGTGAACATTTCCCTCAAAACAGATGTCTTTCTTTATGTCATCTATATCGAGTATCCTGATCTCCTCAACTCCTTTTTGGGCAGCCCACGGTCCTATCTTTGACTGTAGGTCAATTTGACCGATCATCTTAAAGTCTGGTCGGCCAATTGGGCCCATGTCATCGATGATTTCGTAAATTACGGTGAAATCAAAGTTGTAGCTAAGTGTCTCTTTGGTCTTAACATCAATGAGGTAATTTACAGGCTCCCATATCAAATATGACGGAACTCGTTCATCACGCTCTGCAAAGATCATTGTTGCCTTAGGGTCAACAGGCCGAGGATTTTTGAATTTCTTCTCGTCTGTTGCTCCTATTGTTTCGTTTGAACGATTTGCTGGAACAACCTCCGTCCAGTTTAGTGGAGGGTGGATTGGTTTGAATCCCAGCGGAAAGGGGATTTTAGAAAGCCACCACGGCAGTCTTTTTTGCTGCCGTTTGTCTACCCTGATGGAACCGAGAATTCTTTTCCCGATACCCCAATAGTAAATATGGCCTTCTTCTGTACTAAGCGGTCTGCCTGGCAGATAGCCGGTACTAGTGTATGCAGCAATTAATAGGCCGAAGTCTATAATCCCTGCCACAATGTGTGAAAAAAACAGTGTTAATAGCATAGTTATTTAATTGTTAAGTTGCAAATTTTGTGAATTAATTTTGATTATATTTTAGCACAAATATGTCAAATTGTCAATGAAGAAGAAACGAATAAAAAGCTTACGAAATAAGCTTGAAAGGGAAGCGCAAATACTGTATTATGAATCCTACGTGTTGTGTCCAAAGTGCTGGGATGGTGGAATTGGTATACACGTTAGTCTTAGGAACTAATGCCGAAAGGCTTGGGAGTTCAAGTCTCCCTCCCAGCACTTTGGACAGATACTGTCTTTATATCGCCTCTATAGCTCAGTTGGTAGAGCAGCTCCCTCTTAAGGAGACGGTCGTGGGTTCGAATCCCCCTGGAGGCACAAATGAAAAAGCCTGACTTTAACAGTCAGGCTTTTTCATTTGTGCTGTGCCCGAGGTGGGACTCGAACCCACACGCCGGTTGAGGGCAGAGGATTTTAAGTCCTCCGTGTCTACCATTCCACCACTCGGGCAACGTACTCATACAAATTGTATGGAGGTCTGGGCGAGAATCGAACTCGCGTATAGTTCTTTTGCAGAGAACCGCCTTACCACTTGGCCACCAGACCGTAATCAGATACGGCTTAGATATCTTACTATTCTTTCAATAATTCGTCGATATGACGGCGAGCCTTTTCACCGACGTCGATTTCAGCATCAAGGAAGGGAATAGTGCGAATGTTTAAATTCTTTTTCACCTGTTCACGAATATCCGGACGCAAACGCTTCAGGAAGTTTATGGCTGATTCTTCGCCGCTTTCAGGCATGACAGTGATGTACAGTACTGCCTTGCGTCCACGTTCAAAGAGTTCAACGCGATTAACGGTGATCAATGCAGTCTTGTTACTTTCACGTTCAATAACGCGAGCAGCAATTTCCTTGATCTGCTCTTCAATCTTTTCATTACGGCCGCTTTGAATAGTCATGTTACTTCGTTACAAATATAAACGCTTCCAATATGTCACCTGGTGCAATATCGTTTTTACATTCTACCAAGATACCGCATTCGCCTTCGATCACTTCCTTAACCTTATGCTTTGCCTGCTGCAATTCTACAACGGTACCAGTAGTAAGGGGGAAGTCACGACGTACGACAGTAACCTTTGCACCGTCAGTAATGCTACCAGAGTCCACGCGACAACCAAGGACCTGACGCTCCTTTGTCTTTGAAAATGTCTTCAGTACTTTTGCGGTACCAATAACTTCACGAGTTTCTACGCGAGGGCGACGCTTTTCGAGTTCCACTTCCAACCATTCAGTTAGTTTGTAGATGATGTCGAATGTTTCGATAGTAGCACCAACCTTTTCCTGAATGTCACGAGCGCGAGCATCCATGCCAACGTTGAATCCAAGAATGATAGTGTCCTTGTCAGACTGCGCCTGCTTGATGTCAGTTTCGCCAATGGCACCGATACCTTTGGTAACGATCTTGATATGAAGTCCCTCAATGTTCATTTTTTTGATTTCCTTTTCTACAGCTTCAACAGTTCCGTATACATCGGCTTTGATGATAATAGGTACCACTTTCTGGCCATCTTCCGGACGAGCTTCCTTGCTGTAGTCACTGGTCGAACGCTCTTCAATATAATCCTCAGCGTCACGCTTCTTGTCAAAGACAGCAACTGGCACGCCAACTTCTGGCAATGAATCAAAGCCAACGAGCTGCACAGGAGTACCTGGATCTGCGTCATTAATGGTCTTTCCCAAGAAGTTTTCCATAATGCGAGTAGTAGTGATGGCAGTACCAGCTACAACAAACTGACCCTTTTTTAAGGTTCCATTTTTTACTACCAATGTTGCCGCAATGCCGCGCTTCGGATCAAGACGAGATTCAATGATGATGCCTTCAGCGTTTTGTTTTGGGTTGGCTGTCAGTTCTTCAAGGTCAGCTACGAGCAAAATAGTCTCGAGCAGGTCGTCGATGCCTTCACCGGTCTTTGCAGAGATGGCATTCCAGGGAATAGAACCACCGTATCCTTCTACGAGCACTTCGTTTTCAGCGAGCATTTGTTTTGCCTTATCAATGTTCGCACCGGGCTTATCGATTTTGTTGATAGCAACAATAAAAGGAATGCCTGCATTGCGAATGGTATTCAAGGCTTCAATAGTCTGAGCCTTAACGCCGTCTTCTGCTGACACAACAAGAATGGCAATGTCTGCCGCTACAGCACCGCGTTCGCGCATGCCGGTAAATGCAGCGTGACCAGGAGTATCCAAAAAGGTGATACGACGATCGTTACCTTGATAGGGAATGCTGATTTCGTATGCACTGAGGTGCTGCGTAATACCACCGGCTTCACCAGCGGTTACGTTTGCCTTGCGGATATAGTCCAGCAATGTTGATTTACCATGGTCGATGTGACCCATGACGGCTACAATTGGAGGGCGGGCGTTTGTTGTGTTTGTATCATTCATATGTCTAGTGGTTTCTTAGCTTCGGTAAGCGCTTCTTGTTCTTCGGTCGTTAGTGATGTTTCAGGTTTTCCCTCAATTACTTTTTTTGCATAGACGCCAACGTGATTGCGATTGGTAATGACAGAGAGAACATATCCGTCACCGTATTCATCGAGCAATCCAGAAGCAAAACTTTGTTCGCCGCCAGCATTGTCATACGCATCGTACTTGATAAGAGAGTATCCTCGAATACTGCGCTTTACGCGACTATCAATAAATTCTAGTCCTTCTTTATGGGCACCCAAGGTTTGTTGAATATCTGAGACGCTGCTGGTAAGGTCTGAAAGAGTAGTTTCAAGGTTAGCACCGTCTTTGCCGTTCATAAAAATGCGAAGTTTCTTTTGGAGGGTTACAACCAAATAAATTAGTACTCCGACGGCGATTATCAATACAATGACAACGCCGATAAGAATCGGTGCTATACTTTGTCCCATAGGCAGCAATTATACTATATTTTATGGATTTTTTCAAGATTTCCTCAAAACGTCATCCACAGTCAAGAATCTATCTGGACTACGCTTCCAGTACACCGCTTGACCGAACAATGCTTGCGGATTTTCCACGGATTGAAGACAGCGTGCTTCAGGCCAACCCCAGCGCATTGCACAAGGAAGGAGTGGCAGCCCGGGGGG
>JARIGO010000005.1 GCA_029288805.1 Candidatus Nomurabacteria bacterium
CCCCCCCCGCTTCCTCTGCTTCCTCACTATCTATACCTACATTCTTTTCCAACACATCGTTCAGCGCCTTCTCCAAAAAATGAATCTGCTCTTTTGTTGCAGCAAATCCTCCAGCCGCGGCATGTCCCCCAGAGTGAAGCAGGGTTCCCTCGGGAAGCTGCTGCATCAGTATTGCAGCATGGTGCGTAACGATCATGCGACAAGAACCCTTCAGGCTTCCGTCACCTCCCTCTCCCCAGACAAAGAAACTCTTACCATATGTTTCCTGTAATTTTCCTGCAACCAAACCAAGCACTGCCGGACGCCATGACAAATCGCCAATAACTACGATATCTGGAAGTTCTCGTGCAGCAAGACGTGCATGCGCATCCTTCACAATGCGTGCCACCAATAACTTACGTTCGTCATTTATTTTTGTTAGCTCTTGTACAAGTTCCAAAGCACGACGACGGTCATCAGTTGCCAACAATTCAAAAGCGAGCAATGGTGATGCCATGCGAGATGCAGCGTTCAATCGTGGAGCGACAGTAAACGTCAGATCAGTTTCCGTCAGTCGCATCATATCGATACTGTTTGCGGCAAACAACGCCTGCAGTCCTACGCGACGAGTCTTTTGCATTACTTTCATACCGTAATACGTCAATATTCTATTTTCCCCAGTCAGTGAAACCATGTCTGAAAGCGTTGCAAAACCAACAAGGTCAAGCAGCCACTTCTCCCACCCTTCAGGTACGGCATATTCCGCACCACATTTGTACAAAAAACCGCGAACGAGCATAAAAGCCGTGGCGGCGCCGCATAGATTCTTTTCTTTATAGTTTCCTACTGCAGGATGAATAACGGCAAACCCTGCAGGCAATATATCCAATGGTGCATGGTGGTCAGTAACAATGACATCGATACCGCGTGACTGCGCATCTGCAACTTCAGCGAGAGCAGTGATCCCAACATCCACAGTAATCATCAGTGTTACACCGAGACGCTGCAGCTCATCAATACCCTGCGTATTCACGCCGTACCCCTCATCATGACGATCAGGAATATACACATGGACTCGCTCCAGTATTTTCAATGCCTTAAACAAATCCAAAAGCACAACTGCCCCAGGAATGCCATCACAGTCATAGTCTGAGTAGATACCAATGTGTTCTCCGCCTACAATAGCAGCATGCAGTCGCTGTACTGCTTTTTCCATATCCCGAAATAAAAACGGGTCCCCAAGATTGTATTGCGGTTCAAGAAATTCTTTCTGACCTTCATCGGAGAGCTGCAGTCGTTCCAAAATAAGTGTTTTTAATTCATCCGGAGTCGGAGCGAGAGGTTGCATACCCGCGATTGTACCATATACTGACTACTATGAACGATACAATATTTGGCAAAATTATTCGCAAAGAAATACCTGCGACGACTGTTTATGAAGACGAGCAGTTTCTGGCATTTATGGACATCAACCCTGCCTCAAAAGGTCATATATTGCTTATACCAAAAGAACAATACAAGTGGATGCAAGATGTTCCCGATCAGCTTATAGCTGCAATCTTTATAAAAGCGAAAGAGTTGATGTTGATACTAAAAAAGGCGCTTGATGCCGACTATATACAACTTGCAGTTGTCGGAAACGAAGTGCCTCATTTTCATATTCATCTTATTCCTCGTATGCTTGGCGACAATATTCACGGACCTCATGTACAGTACGCAGAAGGAGAAATGCAGCAATACGCTGACAAAGTTATTGCGGCGTTTGATCGCTAGCAGGGCTAGTTGTTTCAGGTGCAGCCACTTCTGGAGATTGTACTGCGGTTTGGTCATCTGAAGACTGATCATTAGTTACAGTGGTAGTCATTGGGGCGTTGGGATTGCTCTGCTGAGCCTGGTTCTGCAGTAACTGCTGCAGCTGTGCCTTTGTAAGACACACAGGATTAGTATCAGCATCACTATCAGTAACACACAAATTTTGTGTTGTAACAGTATTTATTTTAGCTATACCATGCGCAATTCCTTCAAGGAAGGTTTCAATATTTTGAGTAAGCGTCTGGTCATCAAACGTTGGCAATGCTTTCATTGTCATGTTCATTTCCTTGATTGCCTCGACGGTATACGGAACGAGACCTGTATAATTCAATGACAGAAGGTGGGTGCTTGGGTCCTGAGTCACGAGGTCAGGAAAGACTTGTCGCACCTCCTGCGCGATGAAGCCGGCATGCTTCGGGTCAGCGCCCTGCTCTACGTTCCAGTTATAGTCTACGGGATTAAGCGCCAAGACCTTATCAAGTACAGACTGCGAAGCTGGGGTAATGTTTGTATTAAAGGACCATGCGCTGTTGTCAGAAAGGTTTGTGATGTTCTTCTTGAGGTTCATGTCAGATGAACAGGTTATGCCTCCTGACGTTGAAGGAACAACTGAACAGGTACCTCCGGCGTTCTGGAAGGTAGCGACAGTGGTGCCAGTTGTCACAGATGAAGAGCCGACGGTCAGGAGGACTGCGGGAGAGGTATTAGCAATGCCAACATATCCCCCAGAAGTTAGTACCAACTGGTTATCATTAAATGCACCTCCATTTACAGAAGAACCGAAGCCAAGATACCCTGTAGGAACAGTACCCTGAATAGGTGTAACGTATGCGCGAAATGATACTGCCTGAGAAGTTCCCGCCGTGGTTCCCCAGCCCTGGCCGGTCCAGCGAAGAGCCGGCGAGACCTGTTGGGCACCGAGTGCAGCGGCCGTGGTGTTGTTAACGGAGATACCAGAGGTAGTGGTGGACTGGCTGCCGCCAAGCGAAAGCGATGTGATGTCTAGGCGGGAAGATGGGGTACTGGTACCAATGCCAATAAAACCTGGAGAAACAGCGGAGCCAGAACCGCTAATACCAGTACCATATATGATGTTACCTATATCGAGTTGGTTATTGGCAGTAGCGGATGGGGCGCTGAGATTGTACCCAAGAATGATATTTCCTGCTCCAGTTGTAAGATTTGCACCAGCACTGAAACCAATGAGAGTGTTATTGTTTGCACCAGTAAGAATACCGTTTCCGGCATTAAAACCGATAAGCGTATTACTGCTTACATTGCTTCCTGTTGTAATACCCGTTCCTGCTCCGTAGCCAAGAGTAACATTATATGATCCGGTAGTATTGTACTGTAATGCTGAATTTCCCAATGCTGTATTAAATCCCCCTGTGGTATTCGAACTTGCAGCATTTTGTCCTATGGCAATGTCTGATCCGCCACCAAGGTTTGCCTGCAACGCATTCACTCCTATAGCAGTATTACTGTTTCCAGTATTGTTAAAAAGGGCGTTTAGACCAATGGCGATGTTGTTCACACCAGCACTGTTAAGTCGCAATGCATTCGCGCCGACTGCTGTATTGTTGTAACCAGTGCTATTAGTAAGCATAGCCAAGTACCCAAGGGCAGTGTTACTGTTTCCGCTAGTATTTACATTCAAACTTCCGTAACCAACGCCAGTATTGGAACCACCAGTAGTATTGTCCAACCCAGAAGAAGCACCTAGGAACGTGTCATACATCCCATCAGTGCCTGTTGAATGAGTAAGGACACCCCCGCCATTACCAAGGAACATCGTTCCCGTATACACAGATTGATCCGGAAGGTACAACACCTGGGTACCGCCTATATTGTACTTACCTCCTATTGCCAAATTAAGTTGCGGCATATTGGTATTATTAAAACCTGACGCACTCGATGTCGTAAGAATCAGAGAATTTGAAGGTTCCAAGATTGAGAGCTTAGTCATAATTTCATTCGCGACGTCTCCATATCCTGCAGTATTTAAATGTTGCCAGTCATAACGAAGTGATGTTGGAATAACATCGTTATTATGGTCTGTGACATCCTGAGGACTTGCGGGGTTGTACAGTGAAACAAGATATGAGCGAATGTCTATAAAACGATTACCGTACGTTGCGGCAAGGTACGTATTGATTTGGATAATGTTATTGTAGTCTGAGGTACCACTTGTTTCAGTATTACCATTTGTGACACCCAAAATAATGTATTTTGTATTACTATCTAAAGCGGCCACCATCGAGGCGATGTCTGCTTCAACAGTTGCAGGACTATTGTGGTTGTTTCTTCCAGCCCAAATAATGGTCGGCCAGGAGTGCTTGGCAGTGTCTGCAACCATGCGGGCTGCGATCTGGGTACTGGTCTGTCCTCCAATGCCACCGTTGTATACGTTATATCCTGTCAGCGCTGCTAGTTGAAACGGATATGGCTGCCCACCATCCTGTCCTCCAGCGGTAAGACTATCACCCCAGGTGGCGATATTGATACTGCTTGAGACATCACTAGCAGAAGCGTATTGGTTGGCAACATAACAATTGCTATCCCCCGGCGCGCACTGCGGATCAAGGGTTTGCCCTGGAGTGTACGGAGAAACTAGTGGTGCTGCATACGAGACTCCGACAGAAAATGCCACGAGAAAACTTAGGGAAATAAAAAGCGTTTTGTGTTTTGTGATAAAGCCACGCAAGCGCATCATGATGCGTTAAGTATACATTATTTCAGCGCTGTAATGCCAGGCAGTGTGCCATTTGCAAGGTAATCTAATGTTGCACCACCTCCGGTAGAGACAAAAATTTTCTTACCCTCTTTGTCTTTCAAGACTTTTTCTACTACAGCGCCAGTATCGCCCCCTCCGATCACAGTGTGAGCCTTTGAAGCTATGCATGCCTTCGCAAGTTCAGTGGTAGCTTTCACAAAACCTTTTTCATACCATCCTGTTGGACCATTCCAGACAACAAGCTTGGCCTTTGCGATCTTTTCGCTAATAAGCTGAATGCTTTGCGGGCCAATGTCCACGATCACATCTTGAGGTTCAACCTCATCCGGAGTGACTGCAACAGACTTTCCTTTTCGCAATACGAGACAGTCAGGTGGAAGCAACACTTTCGGATTTTTTAAAAGCGCAGCAATAGGCTTAGAGAAGCCGTCCTCAACAACGGATTTACCGACGGTAAATCCTGCTTCCTTATAAAAACTATTCAAAATAGCCCCAGAGATAACGACACTGTCAGCCAAGTCAGTGAAGCGCTTCAAGAGCGGGATCTTCGTTTCAAACTTTGCACCACCAAGGATAAAGACAAAGGGATGCTTTTTGTTATCCAATACAGAAGACAAGGCAGTAATCTCCTTTTGCAACTGCACTCCGGCAAACGAAGGAAGATATTTAGGGATACCGACAACAGAAGCATGCTTGCGATGTGACACGGAAAAAGCGTCATTTATATAGTACTGACCGAGCTTTGCCAAACTTTTTGCAAATGCTGCATCATTCTTTCCTTCCCCGGCATAGTGGCGAATATTTTCCAAAAGGATTACTGTATTCTTCGGGACCTGATCAATGATGGTTTTGATATGACTATCAGTAACGTCGTGTGTGATAAATACAATCTTATAGGTCTTTGAAAGGAACGTTGCCACGGGACGGAGCGTAGCCTTACTGTCACCCAAGTGAGCAATGAGAATTGGCGTGCCGCCTTTTTTCAAAATGGCATTGATAGTATCAAATGAGCTAGTGATGCGCCGTATATCCTTAATGCGATTGTTTGCAATCGGTACGTTATAGTCCACGCGTACTAATATTTTTGCACCCTGTAGTTTTGGAAGTTCTTTTATTGATTTCATGAAATACTCTTTGCTAATAAACCAAATCGCTTGGCATCCAGACTGACGCGGCCGACGAGGAAGCCCTGCGCTCCCCCCTCCTCAATGAAACTCTTGGCATTAAATTCGTCGGCAGATCCACCATAGACAATGACAACAGCTTTTGCGGTCTTCTCGTCATACAAGTCAGTTAAAAACTTCTTTATAAAAATAGTCATTTCGCGACATTCTGCAGGTGTTGCAGCTCGCTCAGCCTTTGCACCGATAGCCCATACCGGCTCATACGCAATAATAACCTTCTTGGCTTGCAACGGAGTGAGGCCAGTAAAAATAGTCTCGAGCTGTTCTTTAACTTCACTGAGATACCACCCTTGGGCATCCCGACTTTTTTCACCAATACAAACAATTGGCAACAATTTCTTTTCACACAAGCGTGTTAGCTGCTCCTTAACAGTGGCATTACTATCTCCGCGAGCACGCATTTCTGAGTGGCCGATAATCACATACTGCGCTTTTGTATCCTTGAGCATTGCAGCACTCATAAGACCAGTTTGAGCCACTGCGTCCGAAGCGGCGACGCCCTGGGCACCAATTAATAATGGCACTTTTGCACCCTTTATGGCTGTAGGCAAAAAGATGGCAGGAGGACAAACAATGGTTGTCAGTGTTTTCTTGTAGAGCTTTGCAATGTCATTAGTCTTCTTTATCAAATCAGCAACCTGAGTATTCTTTTCTGGTGCCATTTTCCAATTTCCGATGAGATATATCATAAAAAGATTATAGCATAATGACATGGACACAAAAAAAGCCGATAGATTTTTTCTATCGGCTTCTAAAAAATAAGTAGTTAATGAGTAAACGTTTGCTTAATGGCCTTAATGTGAGTGCTCTTTGCATCGTTCGTATCCTGAATATCTCCGCTCTGAGACCATTCAATGACCAACGTTGAGTCATCAAGTTTGTCAACAGTAAAGCTGTTATCGCCGGTATTTTTAAGGTTTACATCCAAGGTGTTGGATGTCAAGGTCCAACTGCCAGCATCTTTTGACTTATAGTATACGTCAGCAGTGGCGTTTCCACCCTGGCTAAAGGTAATAGCGGTAAAGTAAACCAATTGTTGATAATAGTCGTCGGTAGGCTTATCAACCCATGCACCGTTGTCCGTCTGAACGGAAATTGTTACCTTGTTCCAGGAAGCCTTAGTAAGAAGCTGGTCCTGAGTTTCAGAAGGCTTTGGGTCATTTTTTGAACAACCGGTTACAGCTATACAGCCTGCCAAAATTAGTACAAAAAGACCCAGTCTTTTTGTAAAGAAAGTGCTACTTTTTTTCATTTTTTAATTTTTTAAAGAAAGTTTGATATCTGAAGAAGGTGTTATTTAATTTGTTATATTTATAGCAAATTATAAGATTTTGTCAAGTCCCTTTAGTTAAGAAGCTGGCTGTTCCATAATATGAATCACAGAGCCTCCTGGATTAGCATTAGCATAATACCGGAAGTTGTCATAACTACCGCCAATACCCAGGAAGCCACCGCCATCACCAGAAACACCATAGACATATGTATAAATATCCGCTGTATCACCTGGATTAAGAGCAAATGTCTTATCAAATGAATAACTGTATGGGAAATAGGTACTTTGTGTGCCGTTACCTTGCCCGCCAAACGCTGAGACTTCGGGATTATTAAACTGGTTTTTAGTCGGAATATCAGCCTCTGTCGGAGTGGCGCCGATAGCCTGAGGGGGGGTACCTGAAAGCTTGACCCCGCTAGCTAGATTATACCATTGATCAGAGCCACTTGTATTTACCTTGAGATAAAAAGCTACACCAACAAATTCCGTATCACTTGACCGTTTTCCTGAAATACCAACACTGCCTCCACCAGAAACCTTGAATTCATAGGATCCCTTTTCTACAACGTTTAGCAATCGAGAAGCCGGGGCTCCGTTTCCATTTTCTGGATCATTGTTAGAATCAAACGCCGTTTGCGTGACACCTGGCACCTCATTTGTAATCCATAAATTTTGCTGATTGTTAGGAACACCTCCTATGAATGACAGCGGCATCCCCGTCGTAAGCACTCCTGGATCGAGACCATCTGTTGTCCCATTGAAAATTCCTCTTGAAGGAACATCGCCTCCTACAACATCGCCTCCGAAATTGTTATAGGTAATGGTACTTTGATTAGCGGAATAAAACTCCTTTGGAGCAGGTGTACAAGTACCATCCGTGTTGGCAACATACCCACTTGGAACAGTGGTCTGAGTACCAGTGATATTGGAACAGATATCGATGTTACAAAGCACAATTTGTCCGGCCGCATTGGCACACAAGCCATTATTACCTGAAGCGTTTTCAAGGCTGTTTGCCTGCATGGTTTCGCTAGTATTCAAGCTACCAGAAATATCAACAGAGGTTTTTTGCGTGCTGTCACCAAATGCCAACGCTCCGTCATTAGCGGCAGTACCTCCTAGCATAAGCCCGTTTATGTAGCCATTGGCACTAAGTGCGGCGTTTTGATTTGCAATAAATGATTCATCGATAGCCAAACCACCGCAAGCACCTAAACCGCAAAGACCTGTCGACTTCACCTGATCACCGGTACCAACGTTAAGTGGAGTGGCCGGATTATTGGCTGGTGGCGTGCCACTTGGATCATTGTATGTACCAGTAGCGGAAGCGAGATAACTGATACCGACAGCTAGTACAATACCTGCGATTACGTAAAGAAAATTTTTAAATACTGTTTTTTTATTCATATTACTATTGGTTTGCTGTTATAGCGGTACCGCCGGACGTTGTCGGACTATAACTTGTTATGGTGTATTGAATATCCGCAACAGGGCAGTTTGCAGGATAGGCTATTGATGAGGTACTGGTTGTGGCATATGCGGGAATAGTAAGACTTCCTACCGAGGTATAAGTAGTAGGGGCATTACAACCTGCAATTGCCGTAGTGTTCGTAGTTTTCATTGAAATATTTGCGGTAACAGGATCTACTACAGGACCTGATAGAGCGAGAGCGACGCTCGTTCCTCCCGAAGACTGAACGCTCAACGCAACAGAATGACCTGCAGCGGTATTATTGATATTGCACAACGTAATAGTACCGTCTTTATTTGCGCACAAGTTGCTATTATTGGCATTTGCAACAGTTGAGCCGACAATGGTACCTTTTACGTTAACATCCCCTGTTACTGTAACGGGTATGGTGTGCGTATTACCTCCAGTGTCGATGCCGCCAATTTTTACAGTTGAGCCAACGTCTCCAGGTTGTCCTCCATATATAGCACCGTTAACATAGGTGTTCTGTGCAAAGAGCGCGTTCTGCTGCACGGCAAAGGTACCGACCGCCAAACCGCCGTCTTTCACTTGAGTAGGACCAGTATGAATTGGAGCTGGGATATTGGCTGTTGGAGCCGCAGCAGTAGGATTAAGCCAGCCATCCGCATATGCAACCGTTATGCCACCAACAATGACGACTCCTACGAGAATGAATTTTAAATTTTGCATGAGACTATGTTTCATAAAGGATTTAATATTGAATCTTCTGACCATCGACAGTGTCAGGACTAATGCTGCTAATACTTACCGTAACATCGGAAGGCGTACAGCTTGATCCGAGCGGTATTGTGTTCCATGATTTAAGTGTATTTGCATATATCTCCACTGCACCAAGAGAGGTTGGGCTTGATGGCGGATAACAAACACCGCTAAATCGAGCATCGGCAGTAAATGCATCCTTCAACCGGTCAAGGAAACTTGTAGCCGATGAGCTTTGACCTGCTTCAGTGATATAGACCTCTATCGCCTGGCTAACAGGCTGACTGATCTGCGCACCAACTTCATAATTGCCACTAGCATCCAGTGTTTCAGTCAGCCATATTCGATTTGCAGACGTAGTATTGTTCGCGGGAGTAGTACCACAAATATAGAATTCTCCATCTTGATCAGCACACACTGGCTTTATTCCGCCGCCAGTCTTGAGCGTATCAGACTGATACGTACCTACGACAGTGTCAGTACCAGCAATCGAAACATTGACTGGATTTGCTGTATCTGCCGGATTGCCGAAGTTCACCGGAGCGGTACCGTTGTTGGGTGTTCCTCCAAAAATTGATCCAGTAAAAATGGCGTTTTGATTGAAATAAGCATTGCTTGCCGCATCAAACGTGTTAACAGAAAGTCCTCCGGTTTTTACTTGGTCAGTAGCGCTATCATTAAGAGGGCCGTCTGTATTATTTGAGGTTGGTGCGACAGTTGGACCAGTGAAACTGTACGCTGCAAACGTAATGCCGGCTACAAGCAGCAATGGCAGTAAGATCAATGATTTTTGTAGGGTGTTTTTCATATTATTTACTCAATTTACTAAGCATATTTAGCTGATCGTTGCGTGAAACTGGTACAGGATTGGCTTTTTGATTAAGGGTGTTTACTGTGGCGGCACGCTGAGTAGACGTACTAGTAACTGGTTTTGATGTGTCTTTCAATGCTTGCAATGTCTGAGCAGGCGTGAGCATTTTCTTAGTATGACGGATAAAGAACCACACGGCTAGCCCGACGACTGCAAGGATCACAACAGCAATAATTATCCATCCCCATTTTTTCTTGTGATGATATGAAGTTTTTTGTGAAGTAGTGTGAGGCGTAAGGGTGTCGTATGTCGGCATACTGTCAATCATTACTGGCTGTTGGGTTGTAGTGTTTTGTTCATCCATATATTAAAACTCTTGGAAAATTGGCTTAATCGGTACTGTTGCGCCTGCAGTGAGACTAGCCTGACGAGTAAATGTTCCCCCGACACCTTGTACGAGGAATGGGTAGTTCACTGTTTGCTTAACATCGCCAGCACCCACAGTAATGGTAAGCTGGGCAGTACCGTATTTGCCATTTGAGTCAGGACTGAGTGTTGTAGTGTCAAAACTAGACTGCGCGTCCTTTGGCAGACCGGTAAGAATAGTGCTGAGTGAAACCGTTGAATTAAAACCGTATTGCGGAGTGATAGATATAGTATATGTCTCAGACATTGTCTTAGCATCAGCATTTAATATAAGGCTTGCGGGACTGTTTGGCACGCCGGAAATACTGAAATCCTTCTGACAGGCATTCACCAATACTGTTACAGCCTTTGTTTGTGTGCCACCAGTACATTGCAATGTATATGTTGCACTTGAGCCGGTAACTGGCAAGTTAACACTTGCATAATACAAACCATCTGTACCCAAAGAGCCTCCGGCCGCTTGTGAGCTGGATGCCACACCTACGCTACTGCCTCCCTGTTCGGAAATCTTGCAGCTTGTTCCGTCACTGTCCCATGAGAATTGTGGGTTATTTACCGCACAGTATCCGCCATTGCCACTACCGCCACCAGGATTTGTAGAGGGGGTTGAAATGTATGTCACGGTTACAGTAGCACTCGCCTTGGCACTCTGAATGCCTTTTGTACAAGTAATAGTGTACACAATAGTATGAGGAGGGGTAACGCTTACTGTGCCTTTCCATGACAATGCACCGTTTTGAGTCATGGTAATAGTCGGAGCAGTACTACCATCAGACGTAGTGAACGTACATGCATTTGTACCGTCAATGTTTGCAGCCGTAGCGGTCAGTACTGATGAATCACCATTGGTAATAGCTCCGGGATTAGCTACCAATGTCACCGCAGGGTTATTGTTTGGAACAAATTTTGCCGTAATACTCTTAATCCAGCCGATAACTTGTGAACCCCAGGCATATCCATCAATTGTATTGTCCTTACCGATAGTAAGACCCCATGTACCGCCTGAACCACCGGCGCTCCCGCTATCGAGGGCTACGTATCCGTCCCATTCACAAGCTGGATCTGTGTCAGACGAAGCAGTATCGCATGTTCCAAGTGAAGCAGCCGGCTTTATAGCGCCGCTACAACCATTAACATACACAGAACAAGCGCGAGCCCACCCCTTAATATTGATAGATCCGTCAGCGTTTGGATTATTCCAATCAGCATATGCGCCTGGAGTACAACCCGTTGTTGGACAGCCTACGGAAGCATCAAAGTTAATCCAGCCAATATTTGAAGACCATGCGTAGCCAGCAATAGTACCTGGAGCAACTGGCAATATGTTTACACCGTAGCTTGCAGTGGGAGTACAGGTGCTTGAATCGGAAGGATCGTCGCAGTCGTTGAGCTTAATCCAGCCAATATTTGAAGACCATGCGTAGCCAGCAGCATCACTACCAGTGTCAGCGCGCACCATTTGTACGCATACAAAAACAGCAAGCAATGCAATGGCACCAAAGAGCACTGACAGTTTTTGTTTTGAGAATTTCATTTACTTTTATAGTATACGGCACTATTAAAGATAAGCACAATGAATTCTTTTGCGGAGTGTGGAAAAATATGATATATAGAATGTATGTAAACGTCCGTCCCGAAAAGGTCGGACGTTTCGTTTAATAACAAAAGAATAACAACAATAAATATATGTTAGATATCAAAGCATTAAAATTAGCACTGGAACAATTGGAAAGTGAGCGCCGCATTAGCCGTGATCGATTGGTAGACGCCATCGAACAGTCTTTGGCTGCTGCGTACAAGAAGGAATATGGTAAGAAAGGTCAGGTTATCCGAGCTCATATCGATCTCGATGCCGGAACCTTTAGTTTTGAACAGGTAAAGACTGTTGTTGACGACAGTATTGTACGGTTTGAAGAAGAGCCAGCATCTGAAGAAGACGAGCGCGAACACTACAACGAAGAAAAGCACTTGTTGCTTGAAGACGCTCGTATCATGAAGAGTGATGCGCAGGTTGGTGACGAAATCGTATTCAGCCTTGAACCAAAGGATGATTTCGGCCGCATTGCCGCACAGACAGCAAAGCAGGTTATCATGCAGCGCATTCGTGAAGCGGAACGCGTTTCAATCATGGATGAATTTGGAAACAAGGAAGGCGACATCGTTTCAGGATACGTTCAAAAGATTGATCGTGGCAGCGTGTTCATCGATTTCAATCGTGCCACAGGCGTGCTTCCTCCTAATGAGCAAATTCCGGGAGAACGCTATGCCCGCGGTGCTCGTATTCGTGCCTACCTCTATCATGTAGAAGAATCTCCTCGCGGCGTGACCCTTCGCCTTTCTCGCACTCATCCTAAATTCCTCGAGAAATTGTTTGCATTCGAATCTCCAGAAATCGCTTCTGGCGTTGTAGAAATCAAGTCTATTGCTCGTGAACCAGGATCTCGCTCAAAGATTGCTGTATGGACTGAAGATCAAAACATTGATCCAGTTGGTTCATGCGTGGGACAAAAAGGTGTTCGCGTTAGTACTGTTATGAACGAACTCAGTGGCGAAAAAATCGACATCATTGAATGGTCACCTGACGCGGAAGAATTTGTTCGCAAGTCTCTTTCTCCAGCAAAGGTATTGGACCTACAGCTTAATGAAGAAGAACACAAGGCTACTATTGAAGTAACTCCTGACCAGCTTTCACTCGCTATCGGTAAGGGCGGACAGAACGTTCGTCTTGCCGCAAAGCTTACTGGTTGGAAGATCGACATCAAGGGTACGGAAGCTGAAGTAGAAACCGTTACTGAAAACGTAGAAGGTGACGACTTCGTATCTCTTAAGGATATTGCTGCTACCGATGAAACTTCAGACAATGAAATGAATGAAGGGCCATTGATGGAAGAAGTATTACAAGACGATAACGAAGCAGTAGCTGCTGAATAACATATGAATCTCTTACATGATATTACCGCCGGCAAAAATGCACCGGATGTTATAAACGTTATTATTGAAATTCCAAAAGGCTCAAAGAACAAGTACGAAATCGATAAGGAAACTGGCTTGATCATGCTCGATCGTGCATTGCACACTGCACAGGATTATCCATTCGACTACGGTTTTATGCCTCAGTCTCACTGGGAAGATGGTGACCCATTGGATGTTGTAGTGCTTACTACATATGCATTGGCTCCAGGCATTCTTGTGAAAGTTCGCCCTATCGCTATCGTAAATATGATTGATGACGGTGAAGGTGATGCGAAAATCATCGCTGTGCCAGAAAAAGATCCACGCTGGGATGAAGTACAAGATCTTAATGACATCAACAAGCACACCATCAAGGAAATCGAGCACTTCTTCCTTACTTACAAACAGATCCAAAAGAAGGAAGTAACCATCGATGGTATTGGCGACAAAAAAGATGCCATTGCCGCAATCCTCAAGTCTCAAGAACTCTACAAAGAAAAGTTTCAGAAATAATTTTACAAAAATAGAGCTACTGAAAAATTAGAAAACACCGACCTTATCATGGTCGGTGTTTTAGGTAAAAATTTTTTCCAGAAGGTTGATAAGCAACCTTTGTGAATCATCAGGAAAGTCTCGTAAGGGAAAGATGCAATGTCGTGGAACTTTTGTGATCACAACAATATCGCTTGGGGCACAAGGGATGAATTCGTTATGACCGATTTCAATTATTGAAGTCATGAAGATACTTTCATCGTCTTTATAATAATGCACTAAGACTTTCTCTCGCATTTCCAGCTTCTTCAAAAACATTCTTACTTTTCCATTGGCAAGCCCTTCAGACAGAATGAGTCCGCGTAGCGCATGGTAGTCCTTTTGTAAGACAGCTTTTTCGACTGCAGAACTTACCGTATTGCAAATGAGCTTAGGAAATAAGCTTTGCAAGATTTTCACTTTTTCTGGAATTATTAAAGAAGGAATCCCTACGCTTTTGGCATATTCCTTATCAATTAAGAACTTTTTCTGCATACTCTCTATTTTTTCTTACTCTATTAGTATTTACCGACATTGTAAAGATGTAAGGAACCCTTTCCAATTTCGTCTTTTATGATATAATCATAAGATAGTTATGAAAAAGATATTTTCTTACATTCTCATAATCGCTTTGTTTTCAATGCCTGTTTTCGCGCATGCTGCTTCAGCGCCTGCAACTACTAGTCCTGCCCAGGAAACTACAGACCTAAACAGCCCTTCATTGGCAGGCAAATCTCTCGCTTCCAAGAAAGCTGAGGTACAGACAGCCCTTGATGACATCTTTAGCCGCCTTACAGGCCTTTCTAGTCAGACCCAGCTAGCAATCAACCAGCTCAACGTTAGTGGTGTTGATACTTCTGCTGCCCAAACTGATCTTATTACTGCAAATGCTAGCCTCAACAAAGCGAAGCTGGATATAGCTGCTTTCTCTGCTCTTACTATTTCTCCCAAGCTTTCAAATAGTGCAAATTTGGATATTCTTAAAACGAGTGCCAATACGGCAGAAGCCTCACTTGATGACACAAAAAGTCACCTTATTGATACCCTCAACGACCTCAAAGCCGTTGTTCCAGACATCACTACAGATTCTCAATAATCTGTGTTAGACTCAGGTCGTTATGACCAAAAAACACAATACAACAATCACTCACCTTCCCGATTCTAAGGTGGAAATCAAAGGAGAAGTGGCATGGGAGTCACTTACTCAATATGAGAAAAAGGCGTTTGAGCACTTGGCTGGCCATTTGGAAATTGACGGTTTTCGTAAAGGAAAAGTACCGGAAAACGTTGCCAAGACTCATATCCCTGAAGAGCTTATTTTAAATGAAATGGCAGAAAATGCCCTTCAGGCTATGTACCCTGAGCTTATTAAGGAATCAGAACTTGATGTTATTGGTCGTCCTGAACTCGCTATCACGAAGCTAGCACGTAATAATCCTGTTGCGTTTACCATCACTGCAACTGTGCTCCCTACTATCGAACTTCCTGATTACAAAAAAATCGCAAAAGGCATTAAGGAAGAGGAGCCAACCGCTGTTGAAGAGTCTGACATTGATAAAGTAGTTGAAGAACTTCGCCAGCTTCGCGCGTATGGTCACGTGCATCATGCAGGAGAAGATCATGGTCACACTGAAGAACTTCCTGAAGTTACTGATGAATTTGCAAAATCATTTGGTGAATTTGAAAGCGTTGCCTCAATGCGAGAAAAGATCAAGGAAAACATCGCTCGTGAAAAAGTGCAGGAAGCAAAAGACAAGCGTCGCATTGGTATCATGGAAGCGATATTGGAAAAGACAGACTTCCCTGTTCCAGGCATTGTCTTGCAGTCAGAACAGGAAAAGATGTTGGCACAAATCGAAGGCGATATTACTCGTGCTGGATTTACGCTTGATGACTACTTGAAGCAGGCTCAAAAGACAAAGGAAGGTTTGCTTAAAGAATACAAGCCGGAAGCTGAAAAGCGCGCTCGCGTGCAACTCCTTCTCAACGCTATCGCTCGCAAGGAAAACATCGTTCCTGCTGAAGCGGAAGTTGAAGCTGAAACAGACCGCCTCATGGCAATGTATCCCGGTGCTGACAAAATGCGCACTATCGCATATGTCGACATGATGCTCACGAACGAAAAGACGCTAGCGTTGCTAGAAGAAAAATAATTTATAGTAAAAAGGCCCGACTATACGTCGGGCCTTTTGATTAGCCAGTCCAGATTGCTTTTAGGCGCTCGGCACCTTTCTTAACTCTGAGCAGCTCTTCCGTTGAAACTTTTTTGGTTTCTGCATCTTTCATGTTTTTATAAAACCTGACAGCGTCCGCGCCGGTCAGGATCGGTGTTTCTTTAATGGTTTTTGCCATGACTTTTTTCTTACTCTAGCATAAAAATTGGGTTCGAACATCGTCCAGTGTTCGAAGCAAATAAAAAAAAGACCTTTGGGGGTCTTTCATAATTAACATGCGAGATTTTTTATTTCTTGCAGATTTTCTCTGGTAGTAAAGATTTTTACCTTTCCCTCTTTTTTAAATTCTTTTAATACAACGTCGTACTGACTTTGATATTTAGACTTTTTACTTTTTGCCATTTTTTCTACTTTCTCCTAGATTAACCCATATCGTTTATTAAGCAAGTTCGAAAATCCTCCACCATTTGGAAAAATCATTTAGCCCTTAATACCATTTCTTCGTCGCGAATCATTGAGTTATGCGTTAGCCCCGGCAAAACGCTAACCTTACCAGTGAATTCAAAACCGATATTCTTATAAAATTTTATTGCAGGAAAGTTCATGTCTAACACGTTCAAATACGTATCTTTTTCACTAAGCCATCCTGCTACAGACCTCCATAATAAAGTCCCTATCCCTTTTCCTTGAAACTCTGGAAATACATACATAGCGTGCAGAGTATTTTCACTAAGACCTCTTTCGGCATAACAAAGGCCAACGATAACACCTGCCGATGTTGCAACGATATATCTTTCATTGGAAGAAAGATCCTCGATCATCTTTTTGGTTTTTTCTATTCTTTCTTGTGAATGCCTTTCTGCAAAACGGGATTCAATTTCTGATAATCCGTACCCATGCAATGTATACATTCCCACTGACGCTTGGAATATCACTTCATTCAATTCTGCAGCTTTTTCTGAAGTAGCAGGAATAATCTCGATATCGGCAGTGCTCATAAGAAAAGTATAGCATTTCGAATATCTCTAATGTTCGGAGCAAAGTAATACATGTATATGCATGGAAAAGCCTATTATTTGACAACGCCGGTAGGTGCGGTAAGGTTATGAAAACTTTACATAATGAGTACATTAATACCGAAACCGGCTAAACAGAAGGAAGTTCCTGAAGATAAGTCTCAAGAATATCTAAAAGAATGGAAAAGACTATTCAATGCCATTGATCCTCAGTCTGTTCATGCTTTTGTAAAAGGAGAAGAAGATTTTCCTAAACAATTTCAAATGCACGAAGGGAGGCTGAATGATTGGTATGACACCCGTGCACAATTACTTATCAAAGTGTCTAGCTATTTTTTTGATGAATATGGAGAGGAAATCTATTGTTGCTTTAACGATAGCGCTTTTGCATACGGATGGATATATACCGAGGATGTAAATTTTGACTCGCTCAGAAGAGAGCCTATAACCTGGAAAGAGCTATATGAAGAGTTAGTCTCCAAGGCATCAAACCATACCAAGCGTATTCCTATTCCGCCAAAGGCACAGAATTAAGACTTCCAATCAGCACAGCAATGTGCTGATTTTTTATTATTTACAAAGTCCTTTTTCAAGGGTATAGTTTCGATATACAGAAATGCAGATACGGATGAACGCTATTATTGGTAATTTTGATTTTGAAAAAATATGTTAATTCCTACAGTTATTGAAAAAAGCCCGCAGGGCGAACGAGCATATGATATTTATTCCCGTCTGCTTCGTGATCGTATTATATTCCTAGCCGGACCAATCGATGACAACGTTGCAAATATTGTTATCGCCCAATTGCTCTTTTTGGCAAATGAAGATTCTAAGAAAGATATTTACCTTTATATAAACTCTCCAGGAGGATCTGTTACGTCAGGACTAGCGATTCTTGATACAATGCAATTTATCAAACCTGACGTTTCTACTATATGTATTGGAATGGCAGCATCGATGGGTTCTCATATTTTGGCGGCCGGTGCAAAAGGTAAGCGTTTTGCACTACCAAACGCAGAGGTCATGATTCACCAACCTCATGGTGGCTTTGAGGGACAAGTTACCGATATTGAAATCTCTGCAAGACAGATGATTAAACTTCGTCATCGCCTTAATGAAATCTTCTCAAAAAATACTGGGCAGAAACTTGCTCAGGTTGAGAAAGACATGGAGCGTGACAACTACATGGATTCATCCGAGGCCAAAAAGTACGGGATTATTGACGATGTCATTACAAAAGCTAGCTCGGTAAAATAACATGCACCTCTTCATACTGTTGCTCGCTACCCTACTAATAGGCGCAGCATTCGGTTATATCATTCGCATACTGGTCCTGCTGTCTCAGAAAAACAGCTTGGAACTTTCTATTACAGAAAGACTTTTGTCTGCGCGTCAGCAGGCCCAAGCCTTGATCGACGAAGCGCATGCCAAAGCTGATGAATTCCATGAACGCTTGAGCAAAAAGGAAGAACTGCTTGATATTCGCCAGCGAGAACTCGATACACGGTCATCTATGTTGGAAAATAAAAAAACTGAACTCGAACGCGAGCTTGCATTGGCAACAGAGCTTCGAGAAGAACATGAGGAAGCGCTGATTGCACTCGCAGGCTTTACGCCAGAAGAAGCTCGTAACGTATTGCTTCAGGAAACGGAAGAGCAATACAAGGAAGACTTGCAGGTTCGTTCCCACAAGCTTGAGACTCAGCTTCTCGACACGTTGAATGACAAGGCAAAAAATATTTTGGTCATGGCTATTCAGCGCTTGGCGGTACCGACAGCAAATGAGCTTACGACGAGTAGTGTCACTATCCCTTCTGATGAGATCAAAGGAAAGATCATCGGTAAAGAAGGACGTAACATTCGCACTTTTGAACGCTTCAGCGGTGTAGAACTGCTTGTTGATGAAACACCGGGAGCGATTGTTGTTTCATGCTTTGATCCCGTGCGTCGCGCTATTGCGGTACAAGCATTGCAAACATTGGTACAAGACGGGCGTATTCAGCCTGCGCGCATTGAAGAAGAGATCGAGCTGGCTCGTGAAAAAATCCATGAAACCATCAAGCAGAAAGGTGCGGATGCAGTATACGAATGTGGTATCTATAACTTTGATCCACGCTTGGTAGCGATATTGGGACGGTTGCATTTCCGTACTAGTTATGGACAAAACGTGTTGCAGCACTCCATCGAAATGGCACACGTAGCGGAAATGATTGCGGCTGAAGTTGGCGCTGATACCTATATCGCAAAGGCTGGTGCCTTGGTGCATGACATTGGTAAGGCGCTTGATCATGAGTTTGAAGGAACGCACGTTGAAATTGGCGTGAAAGTCTTGCGACGATTTAATACTGACGAGCGCATTGTAACTGCCATGAAAAGTCACCATGATGATGTTCCTCACGAAACTTTGGAGGCAGTCATTGTACAAACTGCCGACATGATTTCAGGAGCACGTCCTGGCGCGCGACGCGATACTGCAGAAATGTATTTGAAACGCCTAGCAGATCTCGAGGGGCTTGCCTCACGATTTGAAGGTGTGGAAAAAGCATATGCACTGCAGGCAGGACGAGAGATTCGCATCTTCGTTCGCCCTGAAAATATCTCCGACTATGAAGCAAAAAACATGGCTCGTCAAATCGCTCTCGATATCGAAACCGAATTGCGCTATCCTGGCCAAATCAAGGTCACTATCATCCGTGAAACCCGCATCGTGGACTACGCTCGATAATCCGAGGAAACAATTTCATGTCGTTAGCGTATAATAAATATATTAGCAGTAATCAATAATTCAGTATGCATATCGTACCCAATGAAGAACGCGAAAATGACCAAGAGCACATGAACAAGGAAGCTGTTCGTGAACACAACAAGGAAGAAGAGCGCAAGATGCATGCTCATGAAAATCAAAATCCTGGAAAGGATCATGAGCACAATCCCCAGCATCATGCTGCAGGATCAAGATAGTAAAAAGGTCGGCACTACATGCCGACCTTTTTAACATACGAATGCATAATCTTTCCATTGCGATGATTTTCCATATTTCGCAACAGTTCTTCTTTGAATGATAACTCCTTTGGATAATGCACCGTGTACGTTTTGTTTGTAACAACAATTTGTCCGTATTGTTGCATCAGCAACGCCAGCCAATAGTCATCCGGATTGCGAGAGAGATGCAGTTGTGCGGACAACTCAATACCCTTCTTTAATGATTCTACTATTTTTTCCTTATCCTTTGTCCAAAATGCAAAACTACCGCCCCATAACCATCGAGTAGCTTTTTCTCCTCCTGAGACACATTTATACTTATTGAAGAAATTAGAAATGGTATTAAATACTGAGCCTTTGAATTGTATCCATGATCCTGCCAAAACAGCGTTGTCTTGTAGTGTTTCTGCCATAACCTCTATCCAATTTTGCTGAGCGATAGAGTCTCCATCTATGCAACACACTACGTCTCCTTGTACTTCCTGCATACCGCGAAGACGCGCATAGGCGCTACCCGTTTCACCATTCAATATGACTATGTTAATGGGATACTGTTTTGCAATCTCTACCGTTCGATCAGTTGAATTATGAGCAACCAAAATAACTTCATCTGGTTTTACAGTCTGAGCAAGAACCGATTTGATGCATTGCGCTATGTGCTGCTCTTCATTGTGAGCAATGATCAATACTGACACTTTCATAATGATTTGATAGTACTATTTTCTGTCGTTCAACGCTATACTATAGACATGCAACCTACTGAAAAGTTTAGTACTCCACAACAAGAAATCGCATGGCTTGGTGCCGAATCTCAAAAAGCATATGTCCTCCAGGAAAACGGTGAAAAGACTTTGGAGGCCGCTACCCATACAGCAGTCGAACGATATGCACGAAGCGAGGCAAAGGAATTTCTTCATGAAACAGCATTGCTTCCCAAGCATGAAACAGAAAGTTTGGTATTGAAACTCAAGCCAGAAACACATGATAAAAAAATAGAAGAGCTCTTTGCCATTATGCTTGATAAGGGCGTGAAGAATGCATTGGACGTTGCAGCCAAAACCGGCAATGCTCACCTCGAAGATGACTTTCACCGTTTTCTTGTACAGTATCTCCACACCATTGGCGCAGTACCAGGCATGAAAACTAATTCTTCATTGGAGCGCGCCTTAAATCACACCTTGTTCGCCATTACCCTACCAAGTGTTTCTGCAAACGAAACATCTGATTTCAAGCGTTTCATTCAGGCCATGAAGCAGTTTTATGTAGGTATGTTCAGTACCGTCAATGCGGCAGAGCAGGAATACTACGTACTAGAACTTGCTGTAGAAAACGACCAACAAGGCATTACGTTGTACGCTTCAGTGCCTCGCATTCATGAAGATACATTTGAAAAACTGGTGCACGCATATTACCCAGAAGCATTTATTGAGGAAGCAGTTGATGACTACAATATCTTTTCAGATGCAGGACTTGGCATTGCCGGCAGTGTTGCCACATTGGCCGCCCCTGCCATCTTTCCACTTAAGACCGATGCAGAGTTTGACCATGATCCCTTTAACGCTCTTGTCGCAACATTGTCAAAACTTGATCGAAACACTGAAGGTGCCGCCATTCAAATCATCATCTCTTCTGATATCGATAAGACAAACGAGCTCTACGGAAAAGTAATCACTGCTGCAGAAAAAGGCGGTTCTTCCGTTAAGGATCTCTACAAAGAAGTGACTATGTCCGTTTTTGAAGGAGTAGGAAAAGGATTGCTCGCATTTTTTGAAAAAGAAAAAAAGCCTGAGGAAAAAGAGCAAAACAAAGTCATTGATACTGTGGGTATAGAGCTCGCAAAAAAGAAAAACCAAAGTCACAGCCTCACTGCAGGTATTCGCATCCTTACAGCAGCAAACACCCTCAGTCGTGCGGAGCATATTCTCTCCAGTATCAAAGCATCCTTCAATCAATTTTCACTCGTGAACTCAAACAGTATTGAATGGAAAGACAGCAGCAAAAGAACCATTCATGACATGGCCCGCGATTTTAGTTTTCGTACGTTGAATACCTCAGAACAATTACCTCTGACCATCGATGAGCTTGCAACGATGTTTCATTTCCCTGTAGGACTCAGTACCGCCCCAGAGCTCAAAGAGTCCTCTGCTGCAAATGCGCCTGCGCCAGTATTTGATACACAGAACAAAAGCATTGTATTGGGAACAAACAACTACCGCGGACAAAGTACTGAGGTTCGCTTTGCAAAAGAAGACCGCGTTCGTCACTGTTATGTCATCGGACAAACCGGTACTGGTAAAACCGTCTTCCTAAAAAACATGATCATCCAAGATATCAAAAATGGTGAGGGTGTTTGTTTCATTGACCCTCACGGTAATGATATTCAGGATATTCTTGCCAACATTCCTCCGGAACGCCTTGATGATGTTATCTATTTTGACCCTGCATACACTGCTCGCCCAATGGGACTTAACCTTCTTGAATATGATGAACGCTATCCTGAACAGAAGATTTTCGTGATTAACGAATTGCTTGCAATCTTCAACAAGCTTTTTGACATGAAGGTTGCAGGTGGTCCTGCCTTTGAACAGTATTTCCGTAACTCTGCAGGGCTCGTGATGGAAGATCCGAGTTCTGGCTCTACCCTTTTGGAAATTGGCCGCGTCCTTTCTGACAAGGCATTTCGCCAGATGAAACTTGAACGCTGCAAAAATCCTATTATCAAGCAGTTCTGGGAAAATGCGGAAAAGACTACCGGCGAAGCGTCACTCGCAAACTTCGTACCATATATCACCAACAAGTTTGATGTGTTTATTTCAAATGACGTCATGCGTCCGGTTATTGCGCAGCAGCACAGCGTCTTGAATTTCCGTGACATCATGGATAAGAAAAAGATCCTGTTGGTAAACCTTTCAAAGGGACGTCTGGGTGACATCAACTCTCACCTGATTGGCTTGCTGCTTGTCGGTAAAATCACCATGGCGGCGTTGTCTCGCGTTGATATTGTCGGCAAGGAACCAGTTAATGACTTTTATCTTTACATCGATGAGTTCCAAAATGTTACTACGGATTCTATTAACACTATTTTATCTGAAGCTCGAAAATATCGTTTATCCCTAACGGTTGCTCACCAATATATTGAACAGCTCGATGAAGGCATTAAGAATGCGGTCTTTGGTAACGTTGGCTCAATGGTAGTTCACCGTGTCAGCCCTGAAAATGCCGCAGTATTTGCAAAGCAATTTGAACCGACCTTCACTCCAGAAGATATCATTAAGCAGAAAAACCTTGAATGCTATATCAAAATGCTTGTTGGCGGAGTGCCGGTAAAACCGTTCAATTCTCATACTCCATTCCCTCCTCGTGGCAACGCTGAGGCTGCAGAAAAGATCAAAGAGCTCTCATATCTCAAATACGGACGCCCTCGAGCGGAAGTTGAAGATGAAATAATAGCACGATATAAATAGTTGTCAATGTTTGCACTGAAAATAGCTTGCTATATAATGTCTATAAGCTTTAAGCGATACGCTTGAGCGCACTGATGAATTTAATAGACTAGCGCTAGGGAATATTCCCACATTGATACTATGAACAAACAAGCACTCGTTGAACTTATCCACTCAAAAGTTGGCGGTACAAAAGTACAGGCTGAAGAAATCGTGGAAAGTATGATCGAAGAAATGATTAAGACTCTTAAGAAAGGTGATGAAGTTTCAATCGCCGGTCTTGGTATCTTTTCTGTAAAGACTCGCGCAGCTCGTACAGCTCGCAATCCTAAGACAGGTGAGCCTGTAAAGGTTGCTGCTACTCGCGTGCCAAAGTTCCGTGCTGCAAAGGCATTGAAGGACGCTGTAAAATAATCTCACTATCTCGAGAACAAAAAGCACCCGTAGGGTGCTTTTTTGTTGACTATTTACAGATTTCCGCTATAGTAAACTGAAACAAATTAAACTCTTTATGAACAGAAAATCAGTTGTTGTATTCGTTACCTCATTAAACGAATCAAATTTTGCAGTAAGCGCAGCAAGTACTTTTGAAGAAGACGTAAAAAGCCTTTTTAACCCCGAAACGGCCGAGATTGTATTTGTACACGGAACCGATGCGGACACCCAGGAGCAAATAGCTTTGGCCTTAAAAGCGAAAGTTGAGGATGGGCCAGTTAAAATTGTTTTGCATGATTCATGCAAAATAAAAAAAATTGCTGAAGTAACCAGGACTGTACGATTAGAATTTCCTTATGCCGAGGTTTATTATCGCAAGCAGCATCCTAACGAAACACTGCAGGCGTCAATGCAAAAAATTCCCTGTTTTTCAAAATTATTAGAAGAAATGGATTTTGCGGCTTAACGCAAAACCTGGCAGCCGGTCGATTATCCTATAATCGTCCGGCTGTTTTTTATTTCCCCATTAAATGATATAGTTACAGTACCAATATGGAACAGTCATCGAATACTCCTCAGGAAAAAATAGACTTTTTCCTCCTTACGGCTCACGAACTTCGTACATCTCTCTCTGCCATGAAATGGGTTTTTAAAATGCTCACCGACGGAGACTATGGCTCACTTAGTCCTGAACAGCAAAGTGTTATCGAACAGGCGGCCCAGGCAAATGACAAAATGGTGACACTCCTTAATAACACCATGACCGCCATCAAGAACGACGGTGTCATCACATATGCGAAACTGCCCGTTCACCTTCCCTTCTTCATTGCTGAAATCATCAAGGAATTCACCAGTGAGTCTATACAGAAGCACATTACACTAACCTACCACCAATCTCCGACCCCTTTGATCGTCATGGGCGATGAGGCAAGACTTCGTATTGCCATCCATAACGTCATTGAGAACGCCATCAAGTATAGTCCTGCAAATACCGAAGTAAATGTGGCGCTGACCTCAGACGAGCACAATGCCATTCTGACCGTACAAGACCATGGTATCGGCATTCCAAAAGACCAATTACCTCATTTGTTTGAACGTTTTTTTCGCGCAGGCAACAGTACCGAAACTGGCACCGGCGTAGGACTGTATGCAACCAAGCTTATGGTGGAACAGCAGGGCGGCACCATTGCGATGCAGAGTCAGGAATACATAGGCAGCATTGTCACCATTACCTTGCCGTTATTTCAGTAAGGGCTTATACTGTCTAGCATGAAGAAAATTCTTATTATTGAAGACGACGCATTTCTTAAAAAAATCGAAAGTTCAAAATTCACCAAAAGTGGGTATGATGTAACGACAGCAATGACAAAGGCTGACATCGATGCAAGTCTTGCTGCCTCTACTCCGGACATTATCCTTCTGGACATGATGCTTCCTGATATTGATGGAGAGCATGTTTTGCAAAATCTCAAAGCTGATAATAAGACCAAAAACATTCCCGTTATTGTCTTCTCAAATCTTTCAAGTGACGCAGATATGAAAAAAATGACCGATGCGGGTGCTGCAGCATTCATGATTAAGTCAAACTTTACCCTTGATGAGGTTGTAGAAAAAATTCACTCTCTCATCGGAGAATAACTACGTAATGAAAAATCCCTCAATGAGGGATTTTTCATTATTATACTTTGAAGTTTTCCTGGAGATATCCGTCCTTTACGGTTACAGGCTGAGGAACCGGAATCTTTGTATAACTTGCATCAGCATTCTTACGGTCAATCACGATAGTGTACGTACCGTTTGGCATCAAACCGTAGTAATTACCGAGACGGTCCGCAACCTTGTGAATGATTTCCTGACCAGTTGCAGCAGAGAGTACGTGCACGATGGCAAATGGTAATGGCTCTCCGGTGATTGCATCAGTAACACCTCCTTTGGTTTTGAACTGAGGACTGTAGTGACGAATGATAAACAAGATAACGTACAGCAGGAACACAATGCCGTTATATACAGTGTGTGAGGCAAGCAGCGCAATGGCCGCAATCACGAACCCAAGCCAGAAGAAGAAGTTCGAGATGTGAGCAATAGTGACATCACTACGCTTGTAGTATGAAAGACGCTTCTGTTCATTCTTGGCAAATTCATTCCAGTCAAAGTTGAGCTGATCCATCGGAATATTCTTTGCAATGATTTCCCCTTCTTCTTTGATGGTAATAATATCTCCAAAGTACAGGTTGTTGTAGAGTTCATCTCCATCACGTCCTGCAAGCTTCTGTGACGGAAATACGAAGTTTGTCTTGTTGGCAATAATTTTGTACTGCCCCGGAGCGACAGAAAATCCGTATCGTCCATCAATATCAGTAATAGAAGTGGAGACTTCATTTCCTTGCAAGTCCGTCAGCATGACATACGCTGGGTCAATCGGCTGCTTTGTAACACTATCATATACGGTTCCCCACGGACGATTGCGCTTCTTAAATCCAAATGCGATCAAGAGCAAGTTCCAGAGACGGAATGGCAATAGGAACAATTCGGTTAGTGAAACTGGATTAGCAATTGCTAGTATCGCCAATGCTCCAGCCGCGGTGGCAACAACACCGACAGCACTTGCAACCTTTGAAACAGTCGAACCAATTGGTGTTCGTGCAGCACTGAGTACTCCTGTAGCAAGCGGTACGAGTGGTCGAATAAATCCTGTAACAATTGAGCCGATTGTACCAAAAATAGTGCTAAATGCGTCTACCAAAGACGGTGGCAAGTTCATTCCATTATCAAATGGGCCTGGTTCATTTGTTGACTGTGCAGGATTTCCTTGAGGTTCGCTAGAACCAATAGGTGCTGCTGTGGGTCCTTGTCCGCTTGGCCCAGAACTGATTGGTGGTTCTTGCGGAGTTGTTGAAGTTGAAGGGCCAGTAGAGCCGCTTGAATGTGATCCGGTACCAGTAGTAGAGCCTCCTGCTGGATGGGTAGGGACAGTAGGATTGGTTGGAGTGGTAGGGCCAGTTGGAGTTACAACAGGGTTCGAAGGATTTGCAGGAGCAGACCCTCCACCACTAAGACCACCGCCCCCCGCTGAAGCAGGGCGCCAGTCAGTATTCACGCATGTATTTGCGTTGGTACAGTCAAATACAATCCAACCGAAGTTCTGGCTCCAGGCATAGCCGGCAGTGCCTTGCGTGCCTTCGAAGTTTCCAGTTGAAGTATCGATCCTTACTGTTGAAATACTACTGTCAGTAAATGGTCCAAAGTTTATCCAGCCAGTGTTTTCTCCCCAGGCATAGCCAGATAGCACTCCGTTGTTGTTGGCAACTTTGAAGTTGCCGTTTGCACCACTACAACCACTGGTAGTATCTGCACAGTTCATGACCATCCATCCTACAGAAGAACCCCACGCATAACCACGAAGCTCCGTGTCAGAAACAGTAATATTGTATTGGGATTCTGTAGTAAATTTACCAAAGTTAATGGCAGTGTTAGACACTACGCCACTATCAAGGAATGCGGCCTTATACTGCCCTGTTCCATTTGGGTCAATGGTACCCGTTGATGCGGCAATCGCAGTGCTGACAAAAAATACTGTTACGAATAATGCAATACCAAAAAAAATCTTTGAGAGAATGTGTTTCACCATTCTATTTTACAACATGGAGTCGATATTACGAAGTGAATTTCGCACCTTCAAGCGTCAACAAAGTGGCTTTATTCTCCAAACCGCCTGCATAACCCGCAAGCTTGCCTGTTGAGCCGATAACACGATGACATGCAGCAACAATACATATAGGATTTTTACCATTTGCTGAGCCAACCGCACGAATAGCGTTAGGACTTCCCACCTTTTTTGCCACGTCAGCATAACTAACAGTTTTTCCAAACGGGATATTCAGAAGCACTTTCCATACTTTCTTCTGGAAGTCAGTACCATTAAAGTCTAATTTGAGATCAAACTTCGTTCTTTTTTTCGCAAAATACTCCTTAAGCTGCTTTTCAGTCTCAACCAGGATCGGCAATTTCTTATTTTCCCCGACAATATTAAGCATTACACGATTTGGCTTCTCGTTCTGCCATAAAATAGCCGCCAGGCCGTCTTCACTGCCCACTAACTTTAAAACCCCCACCGGAGACTTCATTATTTTGTACACGTATTCCTTCTGAGACTTTTTCATAAGGAAAGTATAGCAGAAAGTCTTTAGCGTATGCTGCCCCAATTGTATCCTATAGACCATGAACATGAGCGTTTCCACACCTGTCTTCATATTGCCTTCATCTAACTTTTATAGAGTAGGCTTATGAATATAATACAGAAGGCGCGCGAGCACGCATTATTAAGTAAGGTACCTGAGATTACGCTCTATTTTTGGATTATCAAAATACTCTGCACCACGGTTGGTGAGACCTTCTCTGATTTCCTGGGCACAACGTTAAACCTAGGTGAAGCATGGACAGGCCTAGCGATGGCAGTTGTCTTAGGCGTAGCTCTCTATTTTCAGTTCAAGGCAAAGAAGTACGTTCCAGGCATCTACTGGCTTTCAATTGTATTAATCAGCGTCGTTGGTACGCTAGTAAGCGACAACCTTACTGACAATCTCGGGGTATCACTTGTTACAACAACAATCGTGTTTGGTATCATACTGGCAATAGTATTTATTGCTTGGTATATGAAAGAAAAGACTCTTTCCATTCACAGTATATTTACCAGACGGAGAGAAATGTTTTACTGGCTAGCGATCTTGTTCACATTTGCTCTTGGTACTTCAGTGGGTGACTTATTGGCTGAAAAATTAAATCTCGGATATTTATTGTCATTGGTAATTTTTGCTGTCGCAATCGGAGTGATATACATGCTTTACAAACTGCTCAAGATGAACGAGGTGCTGGCATTTTGGATCGCCTACATTCTCACTCGACCACTGGGTGCTTCCATTGGAGACTATCTTTCACAGGCGCGAACTGACGGCGGAGTAGGCTTGGGAACAACTATAACCAGCGCCATCTTTCTTACTGCCATTCTTGCCACCGTTGTATATCTTGCTATCACCAAAAAAGACGTGAGCCGGAATCCTGTAGCGTAAGACTGACTGGGTCGTGATCAGAAAGATCAGTTGGTAAGTACAGTGGGGTGTAACTTTTTACCTTCAAACCTAGCTTGTTTATGTTCTTCGCTAAGATATAGTCATAGCGCCTTGATTCGGCAACGCGGTTGATCCAATTATTCACTAGTGGATTCTCTGCTCTATAGGTTGGGAGCAATGATTCTTCTATGCAAACAAATCCTTTCCTACTAAACAGTTGAGCAAACGGCGCTGATCGCATCATGTCGTGCTGGTTAAAATCGCCCGCAATAATAGTTGGAATGGACTCGTCATTCTTGAGTGCAGCAAACATCTTTCGCAATTGCCTAATTCTGATTTGAGAAGTTTTGAATACCTTGCTTGACTCATAATGGAGGTGAATGTTTAAGACACGGAGCAGCCCCTTTGGCGTCTCAATAACCGTTTCCAACACCCCTTTATTGCCAATGATTTCGCTGACAGAAAACGCCCATCGTCCAAACGGTATAAAACGAACAGACTTGATCGGAAACTTAGAAAAGGTTAACAACCCTCCGTTATTCCTTCGTATGTCTGCTTGATATATGGCATCATGATATCCATTACTTCTCATATGCTTGGAAAAAAGCTCTCGATGCTTCAAGCTCCATGATTCCTGTAAACAAATGATATCGGTTTTTCGATCAGTGAGAAACTGTGCGATATCAAGCAGACGCTTGTCACGGTTTCTGACAAAGAATACTGGCAAGTCCCAAATGTTATAAGTGATGATTTCCATGTTATCGAGGATGAACGGTTTCCGTAGTTAATTTCTGATCGACCGACCGACCTCGCATCATGGTAAAAAATGCCGTATTGTATTTTTTCTGTATTGTAAAAAAGCCTTGTTGCTTGAATCGTCGAGCAGACGTTTTCACCACAAGATTGGAGAGGTACATAATTTTGCCAAACTTTGCGACTCGGCAAGCAGTATCGATATCCTCAGCATAAAATGCCAAATCAGTATTGTATCCTCCTGCCTTCCTCAAAGCTTCAGTGCGAATAAATGCATTTCCTCCAATAAGAAATGCCCCCATCTTTCTTTTTTGAATAAACCAGTTCATGAAGCCAAAAAAGAACTTTTGGTTCAAAAGCATGAAATAGCGGAAATACCATGCCGCATCAAAATAATCGTACGGCCCACTGAGCGCGACCACGTCCTGTTTCTCAAAATACGGAGCGGCAGTAGCGAGCCAGTCATGGTCCGGAATGCAGTCAGCATCCAGCTGTGCCAACACTTCACCCGTAGCATGTGCCAAGCCAGCATTTCTAGCAAAAAGTAATCCTTGTTTTGGTTCATCAATTAAGGAAAGTCTGCTGTCAGAAAGATACTGAGATACTACCGTCTTAGTGCCATCCGTTGAATTATTGTTTACAACAATAACCTCAAAGTCTGGATATGTTTGCTTCAACGCCGCATCAACGGTTTTGGCAACGTACTTTTCTTCATTGTATGCAGGAATAATAATTGATATTTTCATGTGATTTTCTATTTTTTGTTACTGGCATAACGGTAATAAGATACACCCGCGCTAAGCCCGACCAAACCTACTATATATCCTGCAATGATATCTGTCAGATAATGTACGCCAAGGTACAGCCTGCTCACCCCAACCAGCAATACTATTGCTACGGTGACGCAGAGAATAATGTTTCGCATGTACGGTTTTTTATACTGACAAAGAAGGAGAAAGGCGATAAAGCCATAGAATGCTACTACGACGGTCGCATGACCGCTGGGGAAAGAATAGTCTTTTTCCACTAGTAGAGCGTTCAAAGGTCGCGCTCTGTGAACGATGATTTTTACGAAATAAGTAATGACCTCTGCTACTCCTACGCTGATGCTCAATGCCACCAATGATTTTCTTTGTTTTTTATACAGTAAGAATATGGCGACTATAAAAAATAAAACGATTATAGTCGTTACATTTCCCAGCACGGTAACGGCATTAAAAAACGCAGTTCGGGCTGGATCCCGCAATGGTAGAAAAAAATTTCCTGTTATAAGATCTATATTCACATGCTCATAATAAACAACGTGAATGAAGATATCGTGAAGAATTATAAAATTACGATCGAGGCAATGTGATGGTCACATCAGTTCCCTCTCCGATAACACTATCGATAGCGATAGTTCCGTGATACTGCTCAACAATCTGCTTTGCGATAGCAAGCCCAAGACCGCTTCCGTTTTTTGTCTGAGTGCGAGCATTGTCCGCCTTATAGAAACGATCAAAAATATGAGGAAGATCTTTTTGATTAATACCAATACCATTATCAGAAATCTTGATAAGTATGTTTTCCTTAAGACTTTCAGTTGTAATAGTTACTGTTCCATCCGCTGGAGTATACGCAATCGCATTGGCAACGATATTTTTAAATGCCCTGCGCAAACCCTCCTTACTTCCTTTTATTGTCAGGACATCGTTAGTATTTTCAAATACTAATCTGATATTCTTTTGATCAGCCAATGTTTGCAGTTTTGCAATCTCATCTTGCAAGAGCGATCCGATTGAGACATTTTCTCCTCCTTTATACTTTCCTCTTGATAATTCCAACAAGTCGCTAGTCATAGTAGTCAGTGTGGTTATTTCTTCGAGATTGCTTTCGAGTACGCTTGTAACGTTAGAGGAAAGCGTTTCCTTACTTCGCAGTAACACCTCGATGTCAGTCTTCATGACAGCAAGCGGAGTTCGTAACTCGTGCGATGCATCAGCACTAAAGGCCTCCTGCGCTTCGAGCGTTTTCTTAATAGGTTTCAAGGTCGCTCCGGCAAGCCAGTAGCTTCCAATCGCAGCAATAATAAAGGTAACCGCATCGATAGCAAAAATCTGCAGCTGGATATGATCAATGCCATTATCAAAGATCTGGTGACGAAGCATTTGGTTGGCAGTATCGACAGTCTGATCTCGCAGGTTTGCCAGCAATGAAAAATACATTGCCGTACTGTAGACGGCCAATGTCGCAACAATTATTAAAAGGTAGAGCGCGGTGAGCTTGATGCGGGCCCACGTGAAAAGGTTAGATTGTAAATCTGTAACCCATGCCACGAAGCGTTTCCAAGTTTTTTTCATAGTGACCAATCTTTCGTCTTAGGTTTTTAATATGAACGTCGACTACGTTACTGAATGAATCAAACGAATGATCCCACACGTTTGTCATGATCTGCTCTCGCGTCACAACCTGGTTAGGATGACGCATCAGGAATTCCAGTATTCCAAATTCCCGAAGCGTTAGCAATATAGGATCGCCGTTAACGGTCACGGTCTTTGTCGTAGTGTTTAGTTCCAAAGAGTCTATCTTTAACACTACCGGCAATGCTTGCTGCGGACGACGAGACAATGCGCGTATTCTTGCTACCAATTCTTCAAAAGCAAATGGTTTAATGAGATAGTCATCAGCTCCTGCATCCAAGCCCGTTATCTTGTCAGAAACAGTATCCTTTGCAGTAAGCATGATGATCGGCGTCATGATGTTCTTCTCGCGCAAGCTCAGGCAAACAGAAACACCGTCCTTTCCCGGTAGCATGATATCAAGAATCATGAGATCGTAGTTCTTCCAATTAAGATCCATATGACGTTCAGATTCCAGACCGTCATGAAACACGTC
Organism: Candidatus Nomurabacteria bacterium; assembly: GCA_029288805.1. Classification (GTDB taxonomy): domain Bacteria; phylum Patescibacteriota; class Minisyncoccia; order Phycocordibacterales; family UBA9973; genus UBA4124. The sequence goes on from JARIGO010000005.1 coordinate 32,637, forward strand.
CACAGCAAAACCCTCCTGTTCCAAGCCTTTTTTAATCCCCTGTGCCAACTTTTCATTATCTTCCGTAAGCAGTATTTTCATACACCCCCATACTACCCTATTTTTAATGAAGATAACATGAAGTCTTACATTATGCTTCCCAGCTCTTTTTAATCTCCAGTGCTCTCTTTATCATATGCTCGCCAACAATTCCCCAGTCAAAGTATTTTCTGTAATCCACAGGATCGATCAATTCTATTTTTGAGATTTCACCTTCATCCAGATCTTCAATAAATTCACCGTATGGCTCGCCTATACAAACAAATCTCATAAGAGTTTTTGTTCCCTCTTCAGCAAAAATATCTTCATAGCCAATAGGAGCATGCTGAACTACTTTCATACTTGTTTCTTCGTGCACTTCCCGAATCATTGCATCAGTGACAGTCTCTCCTTCCTCAACATCTCCACCCGCCGGTTCCCACATGTCCTTTCGTTCTGAATATGTGATAACAAGCTTGTTTCCACAAAAAACGTATGCACGAACCCCCATGCAAACTCTTCCCTCTAATTCATCAACATGCTCAATGTCTTTATAAAGTAATTCTACCTCTTTCCCTTTCCAAATTCTTGATGAAGGTATTTCCATATTTTAATTATATCAGAGAGTTTATTTTCTAAGCTTCTCATGCGTACCGAAATAGTGACAAAAGTTAGCTTTTACTATATAAACAGTTTATGAATAAAAGCCAAGTTATTATTGCCAGCCTTGCAGTTATTATCATTGGATTAATAGCATATATTTCTTTCCATCCATCTTCTTCAAATACCTCAGTAGAAAATTCACGTTCTATCTTTCAATCAATAAAGAACACTATGCATCCAGCATATGAGCTGCCTTCAACATTCACCATTACCATGCATGGTGATTTCACTAGTTCAGGTGGAGATAGAACAAGCGTGAGTAAATTTAGTTTTGTAAACAATAACCTAATAAGTGGATCAGCAACTTATTATGATGGTGCAGGGGGCGGCTGCACACAGAACTGTAACAATACAGAACAGTGCATTGTCACTGATAATCAATGGGTTGAGGTACAGCATTGGGTTGGTTGCCAAATGATATTTGGACCAGTACCTACAAAAGAATCTCTTGAAGCACAAATTAAATCTGGTGACCTTACTCCTAAAAACTCAACGTCCACTACTCATGTTGGATTCTATTACGAAATAACCACCCCATAGAAAGTCTCCTAAATTTCTAATAATATAAAAACTCCTCAGTTACAGAGGAGTTTTTATATACTTCTCGTGCGCGCACGATTTGGTTATGAGGTGCCTTTTAATTTTGACTCACAATATGATCGAACCATTTTGTATGTTTCTGAATTCTCAACATCAGAAGCATGATCTTCAATGAAACCTTCTTTTTCTTCATACACATGGTAGAAAGTTCCTAGGGTCTTTGCCAAGGCCTTAAGATACCCTGCCCCTAAACCATTACTTTGAGCATACAGGTAGTAAGTCTCAAGCTGGGTTTTTATTTGTGATAATGCATCAGCAAGATATGGGTGCTCATTAATTTTTTCTCGCTCTTTATTTTTATGCAATTTTGCTAACTCAAGAACTGTTTCCTTGGTGGTACACAAAATAGTTCTGAAAACATTCATTGAACCTTTATAGTTTTCAGTATCGACATATTTAACGAGAGATTGTTTAGCTTTTTCAATATCGTTGTTCCAAATAGAATCAAGCTTATTTTTTAGGGTTACGTAATCATTTGAAAAAGTAACATCAATACCTAAACCAAGATATTCAGGATTTTCTGCATCTTCATCTGGTAAGAACTCAATAACACAGTCAACCTTTCTCAAAAAATCATCTGGATCTGCAGTCGGAAAAGCTTCTGCCTTATTTGCCATCCATTCACCACAAAATTGGTCAATTATAATTCCTTCGAAAATATTACTAATTTGTTTATTTTTCTTTTCGAAATCATTATTATTTTCTTCCCATTGAAACTTTAATTTTTCCGTAAGCTCTACTTCCCTTTTTATTTCTTCAGGATCAAAACCTGGTTGCTTAAGGAAGTCTTCAGCATTTGGCTGATATCGTTTCTTTTGATCTTCAAAAAATTTTTCCTGAGAATTAATAAGATAATCCTCTTGCATTGACTCAAACGATATATTATTGCCTATTCCTTCCATATATTTTTATTATATAGAAAACTCTTGTGCGGGTACAGGGAATCGAACCCTGGTCTACACATTGGAAGTGTGTCATTCTACCACTAAACTATACCCGCTTTATCCCTATTTCAATTATATTATTTTCTCGGAATTTTCCGATTGTCGGGACTAAGGGATCACATTAGAGCCACCAACCGTTTTAAGGGCATAATTTCCTAGTGATACCTTGGTTATGTTACAACCGGTAATGCCAATACTATATACAATGGTGAACCTAAAGGCAAATGGTGAAGCATCGAGTTTATTACTGCTTTACCCAAGTCCTGGTAGAATTAAGCAATGGGAGGAGAAAAGGAATTTAAGGATAAATCGACGTTCATGTTAGGCTATCTGGCTGTTATCATTGCCCTGCTTCAGATCAAAGACAGCCTGCGGAACATAATAATAAACGTGTTCGACCTACAGTTCTCTTTGTATGTGGCACTACTGGTCTTTATATTTTTCTTGATACTGATAATGTATCTATTCGCGCTTACCTACTTCAAGTTTTGGGAAGAGAAAACAAGACCTGTATTGAAAACAATAAAACAAACCGCGGAAATCCTATTTAATTTTTCCTTAGTATCTCCAATCCTATTTGGGTTATTAATTGTTAGCAGTTATATCATTAAGACTCTGCATAATTTTTCTCCAACAACAGCGTTTGCAGTCAACCAGGGATTCAGCTTTATTACAACTATGGTTATAGCGGTGTTCTCTATAAACACTTTTTATTCCCTGAAAAAAGCCGGGGCATCCTCCAAAAATATAAGCAATGAGGAAAAAGAGGAAATTAGGAAAAGGTTTGCCAAGCAGCAGAGCTCTGTAATAAATAGGACGGCGGTGTTATTAGGAGCTATTACTTCAGTTCTTACCATTATTGTTGAGATATTCGCTAAATAAATTATGGATGAAGCCGTTATCAGAAACATGAGGAAACGATTTTAGGCAATAGTCCCCAAACATAAAAAGCCTGATCAGGGATCAGACTTTGAGTAAAGAGTGCTTTTATTTTAAGCGTTTTTGGTTAAAGAAATCATCGACAAGAATAGTAACTTTCTTACCGACTAAAACAGTATCGAAGACTTTCTTTTCCACATTAAATGTATCAACACATGATTCCCCTTCTGCAGAAGTACTTTTGACAACCACTGACCAGCTTTCCGGTACGGAAACCTGCATGATAACCGGTACGTAAACAATGGCTTTACCAGTTGATACTGCACCAGCACCAACCCTTTTTTCCATGTGGGCGGTGTCGTGTACCTTATTGATAACCAGGGCTGACTGAGACTGTGTACAAGATGTGAAAAACAGTGCCGAAAGAAACCCAAAAAGAAATAACTTTTTCATATATTTTATTGGTTTACCGCAAAGCCCTATAAAAGGATTTCTGGAAAACCAATAAAATGTTGTGAAGAACTTTATGTTTATATAATATAACATTTTTTATAAAATGTCAAGTTAGATTACTAGTTCCGACATTAGTATTATCCGTCTGATTTTTTAAATGTCCATGCAAAATAAGGCCGTAATAAGCCTTATTTTGTATAGATCAATATTGATTTTGAGTACTTTCTCCTTGTCGGGACTAAGGGAGCACATTAGAACTTTTAACCGTTGTAAGGGGGAAAATTCTTAGTGATACTTTGGTGTTATGCTGCGACCAGTAATGCCGTTACTATGTACAATAATCAATTATTTAGCAATTGCAGTTTATTAAATTTTAACGTTAAGCCTTTTAAATACTATCTTTCTGTAAACACTTGGAGATTTTTCAATCAAATATTTAAGTAAGTTAGGAACCCATGACTCAGTAATAGCAAAGGTCGCAACAACGAAACACAGCGACAAGAAATTGCTTTTCCCTATTTTACTTAAATAGCCATGGTGAATATTTAATATTAATAAAAGGATATATATTAATAGTATTACTATGCAATAGAATACGACTGACCATCGTTTTGCCTTATAGCCAAAAAAGCTTATTTCATCAGGTTCATTAAAAGCAAACTTAAATAATTGCTCATTTTCTTTTTCAACTTGCTTGCTGTTAAATTTATTAACCAGAGAAAAGTTTCGGGTAGCGATATCTTCTTTTTTTGTTCTATAGCCTGAAATAATAAGTAGAAGAAGAATTAGAATACGATCTATATCTTTCACAGTAGCAGGTAGCGTCTTCCGCCAAAACCTCAGCTTTTCCCTCACAATAAACCCCCTAATTGGCTTAGTGGGTAGCCGATGCGCATTTCTTAACTTTATAAGAATATCCTTAGGAATTATCTCTTTATCCTGATAGTAAAATTTATCTTCTCTCTCGTTGTAAGAAAAGTCTTGATGAATATCTATATCTACGGGAACATTTATGTCATCTGTTGTTCCCAAACTTACTCCGTCCTCTACCTTTTTACCATAACTTGCACTGAGCCAAACTTTTTTTATCTCATCGCTTTGAATTGAGCCGCTACTACTCAGACCAACTTTGTACATGGAAACATACCCATCCGGATAGTCGTTATCCTCAAGCACACTAAAGCCGACTCCGTCTATGAAATCTACCGGGCTAAGGAAATTGGAAAATGGCACTTCGAATTTTCTTCTAAAATCACTGGCAGTCATTACCTGAATATATCATACGAATTATTAAATATTTATTAAAAGCATTTAATTAGCTGCTTGCAAATACTGTCAAATAAGGTATTGTGCGCAACATGCAGATAAAACAGGAGCGATTAGAGGCGTTCAAGGAACTGTACAAGAAACAGTTTGATGTAGAGCTCTCAAACCCGGAGGCGTACGACAAGGCGCGCAAGGTGCTTTCCTATGCAAAGCTCTGCCTGAAGCCGTTTGAGAAGGTTGGTGTCAGGGAGTTTGAGGTATAGACTGTACGCGTAGTCAGACACAAACGGTATATAAAATCCCCTCTAACAAAGGGGGTTTTATATTTTTATTGATGCCCTATCCTAATTATTCTATACCCATCTTCTGATGCTGGGTAAATAAATTGACCTATTGCGGGCGGACTCGTTATCTCTTGATTTACACCATCAACCTCATACCCTTTAGAAATAAGGAACTGCTTAATGCTTTCCGCAAAAATAATTGCCTCTCCATCTCCGAGCGCAGCGAAAATTTTAAATTTTTCATTCTTGCTAATACTTCCTAAGAGATGTGATTTAAAGGCTTCATCCACTTCTCTTTGAGTTTTTCCAAATGAAATATTGTTGTTTCCAAAAATATTGTTTTGATTTATATCCATATTTATAAGTGTATGTGCATTAAAATTTTTAATAGATCATACAAGCCGGCTGCAATAATTGAGGCCAAAATCCCGCTAAAAAAACCTTGTAGTCCTTGTTTAGTAGAAAATACATTTTTTAAAATCACACTGTTGTTATGTACACTGTTTGAACCATATACATTTTTTTGATTAATATTCATTATCGTAATTATCGTTACAGAATCTTTTAATAAAGAACGGGGGCGCTTCAGCCCCCGCTTTTTGTATTCAAATGAGTCAGTTTATTCTTGAACTTTCAATATTTTTAGCGTAGGTCGAAGATGGTATGGTTTGAGTTGTATCAGGCTGAATCTCCGACAATAAATGTCTGATTTGAATTGTTCTAGAGCTTATTAACTATATTATACCACATTTTTTCATTTTAAGCTATCATTCTTACCTAATTGATAGATATTCATTTACAATTAGACCTGACAAACTTTTATACCTTATATATTAAAGATATTTCCAGTTCGATTCCCTTTGTCCTACCCCTATTTTTTTGACACAAAAACAAAATAAGGCCGTAATAAGCCTTATTTTGTATGAATCAATATTTGATTTTGAGCACTCTCTCCTTGTCGGGATGCAGGGATTCGAACCCTGAGTCACCTCTTCCCAAAAGAGGCATGTTAGCCGTTACACCACATCCCGATTTAACGCGCCGAAGCTTTAGCAAAGGCGGGTGGTACATCGTATAGTAGCAGAACAGTCTATATAAATAAAGCCCCTTCTTAGGTTAAATCTATAATTTCTATTTTTGCTTCCCTATCCTGATCTCCCAATAACACTATAATTCCCTGCATTTTGTAATCTTTTATGCGGTGTTTGAATATATAGTAGTCGGCGGACCGTATAAACTTCCACAACTTCTCTTTGGTGAGGTTATCAGCCGGATTGAACCAACTTCCCTGTTTTCCAGCCTTAACCTCAAAAAAGTGATATGTTTTCTTCTTTTTTGCGATTACGTCGATTTCCCCGTTTCTAGTATGAAAATTACGCTCAACTATGGAAAAACCTTGTTTCATGAGAAACAATACCGCTAAATCTTCTCCTTTTTTCCCCAATTGCTGGGTTTTTGAAGTAAATATTCGAATCATATGAATAAGTGTTTCACGTGAAACACTTATGAGGTGTTCCTTGTGTAACTACATTATACCTATATTACATAAAGGTTTTTAAAAGAAATCAATATTTACAGACAGTATAAAAGTCGTCCTTTATCCCTTTTACACACACACTTATCCACAGTTTTGTCAAAAAGTTAATAAAATTGGTCTCATCTGACACTATAAGACTGTCTTTGTCCAAGAAAATGAGGTATTGGTATTAAACAAACAGGGAATTAGAGCTGTTTTCACTCGGAGGTATTATCATTCCAAGGACGGGTACCCTTCCCAATCCTTTCCATGACAATACCTCCTCTTTTAACAGCCGGAGCTCTCCGCACAAAACAAAAGACCCGTTACATGTGTAACGGGTCTTTTG
>JARIGO010000007.1 GCA_029288805.1 Candidatus Nomurabacteria bacterium
GTGTTCGCTACGCGAACACCGCTCCAGCTCGCTTCGTTCCGTGGTCTAACTACCCATTCATCGTTCGCGATATTGCAGTGTGGACTACTGATGCGCAGGCTGTAGAAAAAATCGTACAGGACTTTGCCGCTCAATACTGTGTCCGCCCTGCTGTATTGTTTGATACGTTTACCAAAGACGATAAGACTAGCGTGGCATACAGACTAGTATTTCAATCCACTGAAAAAACACTGACTGATGAAGAAGTAGAAAAGGATTTTCAAGTGCTGACAAAAACACTCACTGATCAGGGCTTCACTATTCGCTAATATTTTTTGCTACACTACAGGTATGAAAAAGATCGTTACTGGTCTCATCCTCATTTTGTATGCAGCCGGAACACTTGTTTATGCCAAGGACTTAACAAGTACGCATTTTATCGTGCGTGATCCAAGCATTGGCACTGGAGGAGGGTATCAGTCTAGTGGCAGTTACCATATGTACTCTGCTGGCAATCTCAACGTGTCAGGCAATATCGGAAATTCAACCGACTACACAGGACGTGCCGGATTTTTACAATATCCAGAAGCTGATGCCGGAGCGTTGACGGTAACATCAACTGGTTCAGAAATAGACGTGTCATGGCCTGCTACAACGGTGGCTGATGGGTACACCGTTTCTGGATACAACCTCGGCATTGCTGCTACCAGCGGCGGCCCGTACACATTTACTCCAGTTGGCAATGTCACGAGCTATAGTTACATCAATCAAACTCCCGGTACATACTATTTAATACTGCAAACGCTGGATGCCTTTGGTGACATCATCGCTACTTCAAACGAAGCATCGGTCACTGTGCAGGAAACTATATCATTTTCAATTTCTGCCAATACTGTGTCATTTGGATCGCTCACTATCACAGGACCTCGATATGCCACTACCACCGGGGGAAGTAACACTATAACTCCGGCTCACACTATTTCTGCTTCAAGCAATAGTAGTACTGGATACACCATTCTGTATGACGGGGGAACATTGAGTTCTGGAAGTGATGCTATTACTCCTGCTACAATTTCTGGCTCAACGAGCGGTACGGCAGGTACCAACCAATTTGCACTGTCATTGCTCAGTGATGGAACAGCCAGCGTCCCAACGACATACGATCAGACTAGTCACAATTGGAGCTTTGCTCAAAATACGCTCTCTGCCATTGCCAGTACCAGTGGACCAACTGCTGTTGCTACATTGAATGCTTACTATATTGCCAACGCAGCAGCACTTGCCGCTGCGGGAACATACAATACGACGCTGACATATGAGATGACGGCAAATTATTAGTTGTGCATCAGATACATTGATTGTATAATTATGGCACTATGAAAAAAGTCATCGCTTTTGTTCTCATTTGTTCATTATTGATTGTATCAATGCCGGGTAGTGTGTTTATTGCGACTGCTGCTTCAGCGTCTGCACTTTCAGATACCATGTCCAACCAGACTATTAGTGCAACTTCAAGCCACACTATCAAGTTCACTACTCCTACAGGAGCAAGTGCGGCAGGGAATACTATCGTTATTACATTTCCAAGTGGATTCAACTTCACTTCAAAGAGTATTTCTACTTTGACGTTTACCCACGGGTCATCAACTGGTGCGGAAAATACAGAAACGTTGGCAGCAACTCCTTCTGCTACAGCCTGGGGTGCAGCGTTTTCTGGTACAAATAACGTTATCCTTACCCTTACCGCGCCAACAGACGGTACAGGTGCAGCCGCACTTGCCGCCAATGACAAAGTCATTGTTACCTATGACAGCACCAACTCAGTTAACCCTTCAAGTGCCGGCAATTACTCTATTGCTGTTAACTCAAACGGTGACACTGGTTCAATCACTGTTCCTATTTTGACAAACAGTCAGGTTGCTATTAGTGCAACAGTGGACGAAAGTCTGTCATTTTCTATTTCCAATAACTCTATCGGTTTCGGGTCTCTAACAACTTCCAATAGTCGTTTTGCGACTAGTGATGCAGTCGGGGCAAATACAGAACCTACCGATGCACACACTATCAGCGCTGCCGCTAACTCCACTAGTGGATACACTATTGCAATATCAGGCTCTACGCTTACCTCAGGTGTAAACAGTATTACTCCTATTTCAGGTGCCAGTGCTCAGGCCCTCTCTCCAGGATCTGAACAGTTTGGTATTCGTGCCAATGTTGCTAGTGGTTCAGGAACTGTATCTGCACCATTTAACGGTTCAGCAGGTAATTATGGATTTGGAACTTCACCACTTTCTTCACAGCCATTTGCCACTACTGGAGGAGCAAGTGCTTCTACTGTCTATAATGTAAACTACGCTGCGAACATTGCACCATTGACCGAGGCGGGAAGTTACACTACAACCCTAACCTATGTTGCAACAGCGAATTTCTAAACTCTATATTTTCGGCATTGCCATTGCGGCTCTAACGTTTGGTATTATTACTCATACATACGCACTTACTGTTTCTCCTGCTCGCCTTGAGATTAACGGTGACCCAGGCGCTACTGTTGGTGGGGAATTTACGCTTATCAATGAACAAGCAACTACCGAAACATTTTATGCGTCATATGAAAACTTCGGCGCAGAAGGGGAAACAGGTGCCCCTTCGTTCAGTAGTGAAAAAAATGGACTTGATACTTGGATGTCAGTTGCGCCAGAACAGGTCACTATTAAGCCGGGTCAGATTATAAAAGTCCCGTACAGCATTGCTATCCCAAAAGGCACTGATCCAGGTGGATATTTTGCCGCTATTTTTTGGAGTACTACACCGCCTTCAACAGCCACTACGCAGCTTTCTATTGGTGCAAAAATTGGCTTATTGGTATTGCTTCGCGTAAACGGGGACATCAAAGAACAGGCTGGTATCACACAGTTTGATCGCAATGGCCACGGATTTTTTTATACAACGCTACCGGTAGATTTCCGATATAAGTTTCGCAACGAAGGAGGAGACCGCGTAGAACCAACGGGACAGATCACTATCAATGACACAGTATTTATTCCTGCCGACCATCTTGATGCCAATAGCGCTCAGGGAAACATTTTGCCAAACAGTGTTCGTCAGTTCAGTGTGGAATGGCTTAAGCAAGCTGCACCTCAGCCGGTACAGGGATTTCTTAATGAAGCAGGGTATGAATGGCACAATTTTGCATTAGGGTTGTATAGCGCGCATCTCAACCTTGCATACGGTACTAAGGGCTTGCATACCAAAAAGACTGTGTGGTTCTTCGTTTTCCCATGGCAATTGGTCATCTTGTTACTTGTCGGCATTACTATTATCTGGTGGATAGGCAGAGGTTTGCTTCGTCGATACAATCGTTACATCATTCGACAATCACAGCTCTCGCCATCACAGCGCGATGACAACCATTCGTAATTGTTTTGTTTTTATACTCACGGTCAGCACGGCAATAGTGCTTTTTCATGCTGTGGCACATGCTACGCATGTTACTTCTTCAACCAATGTGTTCATAACCGCTCAGGTGTGTGATGGTGGCTGCCCTACGACTGGTACGGGAGGCACAGGAGGTACGGGTGGCACTGGCGGAACGGGAACTACGGGCACCGGAGGAGGCGGCGGAGGTGCCGGGGGAAGCAGTTCCAGTTCTAGCTCCACTACGACTACGACAGGCATGCAGACTACCGTGAATTTTTCCGGTATGGGATATCCTTCATCAAAGGTAGTTATTCTTGAAGACGGCACGCAGGTTATTACGACAGTGTCTGACCCCAGTGCCAACTTTTCGGCATCACTTACCGGCATTGCCGCTGGAACGTATACGTTCTCAGTCTATACCACTGACAGTAGCGGTTTGCATTCGGTGAGCTATTCTTTCCCGGTCTTTGTGACGGCAGGAACGACGGTTAATATTGGCGGTATTATATTGGCGCCGACTATTGATGTTGATAAGTCAGAAGTGATACACGGTGAGAATGAAGCCATCTTTGGATATTCAGTACCAAATAGCACCGTGAATATTTCCGTGCACTCAGATACAGAACACATCGTGAAGGCCACAGCCAGTGCTAGTGGCGCATATCTCTATAACTTTGACACTACGCCGCTTGAGCTCGGCACGCACAATGCACAGTCACATGCCATTTTGACTAATCAGGTCAGTGCTACAACAGATCCGGTATCATTCGTTGTCGGTGATCAGGATGTTGCCAAGACAAAGACTGCAACATCAAGTTGTGGAGGATTGGTTGGGGACATTAACTGTGACGGTAAGGTCAATCTCGTGGACTTCTCCGTCATGGCATATTGGTACAAAAAGGGAGCAACGCCGCCTGACAATGTGGACTTGAATGGCGACGGCAAGGTTACGTTGATCGACTTTAGTATATTGGCCTATCACTGGACAGGATAATATGAAAAAATTTTTATTCACATTCTTATTACTTTTTATTCCTGTATGTGCGCATGCTCAAGCAGTGCCGCAAGTATTGTTGCAACACGTGCCGACATCCGTATCACAACAGGAGCAATTTTATGTTGATGTTGCCGTGGATGCACACGGAGATGACTTCAATGGCATACAAGGCGCTGTCACATTTTCAAGTGACAGTTTGCAATTTGTGCGCGCAGAAACAGGCTCATCAGTCATCAGTACGTTTATCGATACACCATCACTTGCCAGCGTTGGCACTGTTCACTTTTCCGGTATTATCATTGGAGGTTTTGATGGCTTGATCAATCCCTTTGACCAAAGTCATAAGCTACCAGGGCAAATCGTGCGCTTGGTCTTTGTTGGTAAAAAGCCAGGAAACGTTGCCATTGCTAGCTCAAATGTTAGCGTGACAGAGAATGACGGTAAGGGAACAATAGAATCGCTTGCTGATACTTCCAGCCCTGTCACTGTGACAAACACAATCGCACCATCAGTCTACAATCCTACCGATACCATCCCTCCAACACTAACGGCATCAATCGTCAGTGACAAAAATTTGTATGACGGTCAGTACGTTGTCATTTTTAATGCAGTTGATAAACAGTCCGGCATCGATCACGTTGAGCTGAAGGAAGGTGATGGTGCGTGGTCCACAGTTGAGAGTCCATATGTGCTGCACGATCAATCAAGACGCGCTATACTTTCATTGCGTGCATATGATGTTGCGGGAAATGTTACAACGATCACACTTCCTTCTGCGACAAATACAAACTCATCTGCAGTTGTCATCGTACTTGTTCTCATAGCTGTCATTATCATCTATGTCATTTATAAAAAAATTCTTCACCGCCCATCTAAAAACAGTTCTTAGCACTGCGATTGTTTTCGCCGCACTATTTTTTGTCACGGCAACGGCACACGCTGCAACATTGAGCGTCAGTCCTGGTGGGGGAACAGTGTCAGTCGGCAAAAGTTTCTCTGTTCGTGTCGTCGTAGGAAGTGGCGGACAGTCAATCAATGCAGTTTCAGGGTCAGTCAGTTTTTCAAACAGTCTGCTGACGCTAAGAAGCATTTCAAAGGGTAGTCTGGTGACATTGTGGGCGCAGGATCCTACATACTCCAATGCATCAGGTACGGCATCATTCCAAGGGGTAATCCTAAATGGCTATAGCGGTGGAGCGGGAACAGTAGTGACATTGAATTTTGTCGCAAAGGCACAAGGTACTGCCAATATCAGTATCTCAAGTGGAGGGTCATCAGTGCTTTTGAATGATGGAGCAGGTACCAATGTGCTTTCTGGCACTAGTGGCGCCGCATTTACCATTACTGCACCGGCACAAACCTCTCCAAGAAATACACAGCCGGTATCGCAACCGATTGTTACTCCTACTCCTACCGCTGAGGTTACTCCTCAAAATACTGAACCGTCTCCAGTGGTGGCAACTGCATACGCCAAGCCATTGTTTACTGACTATCAGAGTCCGTTATTGCCTGGAAACTTCGTCGTCGTGAAGGGTACGGCTTCGCCAAATAGCCTTATAAACATTACATTTACGCAAACTTTGGCAAATGGCCGCACTACCGTTAGCCAGACCTCATTGCCTGTAGAGGATAATGGAGAATTCACATTTGTGTCTGATCAAAAAGTGGTAGAAGGCAGCAGTTATACGCTTGTAGCAAGCACTGCAGATGGCCAATCAACCGCTCCGTTGAGCCTTGCGGTGAAAAATAGTCTCTGGTTCAACCTTACAACATGGATTGCAAGTCTGATCGCAATTCAAATGTCAGTAGCGCTCGCATTGCTGCTTATTGCACTCATCGCAGGATACCTTTTGTATCGAAATCGTGTGCTCAAAAAGCGTCTGAAAGCAGTGCTTGATGAGCTTCACAAACCTCAGTAACAAGAATAAAAAAACCGAAGAAAAAATCTTCGGTTTTTTGATGCTTTACAAATAAAAAAGTGTTATAATTTCTGCATATTTCCAAACAAATGGAATCAAGACACAGTACAAAACTGGGCACGTTCTTTTCTTATATGCGAAACACTCGTGTACATGTTTTTGCAGTGGCAACTTTGACCATTGGCATACTCATTTTCAGTCAGGTATTCGCCGCAACTGGCACACCAAAGATCATCAACTTCCAAGGTCGTCTGCTCGATAACAGTAACAACTTGCTTGGGGGTACGTCAGGCACAAATTACTGTTTCCGATTCTCACTCTACGACTCTCCAACTGGTGGCACCAAGCTTTGGCCGTCAAGTACTCCATCAACCATGACCCTTCCTGTTCGAGAAGGTGTCTTCGATGCAAACATTGGTGACACGAGTGAGGGAAGTGATGCGCTTACGTACAACTTCCAAGACAGTGACTCAGTGTACGTGAACGTGGAAGTGGGACAGCAGGTTAGTGGCTCATGTAGCGGTGCAACATTTGAGACATTGAGCCCACGCCAGCAAGTTGTATCATCTGGCTTCGCTATCAACTCTGCTACCGTCGGTGGATTCACTCCTGCGCAGTCTGCAAATGGTAATGAAATCCCTGCGCTTACCAACGGTGCCCTTGTACTTGGTGACAGCGCAGCAGCAATCCAGGCAACAGGCAGTACCGCGCTTACGATCCAAGGAGGAGGCGCGACAGGCAACATCAATTTCTTCGGCACATCAAACACGCTCGACAGCAATGGCGACCTGACGCTGGCTGGAACTATTAACGCAGGCGGCACTACAGTTAGCAGCCTCTCCGTGGGATCATTGAACGGCGTGTTGAAAGCAAGCGGAGGAGTCGTATCGGGTGGTGCAACAACTGATAACCTTCCGGAAGGAGCAACAAATCAGTACTTCACCGCTGCCCGTGCAATCACTGCGTTGACTGGTCAGAATGTTTCTATCTTCACAAACGATGCTGGCTATCTGACATCAACGTCAACACTTCCATGGACAAATATCACTAGCACTCCAACGACTGTTGCTGGGTACGGCATTACTGACGCGTACACCAAGACTCAGAGTGATGCGAACTACATTCAAAACCAAAACAGCATAGCGCAAACTGCAAACTTCAACATTAGTGGAAGCGGTACCGTTGGAGGTACTTTCAGTGTGAGCGGATATGCCCAGCTCTCAGGGGGGTACGGTACATCGACAAGTCCACAGGTATCAAACTGGGGAGTGGTGGGAACAGGCGCCGGTTCAACTAGTGTTCCACAGCTTCAGTTTGGTGGTTCTTCTGCCGTGAACTTCCGAGCCGCAGCAGCCGCATCAGCAGGAGCAACCGTCGCTGCGAATAATAACTACGCAAACACAATTATCGGTTCAGCACCAATTACTACCGCATCATCCGGCACTCATGCTGTTCTTGCGAACCTTGTTGTTAACCCACTTGGTACGGTTACATCCGGTGGCGCAGGGATTACAAACACTGCAACGTTGTACGTCAACGGTGCATCATCAGCAGGAACAAACAACTACGCCATCGACTCGAACTCAGGGACGAACTACTTCGGAGGCAATGTGGGTATCGGAGCGAACGCAACGACGGTTTCAAGCGCGTTAACACTTTCCCCAAGCGCTTCTACATCTTCTGGAACTACAAGCATTGAACAAATCACCCCAACCATTTCCCAGTCTGGTACTGCTGGATACAACACTTTGTATATTTCACCCTATGAATCATCAACCGGTTCAGGAACAAAATACCTCATCAATGCAGGTGTAAACTCCGCGGCAAACGGCGGAGGAACGCATACCTCGAAGTTCACGGTGGATGACACAGGGCTTACGGTTGCTGGGAACTACACAACAGCAGGTCGTGTCAGTGTCGGTACAACCTCTGTTACGGGGGCACAGCTTCGTCTTACTGGCGGCTTAAGTACAGCAATAAGTTTTGCAACTGATAGTATGGGTGGAATTTCAGTAGCTCCAGAAACAATTACTTCCACTTCTTCATCTGGTACTATTGCTACGTCTGGCATTAACACCTTCGGTATCCCAACCCTTGCAGCTTCATCTGCAACAACGCTTACCAACGCCTCCACGCTTTATATCGATGGTGCGCCTTCAGCCGGTAGCAACGTTACCATCACCAACCCGTATGCGCTGTACGTGAACAGTGGAAACATGTACTTAGGAGGAACAAATAATGCCTTTGGCGGTCTTAGTACTAGCAACGCATCAACGATCAATATTAATGGCGCACTTTCAACGGGTGTTGCAGGAGGAGCAGTTGGAAGACTCTTCTCCACATCTGCTGGAACAATCACTCGAACTTCTGACAGCGGAACCATAGCGCAGGCTGTCGCCTCATCTTTTGCCGCTCCGACGTTTGCGGCAGGAGCAGCAACGACATATACCAATGCCTCCACGCTTTATATCGACGGCGCTCCTTCAGCGGGAACGAACACGACCATCACCAACCCGTATGCGCTGTATGTGAATACTGGAAACTCATATTTTGGAGGCGCACTTATTGCAAGTGGCGGTTTGCAAACTGGTTCATCTAATACTTCATCCAACTTATACGCTATTGCCTCAGGAAATGTGGGTGGGACAAGTACTGCATCATATCAATTTGCAGGCTCATCTTCTATTGATTTTCGTGCTGGATTTGCTGGTAATGGTTCAAACACCTTAGGAGCAAACTTCAACTATACTAACGTTGATATTGCTTCTGCTCCTGTCACCACTCCTGCGACAGGCACCAACGCCATGCTCGCGAACCTTGTCGTGAATCCGATCGGCACGGTGACGAGCGGTGGGGCGACAGTTACGACTACTGCGAGTTTGTACGTCAACGGAGCGGGAAGCGGCGGCGCTAACAACTACGCCATCGACTCGAACTCTGGCAACAACTACTTCGGTGGAAACGTCGGTATCGGGACGAATGCGACAACGGTTTCAAGCGCGCTCACGCTTTCTCCAACTGTTTCCACTTCTTCCGGAACTACAAGCATTGAACAAATTACCCCAACTATTTCCCAGTCATCAACCGCTGGCTACAACGCCCTCCTCATCTCTCCGTTCGAGTCATCGACCGGCTCGGGAACGAAGTACCTCATCAACGCCGGCACCAACTCCGCGGCCAACGGCGGGGGAACGCATACCTCGAAGTTCACGGTTGATGACAACGGTATTGGATTTTTTGCAGGAAGACTCGGTGTTGGCGCAAGTGGTTCTAGTGGCGTCTCTCAGCTATTCATAAGTGGTAGTAATGCTACAGGTGCAACTTACTCAACAACAGGTTTTGGTATTGCAGTTGCAGCTAACACCTATACTTCAACCACCTCATCGGGAACCATTGCCACTCAGGGTACTAACACCTTCGGCATCCCAACGCTCGCGGCTTCATCCGCGACAACGCTTACCAATGCTGCAACGGTTTACATCGACGGTGCGCCAAGTGCCGGTACAAACGTTACCATCACCAATCCGTATGCGCTGTACGTGAACGGAGGAAACGCATATTTTGGAGGCACTGTCACCGCAGTCAATGCTTTCATTGGTCAGATTCAGACATCCTCGTCATCGCTTTCATCAAACTTCTTTGCCCAGACAGGTTCAAGTGCTACAAGCAGTCAGACTACCGTAGGTCTACTGTTTGGTGGTGCGTCTGCAATACAGCTTAGAAATTCATTTAATGGAGTAACATCGACTACTCTCAGTAGCGGTACCAATTACTCCAACGTCATTGTCGGCTCCTCCCCAGTCACCACCGCCGCATCCGGCACGCACTCAGTGCTCGCAAACCTCGTGGTAAACCCGATAGGCACGGTCACCGCCGGCGGAGCTACGGTTACGAATACTGCGAGTCTATATATCGGTGGAGTTTCATCTGCTGGTACAAACAATTACGCTATCGATGTTGCAGGAGGAACCAGTGTGTTCAATGGAAACATCAACATTACTGGTACTGGTAACGGTATTACGTTCCCAGATGGATCATTCATGAGTACTGCAACCGGAGGAAGTGGTGTGGGAACAAGCAGTACTACTGACATTACCTTTGCTGCGGACAGTGACGCTAATGGTTCAGGTGTCATTAACTTTAGTACCGGTGGTACCTCTCGTCTCTATGTGGCTAACTCTGGCATGATCGGTATTGGTACAACAGCTCCAACTCATGCTCTAACATTGGCGAACGGATTTAACAGCGAAGCTTTTTATAACACGACTGACCAGACGACGAACTATGAACGAACCGTTGCGTCATGGGATTCGAATATTTTTGAAATAGGAAATTACTATGGCGGTACAGGTACTGCACGTTCATTGAGACTTGGTGTCCAGCCAGCTGCCGGGTCTGCTACATTAACAAGCGCACGAGATTTTACTATCAACCTTAACGCCTCAACTAGTACGGGAGTATTTGATGCAAACGTTGGAGGAACGGGAGTGGCAGGTTCTATTTTTACCATGCAAGGTATATTGCAGGGTACAAGTAATACGCAGAACTACCTTTCCATTCAGCCGACAATTAACCAAAGTGGTACTTCAAACTATACCGCGTTATTTATTCAGCCATATGAACAGGCAACAGGCTCAGGTAACAACATGCTCATTCAGGCAGGTACCAACTCTGCAGCCAGTGCGGCTGGAACATTTACGAGACTATTCAGCGTCAATGATGCCGGAAGTGGGTACTTCCAGTCTCGTCTCGGTATCGGCAGCTCCTCTTTCTTACCGACTGCACAACTTCTCATAAGCGGTCCAAACTCAAGCGGTGCAACATTCAGTACTTCAGGAGCGGGACTTCAAATTGCAGCTAACACCTATACTTCAACCACCTCATCGGGAACCATTGCCACTGAGGGAACTAACACGTTCGGCATCCCGACACTTGCCGCATCATCTGCGACAACCCTTACAAACGCCTCCACCCTCTACATTGACGGCGCGCCAACGGCTGGAACGAACGTCACTATCACCAATCCGTACGCATTGTATGTTAACTCAGGATGGACACAGTTGGGTGGAGGTATCACAACGGCATCAACATTTACCGGCGCTAACTTTGTCGGTGTTGGAGGAGCGGGCGTAAACAGTTCATCAACCTCATCATTGTTGTTCGGCTCTGCTTCTGCTGTAACGTACCGAGCGCTCTTCAACGGATCAACAACGAATACTCTTCCTACAAGCAACTCATATTCAAACGTCATTATTGGAGCATCTCCAATAACAACTGCCTCTTCAGGTACTCATAACTGGCTAGCGAACCTCGCTATTACTTCAATCGGTACTGTTACATCCGGGGGTGCCGCCGTTACAAATACCGCTTCACTCTATATTGATGGTGCGTCTACTTCTGGTACGAATAACTACTCTATATATGTAAACAGTGGAACCGCAGGATTTAATGGCGGTATCAATACAGGATCCTCTGTCCTTTCGGACTTCTCGACTTTGGGTGGCGCAGCAGTTTCTACTGCAACTTCCACATCATCTATATTGTTCGGTGGCGCTTCCGCTATTCAGTATCGAGCATTGTTTAACGGTGGTTCAACAGGAACTCTTGCTGCGAACAGTTCATACAGTAACCTTGTTGTCGGATCAGCCCCAATCACTACACCTGCAACAGGAACAGATGCGTGGCTCACAAACTTCGTAGTCAATCCGCTCGGAACAGTAACATCAGGAGGTGCAGCGATCACTAACAGTGCATCATTGTATGTGAACGGTGCGTCCAGTGCTGCAACCACTAACTATGCATTGTATGTTGCGTCGGGTTACTCAGCATTCCTGGGAGGTTTTGGAAGCTCGACTGCTCCTCAGGTTTCAAACCTCGGTGGAGCCTCTGGTACGGGAGTACTTTCGACTAGTGTCTCTCAGGATTTATTTGGCAGTGCAACCAGCACCACTCTTCACGCTGTGGCAGGCTCAGGATCAACAGCAACAATTGGTGCAAACAATAACTACGCAAACTTCCTTGTCGGTGGCGCCCCAATTAACACCGCCTCATCCGGTACCAACGCTATCCTTGCGAACTTGGCCGTTAAGGCTATTGGTACCATTGGGGGAACAACAACGGCTACAAACGCTGCATCTCTATACGTCGATGGCGCTCCAACTGGTGCCACAAACAACTACGCGGTATGGGTAGCAAGCGGTTTGTCACAGTTCGGCTCTTCTGCTGACTCTACCGATACCATCATTGCCACGTTCCAAAATGCCAGTGGTACCTGTAATGTCATGCCTGCAACGACCGGCGGTATCAGCTGTTCATCTGATATGAATCTCAAGAAGAATATTACCAACCTTGCAGACAATTCAAACTGGTCATTCAATCAAAACATTACTCCTGCATCTCAGAGCGTGCTTGATGAAGTCATGGCACTTAACCCTGTGGACTATAACTGGAACGTTGAACAGGACACTGATCCGAAGCATGCCGGTTTCATCGCGCAGGAAGTACAGCAAGTATTCCCAGACTTGGTAACTGAAAACCCAACGACCCATCTGTTGTCATTGGATTATACCGGTCTTGTTCCGTATACCATTGAGGCTATCAAGGAGATGAATATAAATATTACCGATATTGATGACCTTACAAAAACCAATACCTGGAGAGATGCGATCATGAACTGGTTGGCTGACAGCAAAAATGGCATCACAAGTATCTTCAGTAAGAAAGTTACAACTGATACGTTGTGTGTCGGCAACGTCTGTGTTACTGAGCAGCAGTTCTTGCAGATGGTCCAAAATTCTGGACAAGGAAGTAGTAGTGGTACTAGCAGCAACAATGCGCCAATGACTACCACCGCAACAAACGACCAGAATAACCCTCCTGCAGACGACACGAGTGCTCCTTCTCAGACCCAGTCACCAGATACTCAGTCAGTAGCGCCAAGTACGCCAGCAGACGATAGTACTTCTACGGATACTTCCAATACAACCAGTACCGAATCAGGAACAACTTCAACAGATACGAGTAGTGGTACTACGGGTCAATAAAAACTACACGTTTAAGCAACCGTAGGCTATACTATATATATGAGTACAAAAGCAATTATTGGAATTATTATTGTCATTATTATAGTAGTATTGGTCGGGGTATGGATTTGGAAGGCGCCAGCCACAAGTCCTGCGCCTGCAAACACAACACCTGTTGTCACACAAGATACTGGAACTACTTCATCAGCAGCTAACCCTGCTACCGTAGCATCAGCGCCGAGTACGACAACAACAACGACCACTACTACATCAGCTACAGCTCCAAAAAGCTCAGCTAAAGTTATCAGCACTAAAACTATAGACGGTATGAAAATCGACGTAACAAAAGAAGGAACAGGACCAGCAATCGCTAACGGTCAAACAGCAGTAATGCTTTATACAGGAAAGCTCACTGACGGATCAGTATTTGATTCAACAGCAAGCCGCAACAATCAACCATTCACATTCACGCTTGGTGCCGGACAGGTTATCAAGGGGTGGGATGAAGGCATTCTCGGCATGAAGGTAGGGGAAGAACGCACACTTACTATCCCACCAGAACTTGGATATGGTGCTGCAGGATATCCTCCAGTTATTCCACAAAACGCTACATTGGTCTTCGATGTAACATTGGTAGGAATCAAATAGCACATACTATATATATGTACAAAAGGGCCACGGTGTACGCCGTGGCCCTTTTGACTTTGTATTAAAATATGTTAAAATATTGAAAAATAAAACAATTTAATATGAAATTTAAGAAAAATCTTTTCAGGTCAGTATCGGCTGTAAGTCACTCATTGCTTAGTTTTTATTACGTCTTTCTCTCTGTCATGGTAATGACTATTATGGCGTGGATGCAGTGTGCATTGCCAACGCAGGTCATGGGGGCCGCATTGCTTATCGCTATCGCGGTGCTAATGATTGAAAAAACCAGGCCAATGAGAAATATCAGTGAAGACTGGAATCACTCATTTTCCAACATCATCAGCGTCGCGTACGGATTATCTATTATTGTGACTGTGATAGGATTTTTCATCACCACAAGTTAAGCACTTAAAAGGGCCTCCTCATGGGAGGCTTTTTATCATGCTATACTTTTTACATGCAATCATTTATGGAAAAATATCAAACAATCATTATTCGTATCGCCGTTTGCCTGGCGGTATTGCTTGGAGTGTTCTTGCTTTTGGCAATTATCGGACAGGTAAAATCATATAAGTACATCGGTTCAGGTCTTCCTGCCGCAAACACTATTACCGTTCAAGGCCATGGGGAAGTAGACAAGGCTCCGGACACTGCAAAGTTCTCATTCACTGTTCAGGATGAAGAAAAGGACACTGCCACTGCTCAGGCTGCCGTATCGAAGAAGGTGGCTCAGGTGAAAAGTGACCTCGTTGCTGCTGGTATCGCGGACCAGTACATCACTACAAATTCATACAACTCATATCCTGACTATGTGCAGACCAATGCACCAATGATCGTTGGCCAGCCAACTACTAGCCAAACACTTAAGGGATACATTGTTTCTCAAAGTGTTGATGTCAGTGTGAAGGATCTGGGCAAGACAGAAACAGTTGCCGGTATTCTCGGCAAGGATGGCGTGACAAACATTGATGGCCCAAACCTTGGATTTGAAGATCCACATGAAGCAAGTGATGAGGCTCGCGACAAGGCTATCGTTGATGCCAAGGTTCAGGCTGAAAAGCTCGCGCAGTCACTTGGTGTGCATTTGGTTCGCATTGTTTCATTCAATGACAACAACAGCGGGGGAAATGTTACTCCTGTTGCATATGGCATGAAGTCTATGGATGCAAGCGCCGCCGTACCTGCACCAACTATTCCAACCGGAGTTCAGACTGTTACTTCAGACGTAAGCATCACATACGAAATCCGATAAATCCCCCTATTGACTAAAAACGCCCTACAGGGTATTATGGAAACGTAATGCCCTCGGGGCGTTTTTTAGTATAAAATTCTTACATATGAGTATTGCAACATTTTTCAAAGAAACAAAGAGCGAAATGAAATACGTGACATGGCCATCACGCCGCCGTGCCTTCGCGTATACTATTATTATCATCGTGCTGTCATTGGCACTCGGGTACCTATTGAACGGCTTCGACGTATTGTTCCGTGCATTACTAGGTCACCTCATCATTAAATAAGCGTCATGGCTAAACAAGAAGAAAACCAAGTTCGTCACTGGTACGCTATCCACACATATTCTGGATACGAAAATGCCGTGCTTCGAAACCTCAAGCAGCGTATTGATTCACTCGGCATGGGAGAAAAGATTTTCAACGTTGTCGTTCCAACTGAAAAGAAAATTAAGATCAAGGCAGGGAAGCGCGTGGAAGTGGAAGAGAAAGTGTATCCAGGATACATTCTCGTGGATATGATCGTTGACGATGAGTCATGGTACGTGGTTCGCAATACGCCACGCGTGACTGGATTCGTTGGTTCAGGTGTTACGCCGGTGCCGCTTACTCAGAAGGAAATTGACTACTTGCTCGGACAAATGAGTGATGACCAGGAAGCTCGTCACACTATCGATCTTGAAGTTGGCGAAACTATCATCATCAACGACGGTCCATTCAAGGACTCAGAAGGTCGCGTATCAGAAGTTGACCGTGAACGTGGAAAGGTGAAGGTATTCGTATCGCTCTTCGGCCGCGAAACACCGGTAGAACTCGACTTCTTGCAGGTAAAGAAGCTCTAAAAATAGAGGTGTACAAATAACGGCTTTCTGGTATAATCCAGACCGTTACGCTACTGCTTCACTTTAGTAAAACAAAACACAATTATGGCAAAGAATATTACAAAAAGAATCAAACTCGAGGCTATGGGTGGCATGGCTACTGCAGCTCCACCGCTTGGACCAGCACTCGGTCAGGCAGGTATCAACATCTCAGACTTCGTTCAGAAGTTCAATGCTGCTACTGCTGAACAGCGTGGTGAAAAGCTCGGTGTGAAAGTGGTTGTATACGATGATCGTTCATACGACTTCCGTGTCACTACTCCACCAGTTACTAGTCTCTTGCTCAAGGCTGCTGGTATCGACAAAGGTTCAGCAAAGCCTCGCACTTCAAAGGCTGGCAAGGTCACCCGTGAACAGGTTCGTGCAATTGCAGAACGCAAGATGCCTGACTTGAACGCCAATGACATCGACGCCGCTATGAAAATCGTTGAAGGCTCAGCCCGCTCAATCGGTATCGAAGTAGTAGGATAAACAAAGTCGCCTTCGCGAGAGCTACGGCGTACCGAAGTAAAAAAGCCCCTTTCCTTTGGAAAGGGGCTTTTGGTTTGTCTGAATGCCAGCCTCAGATGATCGTTGGCGAATGTTGATATACTTCGGAAATAAAACTAAGGTTATTCTTTTCGTCTATCTCAGATGGGGCATCTTTGGATAATAACGGCCAATACATAGGGTTTATTTCACAAGCAGATATATCACCTTGAAATTCTGCAAGTATTATCGAACGATAAAGCTTTCCGAGCAGACGGGCGTATATGAACCCAGGGTCCATAAAATACCTGTAGATATCGTCGCCTCCCGCTACAATTGCCCGCTGTCCTTCACTGGCAAGGGATGCGGCAAGTTCAACTGCTGCTTCAGGGGAATGGGAGATTTTTATCATATCGCTTTCGCCAAAAGGAGAAACGTAATCCTTCTGTCTTGTCATTATGATATGCAATCGGTTAGGAAGGATACCAGGGAGTGACTCAAGTGTGGACCGGCCCATAATAAGTATGTGCCCCAGCGTTATTTCCTTGAAATGCTTCAATTCTTTCGGTAGGCGCCATAAGAGCTTGTTTGCTCCTTTGTTTCCGAGCACGCCGTTTTGGGATTCTGCCCAGATAATGTCTATTGGAATATTTTTCATGTGCTTATTGTTTTTTCTGCATAGTACATTATTTTTTAAACATGTCAAAATAGATTGACTTTTATTGTGCGAACTATAGTATTTGGAAAAAATGAACCATAAAAACAGAAAGATAAAAAAATGGAAACCGATACAAAAAGAATCGATGACATTGTCGGACACGGGTTGTCTGATCAGTCTCGTTTGGTCCAGGATCATAACGAGCTATTGTCTATAGTAAACTCTCTAAAGGAAAGAGGTTTGAGGATTTGCTATACGTTTGGCGTGTATGACTTACATCATATAGGTCACGCGAGATACCTTGATAAGGGTAAGCAGTTCGGAGACATATTAATCGTCGGTCTTGATACTGACGAGTTTACAAAAGCTCGCAAAGGCGAGGGGCGCCCGATTGTTCCGTTTGAGGAACGATAGGAGATGCTTGCTCATAACCGGGCGGTTAATATCATTGTTCCCTTAAACTCAAGTGAGGAAAGTGTAAAACTGCTTCACGAAATGAGGCCTGATACTGTTATTCTTTCATTTAGTTCTGTAAAGGATGACTTTGAAGGATACGAAAAAAGGATGCATGAGAAATATGATCCTTGGTGCGGAAAGCTTGAAATACTTCCACGTCAGGCCGAAACTTCGACTAGTGCACGTATAAGCCAGATTATCATTGACGGAGCTAAAGAGCTGCTGGATGTAGTTGAAGCTGTTACGACTAAGCTTAAAGAGGCAGCTATTAATTTCTTCACAAAATCAAAGGAGGCCGCATGATACAACCCCCTAAAGTTTTATATATGCCCGCCTTACATGCAGGCTGTATAAATTTTATCGCTAGTGATTCAGAAAAAACCGAAACGGTTTTCTTAATTGATGAAAAACTCTTTAAGGAAACTGACCCCGAACTTCAATGGATGTTTGAAAAAGATCTCCGTGCCGTGCCTGCAATTGAAATGCAGAAAGCTCTTGCAGCTTTGGAAATATGTAAAGAAGTTAGAGTTCTCAATGAGAGCAATCTTGCAGAATTTAGCGACGTTACTATCCCCGATGACGATATCGTTGAAAAAATACTTTTAAAATTTTACCCATCAATTACTGTAACAAAAAAAGATTACTTTATTAGATGGGGGAAGAAAACTGTATTATCTCAACGCGCGGCGGTACCCGATGCGACTATTTCCTTTGAAAAATTTGATAAGGAAATAATGCTCAAATGCTTTACCTTGGCTCGAAAAAGTTCTGATTGGTGGCGCCAGGTTGGAACAGTTGTTTTTCCTGTGAACGGCGAGCCTATTGGGCGATTTAACCGCCATCTACCAGACCAGCAGGCACCATACATTAATGGCGATCCTCGATCAAATTTTAAGCCAGGGGAGAACATTGATTTATCAACCGCCATCCACGCTGAAGCGAGTGCTGTTGCATATGCTGCACGAAAGGGTATTTCCCTTGAAGGAGCAAGCATATACATTACAACATTTCCTTGTCCTGGTTGCGCGTATTTAATCAGAGATTCTGGTATTAAAAAAGTTTATTATTGTGAGGGGTATTCGCTCCTCGCCGCATCAGAAATTTTAAAACCAGCAGGTGTTTCATTGATTTTTGTTGATGTTCCAAATTAAATAAGCTGCCGATATCTATCGGCAGCTTTTACGTTTAAGATTTTCTTTTGATGGGAAACTTAACACCATCTCCTTCCATGTTTGCTTCTATCAACTGAGCGTGTAAATGTTTTACTGTGGCTCCTGTCATTGAAGTTTTGCCAAAACGCATGCAGAGCGCTCCTCCTTCAACACCATACTGCTCAGAATACTTTTCGCATAATTCTTCCAGCTCTGCAAAAGCATCTGAAGGAATGTCCTTGAACGTTTCGGCATATTCAACAGTAATGAAGAGAAGATGAACTCGCGTGTTGGGGTAGGGCCACTGGTTTTCTGTAACAAACCAATATTTTCCAATCTCCAAAATAGGACGCTCATGATATTTTTGCATATGCTCCAAGGAGAATGGATCTACGCCATCCTCAATAATCTGTTGAAGGGTGGCAAGCATTTTTTCTCCATGCGCATTGTTTATATCAACATATGCTTTTTTGTCGCTTTTTTCCATGTGCTTTGTTTTTCAAAATACTATAACTTTTTTATGATTTGTCAAATAAAACAATAAGAAAAGCTCCCTGCAAAGGGAGCTTAATAATTTACACGGCAACATCGCCAACAAGTTTTCCGTGGGAAGTGTAGTTTACCAGATCAATGTCATCGAGAGTAAATTTGAAGATATCTTTGATATCAGGATTTAACTTCAGTTGACACAGATCCATTGGCGTACGACCAAGTTGTGTTTTCATCTGTTCAACATGGTTTTCATAAATATGGGCGTTGCCGTATGAATGAAACATTCGACCAGGCTTAAGGTCGGTCACTTGTGCAATCATGCGAAGCATCAGGCCATATGATCCAATATTGAACGGCACGCCTAGGAACCAGTCAGCGCTACGCTGGTGCATTTTCATGTTGAGGTAACCTTCTGTATCAACATTGCATTGAAATACGCCGTGGCAGGGTCTGAGTTTAACGAAATCAAAACCTATTTCGGCGGGATTCCAGGAGGATACAAACATTCCTTTTGAATGAGGGGCTCGCTTTATCTCGTTAATAAGGTTTTGAATTTGGTTTATTGGTGCCCCGTAAGGATTATTCCATCGGACCATTTGTGGTCCGTATAATGGACCAACCTCGTCATCGCTACCTTCCTTAACCCATTCGTCCCATATAGTAACCCCATTTTCTTTAAGGTATTTAATGTTTGTTTCTCCTCTGAGATACCATAAAGTTTCAACCTTAACCGCTTTGAAAAAAATCTTTTTAGTGGTTACTAATGGAAAGTCTCCGTTTCTGAGATCAAATACGCTTTGGGGGAGGCCGAAAAGTTCATGATTTGCATATTTAGTGCGGCTCCCTCTTATAGGAGAATCAAGAATCGGCTGAACCCATCGCAGGTATTCATAATCCGCATGAAAGGGGATATAGCGCTCTGTATGGTATGGCATCTGTCCGGTGCTTAACCATGTTTCAAGTTGTGTGTTATTCATTTTTCAATTTTTCTTTTGTTTTACATCATTTTGCATTAAATTGACACTAAGTCAATAAATTGATAAGGTTTTAAAAACTATTCTCAAACAATTAAATTCTCAAAGATATGTATTACTTAATGGTCACTCTGTATCCTGATGACAAGAGTTTCTTGAAATCTGATTGCTTCTACTCAACCCATTCCTTGGAACTTGTAAAAGATGCAGCGATTGCATTGGAAAAGCATCCCGAGGTTGATCGTATTAGTCAAATTGTTATACAGGAACTGTCTTCAAATAGTCAGTGCAGGTTTGAAGATTGCTTTTCAGAGGAACCTCCAAAGAGTGTTATCTATGCCAGGTCCAAAAAACAAGGTTCAAAGAAATGGGTTACTGAAAACCCAAAAACCTCTACATCTTAATGTTGTAGAGGTTTTATTTTTTATATATGATGACCATATGATTCTCAAATACAAAAAACTGTCCGACACTGTTCCAGACCTTCAGTATGCCAAGGCGGGGGATGCGGGGTTTGATTTATATGCAAAAGAAACTGTAACGCTTGCGCCAGGGCAGCAAGTAGCAATACCGACTGGTGTAGCATTGGAAATCCCGGAAGGATGTGTCGGTTTGATTTGGGACAAGAGCGGCTTATCAATAAAGTTTGGCCTGAAGACTATGGGTGGTGTCGTTGACGCAGGATACAGAGGAGAAGTGATGGTTGGCATGATCAATCTGTCGGATAAGGAATATACATTCGAAGCGGGGCATAAGGTGGCGCAGATGATTATTCAAAAGTTTGAGGCGGTATCGTTTGAGCAAGCTGATGAGCTTTCAGGCAGTGAGCGAGGAGAGGCTGGATTTGGTAGCTCAGGGAAATAGTAAATTCTGAGCTTTTTGGTATAGTGTTGCTATGGAATCTACTATTAAGGAATTGATCAGCAGTGCGCTCCGGGAATGCTTTGGCTTGGAAGGCGTTCCTTTTGCCGTTGAGCAGCCGAAGGATCTTGGCAATGGAGACTATGCCAGTAACGTTGGATTGATAGTTGCTAAGCAGCTCTCAAAGAATCCTCGAGAGGTAGCAGAGGCTATTGCTGTGTGTGTCGGTACTGGTATCAACAGACCCAACAGCATTGCCGAAGTCAGCGTGGCAGGAGCGGGCTTTATAAACTTCACGATGACGAAGGATTTTTTTGCGCAACAAGTATCACATATCATTGAGCAAAAAAATCAGTGGGGTAGCAGTGATCTTCATCATGGTAAACATATTTTGGTAGAGCACTCCAGTCCTAATTTATTTAAGGCATTTCACATTGGGCATGTTATGAATAATGCTATCGGTGAGTCCATTAAACGCCTCGCTCAATTTTCTGGCGCAGAAGTAACTGCCATATCTTATCCATCAGATGTGTCACTTGGTATTGCTAAGGCCGTATACGTTTTGATGCAAGATGGGGGAATAGAAAAGATTCATCAAATCCCTGCAGCTTCTGTTGGGGTTGATTATTTTGGTGAGTGTTATGTTCGAGGAACTGCTTTGTATGAAGACGACCCTAGCGTTCAGCCAAGAATTCGAGAAATAGCAGATAATATATATAAAAAGAAAACTAATACTGAAGAGTATAGAGTCTATGACGAAGCAAAAGCTCTTAACATGGGATATTTTAAAGCAATAACAAGTGTTCTTGGCTCTCAATTTAATGAGTTTATTTACGAAAGTGAAGCTGGAGAAGATGGCAAAAAGATAGTACTAGAAAATGTCGGTGAGGTTTTTAAAGAAAGTGACGGTGCAATTATTTATGAAGGAGAACAAGACGGTCTTCATACACGTGTCTTTATTAATAAAGAAGGAAACCCTACATATGAAGCAAAGGATACAGGCTTAATGGATCTTAAATTTAAAAGATATAGTCCAGATACTTCAATTTTTATAACAGACCATCAGCAGACTGAATATTTCAAGGTAGTTTTAGCGGCAGTAAGACATATAAATAATGAATGGAATGATCGTGCCAATAAAACAATTCATAGAACTCATGGAAGAATGAGTTTCAAAGGAAAGAAAATGTCATCTCGTTTAGGTGGTGTTCCTTCTGCGCAAACATTGTTATCAACTTTATACGAAGAATTAAATGAAAGAGCGCCTCAGTTAGCAAATGATACAGAAGGTTTGGCAAATAGATATATTGCAGTTGGAGCTTTGAAATTTGTTATTTTACGATCTGCTGCAGGAAAAAATATAGACTTCGATCCTGAGACTTCATTGTCATTCGAAGGGGATAGTGGTCCGTATCTTCAGTACAGTACCGTGCGCGCCAACTCTATTCTTGCCAAAGCCAACAATTTGGAGGTTGAGCCTCCAAGTGAATGGGAAGTGACTGATTTGGAAAAAGTATTGATTCATTTTCCGGAAGTAGTAGAGCATGCGATCGAACAATGGTCACCGCACTTTATCGTGACGTATTTGCTAGAGCTGGCACAGACATTTAACAGTTGGTATGGAAATACTAAGATTATTGAAGACAGTGTCAGCTCTGCTTATAAGATTGCCTTGACGGCGGCTTTTTCTCAGACGATGACTAACGGCTTGCACCTTCTTGGCATCACTGTTCCCAAAAAGATGTAATAGTGTATAATCCCAAAAAATACATCTATCTTCATATACAAAACATAACCGTATTATGACAGTATCTCAAAAATCATTTGTGTGGGTTGCGCTTGCTGTAATCTTTACCATTCTCTATGTCTATTTTTCCGTAATAAGACCGCATGGCTTGTAATTAATAGATATTAAAAGTCGCATTGCGGCTTTTTTGTTTTGTGCGGTATGATAGGGACTATGATACACGAGAAAGAAGAGCGAAGTTTGATTATTATTAAGCCTGATGCACTGCAACGAAGTTTAGTAGGTGAAATCGTTGCTCGATTTGAGCGTAAAGGCTTGAAGATTATTGGTATGAAGATGATTCACCTTAGCGACAGTCTCGTAGAGGAGCATTATTCAGAACATAAGGATAAGCCATTTTTCCCACGCATTCGCCGATTCATGACGTCTACTCCCGTTGTCGTTATGGCAGTTTCTGGCATCAACGTTATTGACGCCATTCGCATCATCGTTGGCCCAACACGTAGTTTTGAAGCTGCTGCCGGTACTATCCGTGGTGACTATGCATTGTCTATGCAGTCAAACGTTGTGCATGCTTCCGATTCAAAAGAATCTGCAGATGCAGAGATCAAGCGTTTCTTCAAGGATGACGAATTGATGGAGTACGAGAAGATCAACACTGTGTTCGTGCACTCAGATGAGCTGCTCTAATACTTGCATTTTTTCACACCTTAAAAAAGTATCGCTGTCTATCTTGTTTTCTGCAGATGACATGCACTATAATCAGTTCACGGCTATCGTAAATAGTGCCTAGAACATTTTCTTGTTTGGGGAAGTTTCGTGAAAGTAGGGTGCGTCAGAATTTTTATCGCGGCGTTCCTACGTTCCATGCATCCCACTTGGCTTAACGCTAAGGCACTATTTCCCGATAGCCGTAATAAGCGCACGATCACGTAGTGATCGTGCTTTTATTTTGCTACAATGAAACATATGGATTCATCAAAAACATTAAAACTTACATTCGCCGGAGGAACGGGCTCCGTCACAGGAGCAAATTTCTTATTGGAAGGCGAAGGTAAAAGGTTTTTGATTGACTGTGGTCTGGCACAAGGCTCCAAAGAAGCTGAAATTTCAAATCTTAAACCTTTCATATACGATCCAGCTACTATTGATGCGCTATTCATCACTCATGCACACATTGACCACATTGGTCGCATTCCAAAACTGATTCATGATGGGTTTAAGGGTGCTATCTATTCAACTATTCCTACCAAGGATATTACTGAACTAATGTTGCAGGACACTGCAAACATCTTGGCACACAGTAAACATGATGACAGTGGGGTATTACGAGAAATTTATACCCAGGAAAATATAGACAAGGCCATGTCCTTGTGGACAGTCTTGGACTATCATCAGGATCTTGCTATCGATAACTTCATTTTCCGATATCGCGATGCTGGACACGTGCTCGGCTCTGGCATGGTAGAAATTATTTACAACAACAAAAAGCTCATCTTCACTGGCGACCTCGGTAATTCACCGTCACCCTTGTTGCGTGATACAGAACCGTTGAAGAATGTGGATTATTTAATCATGGAAAGTGTGTATGGCGATCGTAATCACATTGCGCGCAATGAGCGCCGCGTGCGTTTCCAGGAAACACTACAAGACAACTACAAGCGACAGGGAACATTGGTCATCCCAACGTTCTCTCTCGAACGTGCGCAGGAAATGCTCTTCGAAATGGATCAGCTTGTTGAGCATGACCGCATCCCAGAAATGCCAATCTTCTTCGACTCACCATTGGCTATTCATCTTACAAAGATCTACGGTAAGTACTCACGATACTTCAATGATTTTGCTCGTAAGCAAATAGGGGATGGTGACGATATCTTCAATTTCCCTGGGTTGAAATTCACACTACTAACGGAAGAATCAAAAGAAATTGTTCATGAACATAACCCTAAGGTTGTTATTGCCGGCAGTGGCATGAGTAATGGTGGGCGCATCTTGCATCACGAAGCAAACTATCTTCCAAATCCTAATAACACATTGCTCCTCACCGGGTATCAGGCAGAAGGAACATTGGGGCGTCTTATTCAAGATGGTGCCAAGGAAGTTCGCATCAGTGGCGAAACTGTTCCAGTGCGCGCCAACATTGTATTCATTGACGGATACTCCGGTCATAAGGACTCAGACCATCTTGTTGAATTCGTCCAGCAGACGGCTGACAGTTTGAAAAAAGTATTCGTTGTTATGGGTGAGCCAAAGTCCTCATTATTCCTTACGCAGCGTCTTCGTGACCATGTTGGAGTCAATGCAGTAGCTCCACAAGAAAATGATGTGGTAGAATTGGACTGCAATTAAAACACTATGATAGACAGCATTTCATTCAAAAATTCTCTTGAGAACAACACTAAGCACGATCATTTGAAAATAAAGATCGGTGTTTCTGGCGCGGCTGAAACAGGACACTGCGGTCTGCATGCCTTGGAAAAGGCAAAGGCCTTGGGAAGTGAAGTGGTTAAGCATGGTGCGGTGCTTGTCACGGGTGCCACAACCGGCTTTCCATTATGGGCAGCCATGGGAGCAAAAGAATCCGACGGTATTTCTATCGGACTTTCTCCCGCACAAAACGAACGTGACCATATCGAAACCTGGCGCTTGCCGGTAGACTATATGGATTTGATTATTTACACAGGTTTCGGCTTTCCTGGGCGTGACCTGCTCTTTACTCGGTCATGTGACGCCATCATTCTTGGGTGTGGACGCATCGGCACCATTCATGAATTCACTATTGCATTCGAAGACAAGAAGCCGATCGGTATCTTGAAGGGACCATGGGATATGGCTGATGAGATTAAGGAAATCATTGATAAGAGTGGCCGTGTCGGGGAAGACCTCGTGATCTTTGATGATGATCCAAAGCGTCTCGTAGAAAGCCTTATTGCCGCTATTGAAAAGAACAAAGAGCAGCTGGAAAAAGACCATCCGCATATCTAGCACCTTTTTCAAATTGTGCTATAGTAACGATATCAGCGATGAAGAGGCTATCACCTCGGAGCTCTGGGAAGAAATAATACTAGACCCCAGCGGGAAAGCCCGTCACAGCAGTAAATGAGACCAAAGCAAGGTGGTACCACGATTATCAATTTGAGACTCGTCCTTGAAATATGACACTGTCGTATTTCGCGGACGAGTCTTTTCAGTTCAACTTATATTTTATGCAACAAGAAGAAACTAATAAATCAACAAGAGCGCAAACTGAAGAATCAATCTTACAGTTTTGGAAAGACAATGATGTCTTCAAAAAGACATTGGAAAAAGACGCACCAAAAGGTGAGTACGTTTTTTATGAGGGTCCACCAACAGCCAATGCAGCACCAGCATTGCACCACCTGGAGGCTCGCGTCTTCAAGGATGCTATTCCTCGCTACAAAACCATGCAGGGCTTTCATGTACCTCGCCGAGGAGGATGGGATACTCATGGCTTGCCAGTGGAACTCCAGATCGAAAAGAAACTTGGTCTAACTTCAAAAAAGGAAATTGAAGCGTATGGTGTCGCTGCATTCAACAAAGAGTGTAAGGACAGTGTGTTCACCTATATTAAGGATTGGGAAAAATTTACCGATCGCATCGGATACTGGGTAGATAAAAAAAGCGCGTACTATACATTTGATACAAACTATATCGAGTCATTGTGGCATATCTTTGCAACGGTAAATAACAAAGGACTGGTTTATAAAGATTTCAAAGTAGTGCCGTGGTGTCCGCGTTGTGGTACAGGGCTTTCGAGTCATGAGTTGGCACAGCCGGGGGCATATGTGGATGTGAAGGATTTGTCAGTGACCGCAAAATTTAAAGTTATTGGCCAGGAGAATACATATATAGTAGCGTGGACTACTACTCCTTGGACACTTCCGGGAAACGTTGGCTTGGCAGTAGGGGAAGACATAGACTATGTTGCTGCACAAAAAGATGGAGAGACGTTGATCGTTGCTAAAGAGCTTGTTGGTATTCTTGGTGACAATTATGAAATAGTAAAAGAAATGAAAGGCAAGGACTTGCTTGGTCTTTCGTATGAACCATTGTATCCGTATTTGAAAGAGCTCATCACTGGACCAGAGAAGGACAAGATGGAAAACGCATACAAAGTGTATGGTGCGGATTTTGTTACTACGACTGATGGTACTGGTATCGCGCACACTGCAGTGATGTATGGTGCGGATGACTTTGATTTGGGAACAAAGGTTGGTTTGCCAAAGTTTCATACTGTTGATGACAGCGGGCACTTTATAAAAGGCACCGACTTTTTGGAAGGACGCTTTGTGAAGGATGAGGAAGTGGCTATTGATATCATCAAGGACTTGGCACATCGAGGACTCTTGTTCAAGAAGGAAAAATACGAACACTCATATCCACACTGTTGGCGCTGTAAGACACCGTTGCTCTACTATGCGCGTGACTCATGGTACATCGGCATGTCAAAGCTTCGTGATGACTTGGTCCGGGAAAATGAAACTATTAATTGGGAACCTGCGCACATCAAGAACGGTCGCTTCGGTGAATGGCTTAAGGATGCCAAAGACTGGGCTATTTCTCGTGAACGATACTGGGGAACACCATTGCCAATCTGGCAGGCGGCAGACGGTGAACGAATCTTTGTGGACTCAATCGCTACATTGAAACAGTACGTGAAAAAGTCCGGTAACACGTATATGGTTATGCGTCATGGGCAGACAGAGGCAAACGTACAGGGTTTATGGAACTTCGCGGCTGATACTCGAAGCGGCCTGACTGAAGAGGGTAAGAGGCAAATTACTTCATCAGTAGAAGCATTACAGGGCACGAATTTTGACGTTATCATTTCATCTCCATTTACTCGCACGCTTGAAACAGCAGCGGTAATGGCAGAGAAGTTGGGGCTTTCAAGGGAGGTTATCATCACTGATGACCGCATTGGTGAATGGAATGTCGGCACAAAGTTCGATGGCAAGCCGCTTGATGATTATTTTGTCGTTCGTAATGTCGAGGAAGATCGGTATGGTTTTAAGACCGAAGACGGGGAGTCATATCTTGATGTCGTAAAGCGAGCAGGGGAGTTCATCTATGACATTGAGCAAAAATATCAAGACAAGAAGATCCTGATTGTTTCTCATGGTGCCGTTACTCGCGCATTGGAACTGATTGCTAACGGCATTTCTCTAAGAAATCTCTACGAGGAAACTCGAGGCTATCGCAACTTTGATAACGCCGAAATTCGTACTATTGATTTTGCTCCGTTACCGCACAATGAAAAATATGAAGTCGATTTGCACCGACCGTTCATTGATGACGTTGTCTTGGTAAAAGAAGACCAAGAGTATCGTCGCGTAAAAGAAGTCATGGATGTCTGGTTCGACTCCGGCTCAATGCCATTTGCTCAGGATCACTATCCATTTGTGAATGTTCAGGGAAAGTCAGTTGTTGACCTTAACAAGCCAATTGCATATCCTGCTGACTTCATTTCAGAAGCTATCGACCAAACACGAGGATGGTTCTATACCTTGCACGCTGTTGGTGTACTGACTGGTCGCGGTAAGGCATACAAAAACGTGATCTGTCTCGGACACATCTTGGATGCGGAAGGCAAGAAGATGTCCAAGTCCATCGGAAACATTGTTAACCCGTGGACAGAAATGGATCGTTTCGGTGTAGACACGCTTCGTCTCTGGATGTATTCAGTGAACCAGCCAGGAGATTCAAAAAACTACGACCAAAAAACCGTTGTAGAACTTGAACGCCAGGTCTTTGGTTTGCTCTATAACATATTGTCATTCTACGAACTCTATCGTGATAAAGATTTGGAGGCTCAACCTCTAGGAAAGTCAGAAAACGTTCTGGATCAGTGGATTATGGCACGATTGCAGTTATTGGTGGCGACATGTACTGAAACGCTCGATAACTATAAGCTCATGGAACCGGTACGCGCTATCAAGGATTTCATCGGAGATCTTTCAACATGGTATTTGCGTCGTTCACGTGATCGACTTAAGGATGAAGATAATGATGCGAAGCGAACACTGTATACAGTGCTCAAGACTGTCTCTCAGTTGCTCGCACCATTTGCGCCATTCGCAGCGGAAGATTTGTGGCAACAGTTAAAGAATGAGCATGATGCATTATCTGTACACTTGAGCAGTTGGCCTTCATTAGATGGGGCTACAATCGAAGAAGTAGAAGTGTTGGAAACAATGATTCGTGTTCGTGATATTTGTACTGCCGGAAATGCGCTTCGTAAGAAACTCGCTATTCCTGTGCGACAGCCACTGCAATCTATCAGTGTTAAGGGTGTGGAACTTTCTCAGGACCACTGCGCGTTGATCATGGATGAGTTGAATGTGAAGCATGTGTACTTCGATGTAGCACAGAATGACGAAGCGGTGCTTGATACAACCATCACCCCTGAACTCAAGGCTGAAGGGGAGTACCGTGAGCTTATTCGTACTGTTCAAGATCTTCGTAAGGCAAAGGGTCTGACGCCAAATGATCCTATTACCGTAGTCCTTCCAAAGGATACTGAATCATTCCTCAGTCAGTTTATGGATGAATTTAAGAAGACTGTATTGGCAGAAACGGTAACGTTTGCAGAAAATAAAGAAGTTGAAATTAATGCAAAGTAAGGAAAAACAGTTAGTCATATTTGATTTTGACGGTGTCATTATAAATACGCTGCCATTTCAATTTGAATTGAATCGTGAGCTTAATCCGCACATTACATATGAGGTTTATAAGGACATGTCGAATGGTAACTTTTTCGATTCCTTCCAAGGAGAAAATGCCATTGTAAAACTTACCCCGCACCCCCAATACCGAAAAGTCTATCGTGATAAAGTTCGTGAGTTCGATACTCCTTTGCCGATACAAAATGCCATTAAGAAGTTTTCAGAAAAATATATTGTTGCCATTGTTTCTTCTGGTTCGGAAGAAGCCATTGAACATTTTCTAGGAAAAAAAGATTTGAATTCTTATTTTAATGACATCTTAGGCCACGAGACTGACAAGAGTAAGGTGGTAAAAATCAAATTATTATTGGAAAAATATTCTATAGCAGAAAAAGACGCCGTATTTATAACCGATACACTTGGAGATATTCGAGAGGGAAATGAGGTAGGCATTAAGAGTATCGGCGTGACGTGGGGTCTGCACGATAGGGAAACGTTGGAAAAAGGCAGCCCGGTAACGGTCATTGATGACCCTGTTGTACTTGAGAAAACCGTTGAAACAATACTTAATTCCTAACGTATGTATTACGAGGGTACCCTAATGGTATACTCTGCATTATATGGCTATACAACAAATGCTTACAACCAACCAGCAGAAACAGCGAGAGGAGATGGAAGCTTTGCTTGGTAATTCAAAAAAGAATCGTATGAAAATTAAGAAAATCGGACACTGCTGTTTGGTTATTGAAACAAAAGGCATTCGTATTATGACGGATCCGGGCACTTTTTCTACTGCGCAGGATCAGGAAAAGAACATTGATTTGATTGTTATCAGCCACGAACACGCTGATCACTTTCATGTGGAGTCAGTAAAGAATGTCTTGGCAAATAATCCTGAAGCAAAGATCATTACTAATACTGCAGTAGGTAAGTTGCTTGATGAGCAGGGTATTGCATATGAAATCTTGGAAGAAGGAAATAATGCCACAATAAAGGAAATTTTGTTTGAGGCATTTGGCAATACGCATGCACCAATCTACAAGGAATGGGGCGTCGTTCAGAATACTGGATACCTTATTGATGATTACTTGTTCATACCTGGGGATGCCTTTCCAGTTCCAAGCAAGCCGGTTGAAGTACTTGCATTGCCCGTATCAGCTCCATGGATGAAGCTTTCTGAAGCGATCGAATATGCTATCGCCGTAAAGCCAAAGAAATCATTTCCTGTTCATGACGCTATTCTTAGCGTGCCACAAATGATGGGGGGAGCATTGGTAAGTGTCTTGCAGCAGGATGGCATTGAATTCATTCCATTCAACGCAGGCGACGAAAAGGAATTCTAGTAACCGTACTCATGCACACTATTCATCACACGGAAGCAATTGTCATTCGCAGCGAACCTTCAGGCGAAGCCAATAAGCGCGTGTGGTTGTTTACCAAGGAATTTGGCTTAGTGATCGCTATGGTGCAAGGAGTGCGTAAACCATTGGCAAAACTCCAGGGACACATTGCTGACTATAGTGTTATCAGTGCTGATC
>JARIGO010000016.1 GCA_029288805.1 Candidatus Nomurabacteria bacterium
ATGTGGTACGGATTTTGGTTTTAAGGACGGGTAATCATCGTCCATCTGTTTTCTTTTTTCCAAAATTGAAGAATTGAGCACACTTCGGCAAATGTTACCCTTTCAATATTTTCAATTGAAGCAGTAAGGGGCTTAATTCCTCCTCGGTAAAATAAATCTGTGACGGCTTCAGTTAAGATTGTTGAGCCATCCTCGTCACTCATATAAACTCCTGCGAGCTTATTCTTCTTAATCTTCTTGAAAAGCCCCTCATTGGAAGGTATCGATGTGATAATTGAATCAATCCTTTCCTCAATGAGGTCTACGGCTTTTAAAGAAAATGATGAACAGGCTACGTTAAATTTATAGTATTGAACATAAAAATGCGAAGACGTTCGAATATTGTATGTCCAGGCTTCCTTTTGCCGGATCTCGTGATCAAGCAACTCATTAAGCATCCCGCCAAGAATCGAAATAGCAGTTTCACTTATTGATAGAGGGATTTTAAAACTGCTTTCATATGAAGCAAACTTCTCAATGGCAGAGAGAGCGACATAATCGCTCAGTTTCAACTCGAGAAAATTTTCTGGCATCTTCGGGAATCGCTTTAATGGCCTCATTGCCTTGCGTTCCCCCGGCATCAATACTGCAAATCGGCTTTCTGATAAAAAGTCGCATATTTCTTCCAAGGAATACCCACCTACTGCCACTATGGACATGTTTTTTGGTGTGTAATTCGTGTCATAATATTCTTGTACGTCCTCTTCAGTAATTACCTTAATAGTGTCTGATGATCCCAGTGGGGTCAGTATTCTTTCCAATGGTAACCCTGCATGTAAAGCCTTATGAGCCCTTAGTTCAATATCATATCGAAAGGTTATGGGATATTTCTTAATGAATTCATTAAGGATAACATCTCTCTCACGTTCGATATTTCTCTTTAGTTTTAAGCCCAGTAGCATTTCACCAAAGTATTCAAGTGATTGAGCCATCACAGCTTCTTTCTTAGGAATGAAGAAACGGTACTGCGTATTCCAAAAGTTAGTTGCGCCAAACATGGCACCACCTCCATTGTTATTGAAGTAGTCACGTAAAGCTTCATAGCTTGTGGTAGTGTTCTTTGAAACTAAATGCTCAACAAAGTGGGCAGTGCCTTCCTT
The DNA here is from genome assembly GCA_029288805.1 of Candidatus Nomurabacteria bacterium. Classification (GTDB taxonomy): domain Bacteria; phylum Patescibacteriota; class Minisyncoccia; order Phycocordibacterales; family UBA9973; genus UBA4124. The sequence continues at coordinate 1,140 of JARIGO010000016.1, forward strand.
GCCGGCAGAATCTTGTACTGAACCGCTATGAACTACTACGTTAAGCCTTTGCCATGGACGATCCATCTTCAAAGCGTGTATCTCAAGACCATTACTAAATGTTGCCGAACGGAACTCACTGTATGGATCCCAATTCATAATTTCCTCCTTTTTTAAGTTGTTAATTTTTCATTACAATACGTTTATGAGGGTACTTTGTCAACAATAGCAAAGGCCGCCTTTCACATAGTGAAAGGCGGCCTTTGCTGTTATTTTTATGTGCTCAGGACCAGGGTCGAACTGGTGACCTATCCCTCTTCAGGGGAGCGCTCTACCAACTGAGCTACCTGAGCAAGTGAGGATCATGTGAAAGTGTTTACATTTTCACACTGTCCGAACGCAGCTCAGGGAAGAAATTTTGCTCAGAAAATTTCTTACACGAGCGAGCGTCTGCTTACTTAAAAGCTCCCATATTATACCCAAAACACCCCCAAAATCAACTACTTCTTCCCCGCCTCATACTGATTAATCAGATTCGTAATGCTTGTAGAAGTACTATCCGCCCCTGAGCCAGTCCCTATGCCATATGAGGCTCCCAGGCTCTTTATATAAGGTATAACGGCGTAAAATGACGCAATGGTCAGACCGATAATAACGATCCAATACAGCAAGGTTCTATACGCTGCATTCTTTTGAGAGCGTCGCATTTTGGCAAGCATGCGGTTGTTATCGCTGAGCATTTTTTCAATGCGGTCCAAACGTTCAGAAAGTTCTTGATCCATACACTTAGTATATCAACTATTGTGTCTGATCTGTAGCGTCAGCAGGAGTAGAAACAGTATCAGAACTTACTTCCGGACTCTGACTCACACTCGTACCCTCCGACGTATCCACTGTCGGTGCAGGATCGGTATTATTTGTCACCGTTGTCGTCATTGGCGCATTAGGATTTGCAGTTGTATTTTGATTATTCAACACCTGGTCAATTTGTGAACGTGTCAGACATGTTTCGCCATTGTCATCCTTCACGCAAAGCTGGTCAGTCGTAACAGTCTTACTAAAGAAGTTCGTAATGCCGTTATCAACGTCACCGAACCATGCAAGCAGTGCGCTGCGCCAGTTGTTTGGAGTATCGAGGTTGTCGATGTTTGTGATATTGAGATTCATCTCCTTGATGGCTTCAACAGTGTACGGAATAAGACCAGTGTAATTCAATGACAGAAGGTGCGTATTCGGGTCAGTTGTTACAAGATCCGGAAATACCTCCTGCACTTCCTGTGCAATGAAACCATCATGCTTTGACGCGCCTTGTGACTCAGTGTCCCAGTTATATGTCACTGGGTTAAGAGCAAGCACCTTATCCAACACTGACTGCGAAGCAGGAGTGATGTTTGTGTTGTATGACCACGCGCTATTGTTGGAAATGTTTGTAATATTGTCTTTCAAGTTCATATCAGAAGAACACGACAACGAGGCATTGGTCGGGTTGATGTCACAGGTACCGGAACTGTTCTGGAAGCGCGCCACGATGCCATTGACGGCGGATGATCCAACCTGAAGAGTATATGACGGTATCGGAGAAGTCGGGTCAAGGGCAATGCCTGTGTCGCCGTTCTTGAGAACGATAAGAGCGTCGGAAAGAGCTGAGCCGCTGGTACCGTTGCCGATCTCAAACAGCGGGTCGGTCCCTACCCAGTTGGAAGGGTCGCCGCCACCGACGTTGTTTTGGCCTAGAACAAAAGACTCATATGAAGAGGCGGTAGCATTTTCTCCAAATGCTGTAGAGTACATGCCGGAAGCAGTGTTGTTTTCGCCAAACGTTACTGAGTAACCGCCTGAGGTGGTGTTAGACTGTCCAAATGAAGCAGAATATGAACCAGAGGCAGTGTTGTGATAACCAAAGGCTGCGGAGTAGTCGCCCGAGGCGGTGTTAAGCTGCCCAAAGCCAACCGAAGCGTTTCCGGAGGCGGTAACCGTATTTCCAAATGCAAACGAGTACCCTCCAGAGCCAGGAGTAGTAGAATCTAATCCTCCCACAAAAGAATCATATTGCGTAGCAACAGTGTTCTGGCCGGTAGCGATTGAGTACTCACCGATAGCCTGACTTCCTCCTCCAAAAGCGGTAGACTCGTCGCCTGAGGCGGTAGTTGCGTTTCCAAATGCGGCCGACATAGCACCGGAAGCGGTTGTGGCGTCTCCGAAAGCGGCAGACTCGTCGCCTGAGGCGGTAGTACTCAGGTTAAATGCTCCTGACGCATTACCCGATGCGTTTGTATCAATACCATAAGAGATTGCTCCTTGGTTTGAAGCTATTGAAGTAATACCTCCAGCAAATGAGGCTGTGCCAGAAGATATTGAGGATATACCAAATCCTACGGAGTATGAACCAACGTTCGCACTATCCCAATTACCATTTGATACAAATCCTGCTCTAAAAGCGAACGTTGAGGGATCCCAACTAAAGCGCGGGCCGTTACCAAGACCGTCAGGAATGGTACCACTTCCTCCTAATGCCAAAATTGTCCCATCACCCCTAATGTCAAGCTGAGCCTGAGGAACTGCTACGCCAATACCAGTATAGCCGTTCTTCAAGACTGAAAACGCGTCAGAAAGATTGTTGGGGTCCGTACCGTTACCCACCTCGAACAACGGATCAGTGCTCACCCAGTTCGAAGGGTCGCCTCCGCCGACGTTATAGAAACCCAAGGCGGTTGAGTCAAGGGATGCCGCAGTGGTCTGGGTGCCGAAGGCGGTAGAATAGTCACCTGACGCAGTAGTACCGTGTCCAAATGCAGTAGAAACATGTCCAGATGCAAGGGTACCGGCACCAAAGGCGGTAGCTGCTGTTCCTGTAGCGGCAGTGTTATCGCCAATTGCAACGGCAAACGAACTGGTGGCCTGAACCTGGGTGCCAATAGCGACAGAATAAAGCGCCGAAGCAACCGGAGCGTATCCACCAATTGCAACGGAGCTATCACCAGAGGCAGTGGCATTGTACCCTAAAGCAACTGATTCCCCTCCCGAAGCGGTATTAAGATATCCAAGAGCTGTAGCGCCATATCCAGTAGCATGCGCCCCGTACCCCAAGGCCGCAGATCTGTCTGCACTAGCAGTGCTGTTACCACCAAGAGCAATAGATTGAACACCTCCAGCTTGCGCAAAAACACCAATGGCTACAGCGTTAGCTTGAGTAGCAGTAGAGCTAGAGCCCATAGCTACGGAATAGTTTCCGGAAGCAGTTCCGCCAATAGCCTGAAAGGACGGGGTGCCTGTACCACTAAAGCCTCCTCCACATGTAGTGTTATTACACGTCAGGGTTCCATTTATATTCAAATTCCCATTGATTGTAGTATTGCCGTTCTTGAGGACTTCAAGGGCGTCAGAAAGATGGGAGCTGTCAGCACCATTACCTATCTCAAACAAAGGATCGGTGGCATTCCAGCTAGTGACATTACCGCCGCCGACGTTATAGGCGCCTATAGTCGTCTCATCGAGCGATGTAGCAATGGAGTGTTCTCCCAAAGAGACTGGTCCGGTAACCGAAATACCATCGATGACACTAAGACCGCCGCTGATGGTGCTGCCATTGGAAGCAGGCACATTGACTGAAACTTGGGCGCTACTTGGAAGGTTCTGAAGTAATGAGAACGGGTTGTTAAACACTGCAGGGTCACTGTCAAGAAGGTTAGAGGAGGACGCTTGAGCTCCCATGTCATATGCGCCCCCATCGCTTGGAAAAACGGCATACGCAAGAACACTAGCACCAGGAATAGATGGAGGGTTCCAAGATAGGCTGACAGCATAATGATTACCTGAACCGTCATCGGACAGCGGCGCAGAAAGGGTGGCGTATGATGCCGAAATGTATGGCTGCCTATTAATCACTGCAAGGGTGTACACTCGATAGTTGATGTCAGTATGACTACCATCTGCAACGTATGTATATCCGTTAGTGTTGGACGGATCATACTGGATGGTGGCCTGAAGGTTGGTTGGAGCAGGAACGGGGGTTGTCGTAGTCGCCGTAGAAGCTGAAATATAGGTACCGTGCACAGTAAGGTCGCCCTCTACGTCAAGCTTGCTACTCGGAGTGGTAGTGCCGATCCCAACGTTACTACCATTGTAGTAAATATTATTACCGGATGTTGCCCATGATGAGACTGCAACCGTACAATTTGTATCACCCGGCGCACAGCTCGGATCCAGCGTTTGCCCGGGCGTGTACGGAGAAACAAGCGGTGCGGCATAGGACACGCCAACGGAAAAAGCCACAAGAAAACTAAATGAAAGAAACAGTGTCTTGTGTTTAAAAACAAACGTTCGAAGACGAAGCATGATGATGAAATTATATCATGACTTTTGTGCCATTGGTAAGCAGAGCTTCCCGAGAACCCTGCACTCGGTCAAAAAAGAAAATCAGTTTTCTTTATATGACACTCGTTTGTGCTCTCGGTAGGAATCGAACCTACAACTATTCCTTAGGACGGAACTGTTATATCCATTTAACTACAAGAGCGTAAAGATACTATAG
>JARIGO010000019.1 GCA_029288805.1 Candidatus Nomurabacteria bacterium
GGGCGACACCGTAGGTGTCGCCCTTTTATTTAGATATGCAATCGAAGCAATACAATAAATACTCCGATAGCAATGAAGAATAGTCCGAGGCCAATTGGTGAACCCCAACTGAACCATGAACCCCACATGCGCCAGTGGCGCAGGCTTTCCTTTCTCCACTCTAACTGCTCAGGAGTCATATTGTAAAACTCCTTCTGTTCGTCTTCATCCATATACATAAAAATGAGTGTTGATAATGTGCCAATATTATCGTGGGTGTTGTAGGAACTCTTTTGCAACGTTGGCAGCGTTTGAGCGGTACTACAATGTGCTTGCCACGTGATAAGTGTAGCGGGTGTGGAAGTATTGTCAATTATCTGTGCTAAAATAAATGTATGAAGCTAATTACATTAAATACTTGGGCGGGACGAGAAAAGGAGCCGTTTGATGCTTTTCTGAAGGAACGTATGGCAGACACGGATATTTTTTGTTTCCAGGAAATTTTTAATAATTACGACGGTGCTACTGGCGAATACATTAAGGAAGATGGCGGTAACGGAAACATCCTCCAGGAAATCAGTGAAATCCTTACTGACTTTGATCGCTATTTTTGTCCTATTGCCGAAGAAGTGTTTGGCATTGCCATCTTTTTGAAAAAGGGAATTGAGTTGGTTGCCAGCGGTGAAGTGATGCTGTACGAAAATCCAAACTATGATCCTGCTGATCCCACGAGTGATCACGATCGCAAGATGCAGTGGGTGCACATCAAGCATGGTCGCAAGGATGTCATGGTCATGAACATTCACGGACACTGGGATGCGCAAGGCAAGGATGACACACCATATCGCTTGGAGCAATCCAACATCATTAATGACTTCATGGCGCAAAGTGGCATGACACCAAAAATTCTCGTCGGTGATTTCAATCTTAATCCTGGTACCCAGAGTATTGAATTGCTTAAAAAGTATTTGAGTAATCCAGTTAGCCATCACGATGACTACATCTTTGTATCGCCGGAAATTTTGGTAGAAAAGTGTGAAGTATTACCAGATGAGGTTTCAGATCACTCACCACTTCTTTTGCAGTTTGATGTTTTTTGATTAGCGTATGAAAAAATTATTGCTAGTGTTACTTATAGTATTTGTGCAAGAGACGGTAACACTCAATGGTTTGCTGGTCAAAGTTCACGAAGGCAGCTTCTCTGCCTTCTGGACGACTATTTTTTTTGTTCTTGCTAGTGTCATAGATATTTTCGTAGGGTACTGGCTTGGCGGGTATGTGAAGCGACGATGGAATAAGGGCAAAGTGAGAACGTTTGCCAAGACATGGGTAGGGCGCTTCAAGAAATATATCGGTAAGCATGGAAGGAAACTGTACTTGCTACTCTTTGGATATTTCTCATTTCCATATTTGAACGCTTTCATATGTTCCTGGCTCGACATTCCTTTTCCTGAAGCCTTTATGTACTTGTTTTTTGGTAACCTCGTATTTTATATAACATGCTGGCTGCTCGTGCTTGGCGTCATGTCAGTTATTCCTAATCCGCTCGTTGCCTTTGGTGTGGTTTTGCTTCTTACTATCGGTATGGTCTTTCTCATGCGTCTATGGCGATCTCGAAAAATCTAACAGAGCAATATTACGTCTACATTTTGAAGTGCAATGACGACACGTTGTATGTGGGCAGTACCAGTGACTTGGAGCGCCGGCTGCATCAGCATAATAATTCGAAAGCCGGCGCACATTACACCAAAATCCGTCGCCCGGTGACGCTGGTATACAGCGAGGAACTTCCTAGCTATAGCGAAGTGCGCAAACGCGAAGGGGAATTGAAGCGCCTGACCCGGAAAGAAAAAATGACACTGATTGGTATATAATATATACATGAATACATTACACGTTTTGGTTCTGAATGCGTCACTAAAGCACGGTCCGGAAATTTCAAATACTGAGGAAGTTACCAATATGGTTCTTGGTCACATGAAGGAGCACGCAGATATTTCTGCAACAACTATTCGATTGTCTGATAAAAATATTCCTGCGGGATTGTCATATGATCTTGGCAACGGCGATGAATGGCCAAGCATTGTTGCGGAAATACAAAAGGCGGATGTTGTAATCTTTGCCACACCGATCTGGTGGGGAGGGCGATCAAGCCTCATGCAGCGCGCCATCGAACGCATGGATGCATTTGATGAAGGTACAGTACCGGGAGGGAGAAATAGCTTATTAAACAAAGTAGCCGGTATTGTTATTACTGGAAGTGAAGATGGGGCACAGGCTGTCATGGCAGGCATTATGGAAACACTTTCATTCATGAACTTCACATTGCCTCCACAATGTTGCACGTATTGGGTAGGTGAAGTTGGCATGGATCCCAAGACTGACGCTGAACGTCGCCGTGCTAATCCTGCCGTTGATCACATGGCACAAGCTACTGCCAAAAATTTGGTGTACTATGCCACGTTGTTAAAAGAACATCCACAATCATGAATTCATTATTAGAAGTCAAAGACCTTACAATTCAATACGATACAAAAACAGCCGTTCAGGGCATCTCCTTTGACGTTCGTCCTGGCGAAATTTTTGGTCTGCTTGGGCCAAACGGTGCGGGCAAGACCAGTACGCTTTCAGCTATTGAAGGATTGATCACGCCAAAGCAGGGTAGTGTGCACGTTGTTGGTTTTGATATAAACAAAGATCAGGTTGAAGCTCGAGCTAACATGGGTCTGCAGTTGCAGGTCACCAGCTTCCAGCAGGACTTACAAGTACAGGAAATCGTCACCTTATATGCATCACTCTATGGCGTAACACTTTCAGAAGATGAGGTGCGACAAAAACTGGCAGACATCGCATTGCTTGATGAGGCTCATGCAACAGCAGGCAAACTTTCTGGAGGACAGCTGCAACGCCTGTCTCTTTTGATCGCTACGGTTCACAATCCTGCATTGGTATTGCTTGACGAACCAACGACCGGTCTTGACCCGCAGTCTCGTCGCAAACTATGGGAACGCGTTGAAGCCATGCGCGAAAGTGGCCGCAGCGTCTTGCTCACCACGCACTCTATGGAGGAAGCCAGTGCCATTTGCGATCGGGTTGCCATTATGGATCATGGAAAAATTATTATCATAGACAATCCGCACAAGCTTGTTGAAACCTACAAAGATGACCCGCGAGTGAAGGTCCATATTCGCCACGGACAGGCAACGCTTGAAGATGTTTTTATTGGTTTAACAGGTGAGCACATAAGAATATAACTGCGAGCATAATATGGAACAATCACAACAACAATCAATCGTTCGAACTATTCCTTCCTATCGTGAAGTCTTGAAGGCGCTCTTTCGTGCCGATCTTCGAACGCAATATCGTCAGCGTCGGGCAGTCATGATGAGCTTGCTCGTGCCAATTATTTTCGTCATTTCATGGAGAAGTCTTATTCCCGCGATCGGAGGAGCAGGCGTGCTTTCTATTTGTATTGCCATCGGTTTGCCTGCCATTGGTCTCATGAGCTATTCGCAAACTATTGCTCGTGATCGCGAGCGTGGTGTATTCCAGCGTCTTCGTGCCGCGCCGATTCCTACATCGGTCATCATGATCAGTCGCATTCTGGTACAACTTGTTGTGGCATTGTTCATGACTCTTGCAACGTATATTGTTGCAAGTTTTGCAGACGGTATTCATTTGCCATTATTAAATATTATCCTGATGTGCGTTGCTGCAATTATTGGTGGCTTGTCATTTCTTGGTCTGGGGCAATTTGTTGTGGGCACTATCAAATCCAGTGAGGGAGTGAATGCCGCTGCACGATTGATCTATTTCCCGTTGGGTGTTGTTGGTGCTCTTGGCCAAATTGGACTGTTTGGGAAAATAGTACAAGTGATCGTGACGTATTCTCCGCTTGGTACATCCAAAACCCTCCTTGCTGCTGCCATGAATACAAGCACTATTGGCATGGCTACATTGTGGGCATTATTGATCACCATAGGATACGGTGTCGTCTTTGCTGGCATTGGTATAAAACGCTTTACCTGGGCTGTAAGCTAGTGTAAGAGACCAGGATATAAATCGTCTCTATTATTGTATGAGTATGGTGAAAAAAGTGTCTTTTATATTGATCTTGTTAGTAACTTTTGGAAGTGTTTTGACCGCGTCGGCCCAAAGTATCCCACAGACTATTATTAGTACGCCGTACGTTAGTACGACGGGAGGACCATGCGCTAGTTTGAGTACTACTCTTTCATACGGAAATCATGACAGCACTACAAATGGGCAAGTGTCTATCTTGCAGAATTTTTTATATGCCCGTGGATACCTTAGTGTTCCTGCTACAGGATACTTCGGTCCATTAACATTTCGTGCCGTTAAGGCATTTCAGTCAGCTAGCGCATCAGGTGCGATAGACGGTATTGTTGGAGTGCAAACTCGCGCACATATTTTTGCTGCAAGTTGTGGGGTGAATACCCCTGTCTTGCCGATTGTAACGGGAACTCCAACCATTGCGCCGACATTTGCTCCACTTCAAGGTGCCGTTGGTTCAACAGTGACGATTGCTGGCTCAGGCTTTAGTAGTGACAGTGTGCTTCACTTCGGTGTTGGTGCCATAAGTAATCCAACAATCGCAGCTGATGGTTCATCTATTACATTTACTGTTCCGAGTTCTATCGGCCCACATTGTACTGGTAATCAAGTATGTCCAATGTATGTCATGCTTGTAACAAATGGCACATATCCTATGTACGTTCAAAATGCTAACGGTACTAGTAATACAGTTCAATTCACTGTCATAAACAGTCCTGCACCATTTCCTGCTGCTCAGTAATACACTTGTGGTCTCTTGTTAGAAGCGTATACTAAATCTATATGACATTCAAAAAAGCAGTATTCTATATCGTTATTATTGTATTGGTTGCAATCGTGATTTACAGTTTCATTCACTCAGGTCCAAAAATAACACCCCCAACTACAACCACTCCACTTGTTACGACTATGCCCGTGGTAACGAATACCACTATGTATTCTTGTGATGCCGGAACTACTATTACTGCTGGATTTAGTACGAGCGCAGTGCATGTTGCATTGTCTGACGGACGAAGTTTTGATCTCCCTCAAGTTGTCTCTGCTGACGGCGCTCAATACACTAATGGTACTGTTGCGCTCATTACAAAAGGTGACCAAGCCTTCCTGCAGGAAAATGGCAAGACTACATACGACAACTGTATTGCAAACTCAGATGGCAATGCGGCTCCAGTGAATGGCATGCAGACATTTACCGATCAAGGTAAGACATTTACATTCAGCTATCCGTCACAGTTCACCGTATCAGGTAGTGGCATTGGATACACACAAAGTTGGAAGACAGACAGTGACAGTACGCTCGGCTTGATCCTTGCAACTGTCAGTGTGCCACAAAGTTACCAGCCAAATACAAACTTTGGTGATGCCAAGTTTACGGTAGGTACTTCAAGCGATCCCGCTGCAGTAAAGTCATGCTTGGCTGATACTGTTGGTAACGCTCCTACAAAATCAACGGTAGTTATCAATGGCATCAAGTACACTAAGTTTGTCAGTGAAGACGCCGGTGCAGGTAACCGCTATCTTACTACCAGTTACCGAACTGTTCAGAACAATCAGTGTTATGCGGTGGAATACACCATTCACTATTCAGTCCTCCAAAACTTTGATCCAAGCAGTGGCATTAAGGGCTTTGACCAGGCAAAAGTTACCGCAGCGCTTGATGGCATAATGCAGAGCTTCAAATTCCTTCCACAGTCATAATTTACATGGCCATGGAACGCACGGTACGAGTCAGTGACAAGATGCAGCATGGCTATAGCTATGTGTGTACTGCTCCTATTGGTAAGCAGTTTGATCCTGAATTTAAACCGGACCTCACTCCCAAAGAAATGCTTTCTCTGGGAGTTTTTGGCGGCAAGTATATGACCGACTGCAAAAAAGAATTTCCTGCTTCATGGTTTACTCGTGCCAAACTTTCTCCAAAGTGCCATGATGCTTCATTAAATTATTTTGGAATCAACGCCAGTCAGCCACTGTCTGTCTGGAAGAAAAAAGGATGGATATACAAAGACGACCCGCGAGGATGGTTCCAATGGTACTGTCGATACTACATGGGTAGGCGTATTCCTACTGAAGATGCTCGGCAAATCAAACGATGGAAAGCTATCCGAAGGCATGTTGGGCAAATAGTGGCGCATTGTCGCCCAGGAGATGAACACTGCAGACCGCGACAACGCCAGGCGTTACTGCATTGGGCGTATGACAGTAGAAAGATATAATAGAGGTAATGGATGATACGGATGAGACATTGCTGCAATCGTATAAGGAGGGAAATGAACAGGCGTTGGTAGAACTGACGCGACGATACTTCGATATGATCTATCGCTATAGTTATCGTTTTGTACAAGACACTGCCTTGGCTGAGGATATTGTTCAGGAGACGTTTATCAAAATGTGGCGATCAATTGATACCTTTCGCGAAGGCATGACGGTAAAGCCATGGCTCTTTCGTATCGCTCACAATGCCGCCATCGATTATTTGCGCAAAAAGAAAGCCATACATTTTTCTGCTATGACTGAAGAGGGAATGGAAGAGCAGTTTGAAGATGCTGATACCAATCTTCTCGAAGAGACCATTGCTCAAGAAGAGCGCGACACCCTTACTTCATGCATTGAAGCTCTTCCCACACACTATCGCGAAGTACTTTTGCTCCGTGCCGAAGATATGCTGACCTTCGAAGAAATAGCTTCCGTCACGGGCAAACCCCTCAATACCGTTAAGAGTCTGTATCGTCGGGGGTTGCTTATTTTACAGCAACAACTTGGCATTGCACCAAAATGAACCCCATCTCCGTACTAAAGATATATGGAGCAAAAACCTATATTTAACCTCAATAGTGTAAGTCCTCGAGCGGGGCTTTTTGAGCAGGTTATTGCTCGTATACACGCCAAGCAGCAAGCGAGCGCGTTGTGGCGTATTCGCATTTCTGTAGGAGTGGCAGTGGCTTCAATTGCAGGTCTTATTCCTGTCGTGAAGGCACTAGCAACAGGGTTTGCTACATCGAACTTCAGTACTTATCTTTCATTGGTATTTAGTGATACCTCAATCGCATTGTCACACTGGAGAGAGATCGGAGCATCGTTGCTGGAAGCCGTGCCTGCAGCCGCATTAACAATGACCTTGGCATTAGTAGTGGTACTGCTGTGGTCTATGCGTACCGCTATTCGTTCATTTACTACTCGTTCTCTTATCAGTCACGCTTAACATATGGATATCAAAGAATTTTCAACATCAAACAAGGTTACCGTTGGGCTTATCGCATTAGCAGTTTTTGTCTTGCTCTGCGCGGCATTTTCATTCGGAGAGTCAATCGGATTCCACAAGGCATCGTTTGCATTCCAAAATGGAAATAATTTTTATAGAACATTTGGTTCACCTTCTGGCAATCCAATGGGTCGCCCTGACGGTTTTCCTAATGATCACGGTACGGCAGGCAAGGTCATTAGCGTGACTTTGCCAACCATAACCATTGCAGACAGAGATAATACAGAAAAGACAATTGTGGTAAATGATCAAACCATTGTTCGTGAGCTTCGCAATACTATTACTGCAGACAAGATTTTACCCGGAGAATATATTGTTGCCATCGGTGATCCCAATGCCCAGTCCCAAGTCGTGGCAAACCTTATCAGAATACTTCCGGCTGCGCCCGCAGGTCCGCAACCTCAACAATAATATGAACAATTCCTTTTTCCAGAAAACCAAAACATATATCAGCACTCATAAGAAAACCAGTATCTTTCTCGGTATTGTCATTGTACTTGTCCTATACTTTGTCATTCACGCATTTGCCAAAGGCAAGACGCAGACAGCATACGTATTGAGTACGGTAACAAAAGGCACAGTAGTATCAACGGTCACAAGTAGTGGTCAGATTTCTACGTCGTCCTCACTTGATCTAAAACCCCAAGTATCTGGCGAGTTGCTTTCTATTCGTGCCAAGGCCGGTGACAAGGTTACTAAAGGAGAAGTGTTGTTCACTATCCAAGCCACTGATGCTGCCCGTGCCGTGCAGACGGCAAGAAATAATGTTGCCTCCGCGAAGCTCGACTTAGAGTCAACTGAGACATCAATGAAAAATAGTACGACTGATGAGGATAAGGCTGTCGCTACTGCGTATGCAACGTTGCTCAGTTCTGGACTACAAGCGCAACCAGCGGATCAGACTACGTCTACGTATCAAGAACCTACGATCAGTGGTAACTATACGCTTGGCAAGGAAGGCACTATCACTGTCACGACATACAATTCTCAAGGTGGTGTATCATTCAACACTACAGGGTTGGTAACTGCTACCGGTCTGACAAACAGTATTACGGCACAGCCAATTGGTACGTCTGGTTTGTTCATACAATTTCCGAGCAGTATAAAAGGAGGACTAACATGGACTATTGATATTCCAAATAAGAACTCTGCAAATTATATTAGTAATGAAAATGCTTATCAAAACGCCCTTGAAGCGCAAAGTGAAGCGGCTGATCCAACGGGCACTAATGCTGTAACGTTACAGTCAAAAGAACTGGCTGTTACCGAGGCGGAAAACAGCTTGGCAAGCGCTGAGGAAACATTGGCACAATACACCGTTACTGCGCCGTTCTCAGGCACAATGGCTACGTCACCGGAATTTGTGGGAGATCAGGTTTCTCCAAGCAGTACGTTGGGCACACTCATTACTAATGACGAAGTGGTGACATTGTCATTGAACGAAGTGGATGTTTCAAAAGTCGCTATCGGTGACAAGGCTACGCTGACATTCGATGCTGTCCCTGATCTTACGTTGACTGGCACCGTACAAACAGTGGATCCTGTTGGTACCGTTACATCTGGTGTGGTCAACTACACTGTTACCATCAGTCTTGATACGCAAGACTCACGCGTGAAGTCTGGCATGTCGGTTACTGCAGCCATTCAAACCGGCATTGCCACTGACGTACTGACTGTGCCGAGCGCTGCGGTTAAGACTACTAATGACACTTCATATGTGTTAACTGTACCAAGTGGTGATACACAAACTCCTGTTCCTGCTACAGGCACTACTGCAAGTCAAGGTGTATATCTTGCTACTGCTCCGGTGCGAACACCGGTAGAAACAGGTCTCACCGATGGCACTGTTACGGAAATCAAATCTGGTCTGACTGAAAATCAATCAATTGTCACAAAAACTGTCACTGCAAGTACTACTGCAACAACTGCAAAAACTTCAACTACGACGAGTGGTACCTCAAGCAGATCCGGAGGAGGGTTCGGCGGCGGCGGACTGGGAGGAGCCTTGCGATAACATGATTGAAGTAAATAACATTACAAAAACATATGAGTCTGGAGAGAATTCCTTTCAGGCATTGAAGGGGGTGAGCTTCACCATCAAAGACGGGGAGTTCGTAGCCATCATGGGTCCCTCAGGTTCCGGTAAGTCTACCTTGATGCATATCTTGGGTTGTCTTGATACACCAACGTCAGGAACGTATCACTTGGATGGTAAGGACGTTTCTACGATGTCCGATGATGAGCTGGCTGACATTCGTCGAGACAACATTGGATTCGTTTTTCAATCATTCAACCTTTTGCCTCGTACAACGGTGTTACGAAATGTGACGTTGCCATTGATTTATGCCAATCAGGATCCTGAGAAGCGCGAAAGGGAAGCGCGTCAGGCACTGCTCTCTGCAGGGCTTGATGAAAAATATTTTTCTCACAAATCCAACCAATTATCAGGAGGACAAATTCAACGTGTGGCTATTGCCCGAGCATTGGTTAATAACCCAACCATGATTTTGGCCGACGAGCCGACGGGTAACTTGGACAGTCGTACTGGAGAAATCGTGCTGGGAACCTTCCAGCATCTTAATGAAACGCTGGGGCGTACCGTTGTGCTTATCACTCACGAACCTGATGTTGCCGAGCATGCAGACCGCATCATCGTCATTCGTGATGGACTGGTCGTTAGTGATGCCGCCAACCATAAGAAACGAAAAGCCTCTCTTAGTCCTAAGGACGCCAATAATACATAACCTATCATGACTACAAACGACATTCTTCACGAAACATACGGTGCGTTGACTGCAAACAAGGTTCGTACTGGTTTGACTATGCTCGGTATCATTATTGGTATCAGTTCCGTTATCGCGCTTGTTGCTATTGGCAATGGCGCGCAAAGTTCCATTCAGTCTAGTATTCAATCTATTGGTTCCAACCTTGTCATGATCACTCCGGGCGCACAAAGAAGTTTTGGCGGTCCGGCTCAGGCACGAGGCAGTGCCCAGACCTTAACCGTTGCCGATGGTCAGGCTATTCAGTCACAAGTCTCAAATGTTGCCAATGTGGCATTTGATGTCAGCGCGCGTGAACAGGTTGTAGCGGGCGGTAATAATACCAATACCAGTATCACTGGCACTACGCCTTCATACACGGATGTTCGCGATGTGGAAGTTGATGACGGCTCATTTTTTACCGATGATGATGTTACCAGTAGTAATAAAGTAGCGGTTATTGGTCCAACGGTAGTGACTGATCTTTTTCCAGATGGCACTGAACCGGTAGGGCAGCAGATTCGTATCAATAGCAGCATTTATACAGTTGTCGGTGTTACGGTTTCGAAAGGAGGCACAGGATTTACCAATGCCGATGACGTCATCTATGTACCATATACTACGGCGCAACATTATCTAACTGGCAACCAATATCTTAGTGAAATTGATGTTTCTGCCGCTACGGCCAATGACACGACACAGGTGCAAAACGATGTTACGACATTGCTCCTCTCACGGCACAACATTACTGATCCTACAAAGGCGGACTTTTCAATTCTTAACCAGTCAGACATCATTGCTACTGCATCATCAGTAACGGGCACCTTTACAGTATTGCTCGGAGCGGTGGCCGGCATCTCTCTGCTTGTTGGTGGTATCGGTATCATGAACATGATGCTGACAACCGTGACGGAGCGAACTCGTGAAATCGGTTTGCGTAAGGCTATCGGGGCCAAGAAGTCAGACATCAATACGCAGTTCCTTATCGAGTCCATCATGCTAACGTTCACAGGCGGTGTGATCGGTGTCATTATCGGATGGGGCATATCGGCAATAGTCAGTAGCTTGGGCATTGTCCAGACTACTGTCACCGCTTCTTCCATCCTCTTGGCATTCGGCGTTTCTGCATTCATCGGCGTTGTCTTTGGATACTATCCCGCACGCCGCGCCGCGAATTTAAATCCTATCGAAGCCTTGCGTTTTGAATAGGCTATTAGCAGTAATTTAAAATATATGAATCAAACAACAAAAATAATTATCGGAGCAGTAGTATTAGCAGTCTTGGCATTCTGGGCTGGAACTGTATATGCCAATCACAAGAATGCAAATACCAAAATGTCTGGGATGGCTGGTATGAACGGTCAGTTCGCAGGACGTGGAGGATTTGGCGGTGGCATGGGTGGTACACGAAATGCCGCAAACTTTGTCGCAGGTACAGTTCTTAGCAAGACCGACACTACTATTACCGTACAGAACCAAGCAGGTGGATCAAAAATTCTTTTGATTGCTCCATCAACAACAGTATCAAAATCAGCAGTCGGTTCAATCGCTGATGTCACTGTTGGCTCATCAGTCGTAGCTACTGGTACGACAAATAGTGACGGTAGCATCACTGCACAAAACCTGCAGCTTCGCCCTCAGAAATAGTTTTGCTATACTAAAACTATGAATACATTGATGCACGCCGACACATTTTTCTTTATTGCCAGCATAGGCTTTATCATTACGTTTTTATTAGTAATCATTTGTTTGATATACCTTATCAAATTGCTAAAGAGTGTTGCTCGCATCAGCGTCAAAGTTGAAAAAGATATCGAAAACATTGGCGACACCGCAAAGGAATTCGTGATGCAGCTGTGGGACAGCACGGTCTTCTCATGGATTTTTGGCAAGAAAAAGAAACGCAAGAACATTGAGTCATAGCTTCCCAAGCCTATTGAGAGTGATATAATTAAAGAGTTATCAGTAATAGTGCAAACATATGGCAAAACAAACAAAAAAGAATGACGGTACTTCAACAGGAACAGTAGTAGCGGTTGGCGCAGGCGTAGTTGCACTTGCTGCCGCTTCATATTTTTTCTTCGGTCCTGAAGGAAAAAATAATCGTGACAAGCTCCAAGGTTGGATGATCAAGATGAAAGGTGAAATCATTGAAAAGATGGAAGGTGCTGAGGAAATGACAGAAGCGGCATACGAAAGAATCGTTGATACAGTTGCGGCAAAATATGCCAAGGCTGGGAAGATCAGTGAACAGGAAATTCGCATCTTTGCAAACCTCTTAAAACAGCAATGGAAGGGTATCGTGAAGTCTCACAACAAGACTGTCGCTGTTAAAAAAGCCGCAAAGACTGTTGCTAGTGCAGCAAAGAAAGAGGTTAAAAAGGCTGGATCTTCAGTTAAGAAAGCTCCTACTAAAAAAGCTGCTAAGAAAAAGACTAGTTAATCACGAGTTACGGTATGTTAGTTGATATTGCAATCTTACTACTCATCTTGTGGTTCCTTGGATTCATCGGAGTGTATACATTGGGAAGCTATATTCATATCCTTTTGATCATAGCGATCATCCTGATCATCGTTCGCATCATTCGAGGAGAAAACCCACTATAAAACAGTAAAAAACCCCACCGTACGGTGGGATTTTTACATTATGTATGTGATATACTCATGGCATATGGTACGTCTTCGTAACTTTGTTCACAATCACAAAACACTTTTCATGTCACTGGGCTTTCTGGTGATCTTTTCTATCACGGTTTCATACGCTGCACCGCTTGTTTCTCCGTACACTCCTGGCCAAACGCTCGACCCGAGCTGCGCGCCGGGCGATACCAACTGTACTGTATCTGCAAACGCTTCGCAGTGGACGACGACAGGGAATAACATTTACTACAATACTGGCAACGTCGGTATTGGTACGACTACTCCCACAGATCCACTCGATGTTAATGGAGAAATTAAAGCCAAAAACCTTAATATTAGCGGTATCGGTTCACAAACTGTCATTGCGGCACCAAGCGGCTTGCAGGCAACTTTTGATTATACGTCTGGAACGTTTGGCGCACACGGCTATACTCGTAACTATGAAGTGTATGCATACAAGCTGGTAAATGGTGTGCCAGGTGTTTTCTCTTCAGCATATGCTACTTTGGCTTCTCCGATTACTGACGATTCTTCTGGTAATAACTATAACGTTGACCTAACTTGGAATGCTGTCCCTGGTGCTGACGGATACCGCATATTAATAATGATTAGCGCAGGTGGTAACCCTATATTTAGCTACGATCATTATCAAGACGCAACAACCAACAGCTTTGTCGATACAACTTTCAATTTTATCAATTCTCCTGGAAACACGGTTACTCCAACATCAGTTAGTACTTATAGTAACGTTAATACAATTAACGGTAATATAAGTACAGCAGGTGACTTGTATGTTTCCGGAAGCATTACTTGCGGTGGCATCTGTGGTTCGCAGTGGGATAACGTCACTGGCGGCATAAACTATGCAGGTGGAAAAGTTGGCGTTGGCACGACAGCACCAGCTACCGAGCTCGACCTAGAAGGAGATGGTGCAATCCTTGCCACAGGTAGTCAAGGCCAAGGCGTATCAGTACCAAGTCTTGGTGCCGGTATTCGCATGATGTGGTTCCCGTCGAACGCTTCATTCCGAGCTGGTCTGGTAAGCGGTACAGATTGGGATAGTTCACATGTAGGATTTGGAACTGTAGCTTTTGGTGCGGACAACACCGTATCAGGCCAGTTCTCATTTTCTGGAGGTACCGGCAATACCGTAGCAGGTCCAATCTCTTTAGCATATGGCTCAGACAACACTATTTCTAACGCCGCTCAACATTCTATTGCTATCGGTGCCGATAACAACGTTTCCGGCAATCAGGCAGGCGCTTTCGGTGATCAAAATACCGTTTCTGGTACTCAAGCTTTTGCCTTTGGTAATAGTAGTACCGCTTCAGGCGCTACTGCTTTCGCACTCGGTACAAATTCTCAGGCGACTGCTTCAGGGGCCTTTGCCGGTGGTCAGAGTGCTGTATCTTCCGGAGAAGCTTCCTTTGCATTCGGCGATAGCGTGACCGCATCTGGTAATTTTTCTGTCGCCATGGGAACAAGTGCCCAGTCAACGGGGTTCGCTGCCGTGTCCTTAGGTGATAATACGGCTGCGTCTGACGATTACGCCTTTGCGGGTGGCGATACAGTTACTGTGGCTGGACAAGCGTCATTTGCATATGGAAGCAGTGTCACTATTGCATCAGGTGCAACATTCTCTGCCGCATTCGGACAAAGTGTAAATGTTTCTGGCGTTGCCGCTTTTGCTGCCGGACAGAACCTGACTGCGTCAGGTGGCGAATCGGCGGCTTTTGGTGAAAACACCACTGCATACGGTCCTTATTCTTTTGTAGCAGGTAACTCGAGTAGCGCTATCGGTCGGGCATCTGTAGCATTTGGGGTGGGTACTGCGGCCACAGGTGACTACTCCGTTGCGTTTGGTAGTAATTCCAGTGCGATAGGAGACTACAGCGGTGCCTTTGGTGCAACTACTGCCGGTTCTCAATATGATTTTGCTATCGGTAAATATAACACCGGGTATAGCAATACCGATGCACAATCATGGACTGACACTGATCCACTTTTTGAAATTGGTAATGGTAACGGTCAAAATAATGATGCCAATGAATATTCCGACGCCTTCGTTGTCCTCAAAAATGGCTACACAGGCATGGCCTTAGATCCTACCGCCCCAACTCCACGGGCGCAGCTTGAGGTCGGAGGAGACGGTACAATCATTGCAATGCAGACCAACTCAAGTGGGAACGGTGTTCCTGATCTTGGTGGAGGAACGCGCCTGACGTGGGATCCATCTAATGGAGCATTTCGAGCTGGGATTGTAGATAGTGCCGAATGGGACAGTGCCAACGTTGGACAATATTCCGCGGCATTCGGTGCGGCAACTACCGCTTCAGGCTTTGCTTCATTTGCTACAGGCTTGGGTAGTATTGCCTCTGGTTCACAATCTGTTGCTTTCGGTGGCGGCAGCATCGCCTCCGGCGATAGCTCATTTGCAATTAGTGGTACCGCTTCCGGCGATTATTCTTTTGCTCTCGGAGGTACTGCTAGCGCTTATGGTTCAGTCGCCCTTGGTACAGGCACTGCTGCTGGGCAATACTCAGTCGTATCCGGTGAGGGAACAAACACTACCGCCGATGATGAGCTTGCTATTGGCACATACAATGTTGGCGGAGGTACCCCTTCTGCCAAAATTTCTACAGACCCTCTTTTTGAAGTCGGCAATGGTACTTCCTCAACTGCGCTATCTGATGCATTTTCAGTAATTAGAAATGGCGCTGTTGGTATTGGCACGGTTACGCCAGCTGCAACACTCGATGTTCGGGGACATGGCTCAATTCTTGTCGGTACTCAGCTTTCAAATACTATTGGGAATTCACAATTTTTTGCCTTCGGAGATAATTTACAGATCGGTGGTCAGTATGCTTTTGCCGAAGGGGATGGCTCAAAGGCGTTAGGCCAAGAATCTGCAGCTTTTGGAACAAGTACTGCCTCTGGCAACTATTCTGCCGCTTTCAACCAAGGTACTGCCTCTGGTACAGACTCATCAGCATTTGGGGACAGTACTATCGCTGCTGCACTTGATTCAACGGCTATCGGTGCACATAATCTTGGTGTCGGTACCCAAGGAAGTTGGGTTTCCACCGACCCGCTCTTTGAAATCGGTAACGGTACCAATGGCTCGGCCCTTTCCGACGCCCTCGTCGTCCTCAAGAACGGCGACACCGGCATCGCCCTCGACCCGGCGGTCAACGGCGGCATGCCGCAGTACGCCCTCCAGGTCGGCTCGTCAGCCGTCACCGGCGTCGTGGCCCGCTTCCAGAACAGCGCGGGAACCTGCGACATCAACCCGCTGACGTCGTCGCTGACCTGTTCCTCTGACATGAACTTGAAGAAGAACATCGCCAACCTCGGTGACGACAGCGCTTGGAATTTCAATACGAACATCACCCCGGCAGACCAGTCAGTGCTTTCAGAGGTGCTTGCGCTCAACCCCGTGGACTATAACTGGAACACTGAAAGCAATGGCGCAAGCAAGCACCCCGGCTTCATCGCGCAGGAGGTGCAGCAGGTGTTCCCGGACCTTGTGGCCACGGACCCCACAACGCATCTGTTGTCCCTCAACTATACTGGCTTGATTCCATATACCGTTGAGGCGATCAAGGAGATGAACGT
>JARIGO010000011.1 GCA_029288805.1 Candidatus Nomurabacteria bacterium
CGGCTAGGCCGTTTTTTTATTTTTGTGTGATCTTCTTTAAGGCAAGTGGTATCTTTTTGAAATCAAACAGTAATTCCTCACGGAGGCCACCATTATAAAGTGCGGCAGCAGGATGATAGAGCGGGAGGAAATATTCTGTCGGCATGCCCGCAATGTGTTTTTTCAAAAGTTTTCCGTGCACGGCGGAAATTTTTTCCTCAGGAAAGAAGTTGCTCATGGCATGACGGCCAAGAAAGATGATCAATTTTGGCTTGATGGCGACAAGTTCTTCATTGAGCCATGGACGACAAGCTTCTTTTTCTTCAGGCAATGGATCGCGATTGTTTGGTGGGCGATACTTCACGACATTGGTGATATAAACATCTTCACGCTTCATGTTGATAGAGCCCAGCATTTCTGCCAGGAATTTTCCTGCGGCGCCGATGAATGGACGACCTTCGAGATCTTCGTTTTTACCAGGTGCCTCACCAATAAAGACGACATCGGCATGGATGTTACCGTCGCCAAAAACGGCTTGAGTGGCAGTGGCCTTAAGGTCGCACGTATTGTGCTCAGCCCAATATTCGTTGATTTCCTTGAGTGTTTTCATAACCCTGTAATTATGATAGCATGACTGTATATGGGATTTAAATCATTTTTAGTAAAAAAGACCTTGCAAATGAAAGGTGTTTCCGGAGATCAGGCAGAACAAATTGCCAAGACTTTGGAAGAGAATCCTGAGATCGCAAGCAGCCTCAAAGCGCTGGAAAGCAACAAGGAAGTGAAAGACTTGCTTGAAAAAATCCAGAAGGAAATCGAAGAAAAGAAAAAGGCTGGTATGCCGGAACAATATGCCGCTGTACAAGTCATGGGCAAATACAAGTCCGAACTTGCCAAACACCGCGACGCACTCGCACCATTGATGCAACTCATGGGAATGGGCGGAATGAGATAGAAAATAAAAAGCCTCACAAGTTTTAACTCGTGAGGCTTTGCTTTTTAAAAGCATTTTTACGCTGGCATGGAAAATAGTTCAAGTGCATTTTGAACATACTGAATCGCTGCTTCTATTTGCAGGGCATCTTCAGGCTGTGGGCTGCGAAGTCTTCCCTCGGCGTCAATGCTTAATGATGGGTAGTCTTCAATGAGCGGTTCGATTAGGTTGAGTGTTGAAGAGCTTAAGCCACCTGCAACCCCTAAACCAAATTCATGCGAACCCTCACTCAGAGCCGAAAGGTAGTCATTGGCAATGGCAGAATCAAAAGGGATTCCCAGGCCGCCGCTCGGGTCTAATAGTACATAGTCAGCAATGCCTGCATATTCGCTGTTAACTTTTCGCGCCAATGCTTCGGGTGAATTGTTAACCATTTCAAACGCGCGGCTGCCAATTTGCAAAACGAACACTTTTTCAGGATGCGATTTTTTGTACGCGTCGAGGATTGATGGATCAGGCCAGGCGATATTCAGCTGAAACCCGTTCAGTTTTTTCCCCGCAAGAGCTGTCATTGTCGTTAGTTGTGACGCCAAGCTGTCAGGCTCTTTGGTGTTGTAATGAATAAGGTTTAAGCACCTGTCGTCATCCAAGAAAATGTCATGAATGGCATTGTTGGCAGGGTAACGGCCAGGCCACTTGTTGGGGATGCCTTCAATTGTCTTTGAGCTGGCAAGAACACCGACCATGAGCAGTCTGCCTGATAAAGAGAGAGCAGTGTTTTCAATAATTGTTTTAACTTCCTGGGATGACATGAACCCGGTGATTCCGATGTAAGGTTTCTTTTTCAACGTTTTTAAGTTTTTAGTGAACAAATGATTATTGTTTTTACATTACCATTCTCCTTGACTTTGTCAATAAATACTGACTTATGTTAGTATGTACCCATCATGGGATTATCAATCGGAATCGTTGGCCTACCGAATGTCGGTAAATCAACACTATTTAATGCATTAACGAAAAAAGGGGTTCCAGCAGAGAACTACCCATTTTGTACCATCGATCCGTCGGTCGGTATTGTTGCCGTACCTGATGAACGCTTGGCCAAGCTCAGTATCTTTTCAAAGTCTGCAAAGACTATTCCTGGCGCCATTGAGTTCGTGGACATTGCGGGACTGGTAGAAGGTGCGTCAAAAGGTGAGGGCTTAGGAAATAAATTCCTCGCTAATATTCGTGAGACAGATGCCATCTTGGAAATGGTCCGCCTTTTTCCAATCGTTGGAGGAGGGACGGAAATTGCACACGTGTATGGCAGCGTTGATCCACTTCGAGATATTTCAGTCATCAACCTTGAGTTGATCTTGGCTGACTTTGAAACTGTAACAAAGCGTCGTGGCAATCTCGTTCGCGATGTGAAGCGTGGCGATAAGGCTGCTGTAGCAGAAGACGCCGTACTGGCTCGTATCGAAAAAGCGCTGGAGGAAAGTAAGCTGGCCAACACAGTAGAAATGACTGAAGAGGAGGCTAAGATCGTAAAGCAGTTGAACTTGCTGACAACAAAGAAGTTTTTGTACGGTTTGAACAAGCGCAGTGGTGCAAGTAATTTGGATGAAAGCGATCCAGAAAAGTTCAAGGAACTAACTGACTTTATTGTTGAAAGCGGCGCACAATACGTAGTGCTTGACGCCAAGATCGAAGATGACTTGAAGGATTTCGAAGGTGAGGAAAAAGAATTGATGCGTAGCGAACTTGCTGGAGAAGACGACGGCATTACAAACCTGATCGAACAGGCATACAACCTTCTTGGTCTTGAAACATTCTTCACTACTGGAGAAGACGAAACTCGTGCCTGGACTATTCAAAAGGGAAGCAGCGCGCCTATAGCTGGTACTGCCATTCACACTGACTTCAAGGATAAGTTCATTCGTGCAGAAGTGGTGTATTGGTCAGATCTTCTTGATGCGGGTTCATATGCTGAAGCTCGTGCGAAAGGAAAAGTTCGGACGGAAGGAAAAGAATATATCGTGAAGGATGGGGATGTTATAGAATTTAAAATATAAACTTATATTTTAAATTCTATAACCAATTCAATAGCCGAATTTGTGTTATGAATCCAGAACTTATAACTATTTTAAAAAACAACGGTCTTGCTATTGTTGCCACTGACACCTTGTATGGAGTTTTGGGGAATGCTCAGAGTGAAGCAGTAGTGCAACGCATTTATGAATTGAAAGGAAGAGACGAGAACAAGCCGTTTATTATTCTTATTCCTGACATTGCATCGCTAGCACAATTTGGGGTGGAAATTTCTGATGCTGAAAAGGAAAAGTTATTACAATGGTGGCCGGCCTCACTCACAGTGATTTTGTCTGTGGCAGAAGACAAGCAAGAACAATTTTCATACTTGCATCGCGGCACCAATGAACTGGCATTTCGCATGCCACATAAGGAATTGCTTTTAGAGTTGTTGAAAGAAACTGGTCCGCTTGTTGCGCCAAGTGCCAACCCACAAGGCAAAGAGCCTGCTCATACTATTGAAGAAGCGCGAGACTATTTTGGCGACAAAGTAGATCACTATGAAGATGAGGGCAGGGTAGAAGGTCTGGCATCTACCATCATCCGCCTAAAAGACGGTGAAATAACGGTCATTCGACAAGGTTCAGTTTCCGTGTTCTAGTATTGACTTTTTTGGAAAAGTTTGCTATAATATAAGCAAATAAATCTAAACTTAAATTTAAAAATTAAAGAAAATGGTTCCACACTCTTTGAACTTTCAGGATGCTTCCGTAGATGCATCTGAAACAAAACGCAGCCGTAAATTCGGCTTGGGCAACCTTTTAAAAAACGTATATCTGGTAGCTTTTCTTACTTTATTGCCAGCTTTGGCGGGTAGTTTTGTCCTAGGAAACGCTTTCATTGCACCCAACAATTTGCTTGTTGGCCCTGCAAATCCATGGCTTGTTATTGGGATGAATTTTGTGTTCTTCTTCACTTGGTACTTACGCAGTAAGACTGATTGGAATATGAAAACAAATCTTATCATCCTGGCCATCGGCACAGAAATATTCTGGTTTGCAATTCTGGCGACCAAAGTCTTTCCTTCGTGGATATATGCGTTATGTGATCACTTTTTTAAGTAATCAAACAAATAACCCTTTTTTGGCCTTAAGTCAAAAAGGGTTTATTTATTTCTTCTTCAATCCTTCAATTTCTTTTTGGAGATTTGTCAGGATGGTTTGTATGGAAGCCAGAGCCTCATATTCTTTTTGCTGCTGAGTTTCTTCCTCGGCATCTTCTTTTTCTTGCTCTTCAATATCCTCTTGAATTTCATCAACGTCCTTTTGAATTTCGTCGACATCCTTTTCAATACCTTCAACGTCTTCCTGAATCTCGTCCACGTCCTTTTGAATTTCATCAACGTCTTCACCGATTTCTTCAATGTCTTCTTGAATCTCATCGACATCTTCCTGAATCTCCTCGATGTCAGCGGTATTTTTGTTCACCGCCATCTGAATGAAAATGTTCATGTAGATAGCCTCAAGGGAAACCAGTGTTGTCACTACCAACAATACAATATCAAACGGTACGCCAATGATAGGGAGTATCGCTGCCACTACAAAGAGTATGGTGTGCACAACCAATGAAGAAGTAGAGCCCAGCCACTTTGTTGCTGACTCTGCGCCGTTTTCTAGCCATGTTTGCTGAGGGTCGCTCTTTGCTTTCTTCTTTTTCTTCTTCTGAGCAGCCATAGTGATTAAGGTGTACCATATTTGAACATAAAATAGCAAACAAAAATCCCCGTTTGATGTAATCAAACGGGGATAATTCTAATGAACCATCTGACGGCTTCTAAGTACGGGTGCTTCATATACCAACTGGTACATTTCAGGCAACGGGCCACAGAAGTCTTTGCCAATGGTATTAACCTCGACGGAACTTTCGCCGGCTTTGTAATGGAGGAAAATGTTATAAACAGGAATTGCTCCCATGTACAACGTACTTCCACTACACAAAATGCCGATATCTTCCTTGCTTGCAACGCCTGTTTTTTCCAATAGATAGGAAAAGAAGTCGGGAATAGCAATAAGATAATTCATCAGTTCCAGGCCAACCGCTAAATGGTTAGTTAGTTTTTTACCTGCAGGGATAAGTTTAAAATTTCTGCATAGCATCCTGTCGAGCTCAAGCATTTTGTGGGAGCTCTTTACGGTCAGATTGCCAAGAGATGTAACGTATGTGCGGGTAAACACATGATGGTTTGGTTTTAAATTTCTTTTCATTACAAAGTGATTTTGTATATATTATACATAATTATATAAAAAAGTCAATATATAAGGATAGTATAAAAGATTTGCTCAAAAAAGGGCTGTATGCTATAGTTTTGCCACTATGGCACAACAAAACCTCGTAAAATTAACCAATAAGGAAACCGGCGAAACATACTGGTCAAGTAAGAATAAGAAGAAACTTGCAGGTATTAAGCTTGAATTCAAGAAATACAGTAAGAAACTCCGCAAGGTTGTAACCTTTAAGGAAACTAAGAAATAAAACAAAAAAAGTGGCTCTGAGCCGCTTTTTTTGTTATAGTTTGCTGGCAAATAAAATATTGGGCTTATAGTTTCAATGGTAAAACATCGGTCTCCAAAACCGCAGTTCCAGGTTCGAGTCCTGGTGGGCCCGCCAATATTATCTAGTAAGTTTGTATCCAATCCAGATACCTGCAAATCCTCCGAGAGCAGTAAAAAAGACTGAAGAGAGTGAGAGGAAGCCATCACCCCATATCAAGGGAATAAAACTACCAATGGTTGAGCCAATGATGGTAGCGGTCATAATGACCTGTTTGGTGTTCATGGTGTAAGTATAAACCGATACTTCTTTTCTGCCCAAATTGGGCCGGCATATGCAACACCGATGCGAGGAGTGCGTTTGATTTTACGTGTAATCTTTTTTGATGACTTCTCAAACCAAAGATTGCTTTCTTTGCCAAGCATTTTGCCATTAATCATTCGATCGATACGCATGTGCTTTGCAACATTTCCTGGACCGATGATTGGCTCGCCATCATGTTCTACTGCGCGAATTAATACCGCTGCGGGATAGTCCTTTTCGTCGGTCACAATGTTAAGCATGTTATGCATGCCGTAAATGAGGTAAACATAGATCGTGCCGGGTTCTTGGTACATGACCTCAGTACGCTTTGTCCGTCCTTTTGAAGAATGACTGGCAAGGTCGTGTGGTCCTACATAGGCTTCGGTTTCAGTGATCATGTATCGAACGGTTTCTCCTTCAATAGTTCTCACAAGATAGCAGCCGAGCAGTTCCTTTGCTACCACTAATGCCGGCCTATTAAAAAATGTATTAGATACTCTTTGCATATTTTTTGAACCAGGTACGTTGGCGCTTGGCATACTGCCAGATGGCAGTATCAAGTTGCACTAACATATCTTGTTTTGAAAGCTTGTCTTGCAGATAGAGTGCCACAAAACGATACTCCAAGCCAAGTGCCTCAAGTCGCTTCCATGAAAGTCCTTTTTCATGAAGCTGCTCAACTTCCTTAAGCATGCCTTGCTTCATGCGCTTCAGTAGGCGAGTGTGAATGCGATTCTTTAATTCTTCATCAGGAAAATCAAGGTAGATCCATTCAATGTCATACAGAGGAGTGCGTGTAGCTTTGGGAACGCTACCAAGTGCTTCTGCTATCTCAATCGCCCTGATCAATCGTACAGGATTTCTTGTATCAATACTTTCGTACCGTTCAGGATCAAGCTCCTGCAGTCTTTGCTGTAATTGT
Source organism: Candidatus Nomurabacteria bacterium (assembly GCA_029288805.1). Lineage (GTDB taxonomy): Bacteria > Patescibacteriota > Minisyncoccia > Phycocordibacterales > UBA9973 > UBA4124. The sequence goes on from JARIGO010000011.1 coordinate 6,702, forward strand.
TCCAAGGAAAACTTTTCTAGTTTTTTTCTCAACACAGTATTTGGAGGAACTTCGGGCAGCTGCTGATCAAAGATAACTGCATCAATATAAAAACCAGTACCGCCGACAATGATCGGTGTTTTACCTTTTTTCAAAATAGTTTTGATGGCTTTGGCAGCGAGCTTTTTGTACTGAGCAACAGAGAAGACTTTTTTCGGGCTGGCGACATCGATCAGATAATGGGGAATACCCTTCATTTCCTTCACGGTGATTTTGCCACTTCCAATATTGAGACCTTTATAGACTTGTCGAGAGTCAGCAGAAATAATCTCACCCCCAATTTCCTTGGCGAGTCGAACTCCATAGTCGGACTTACCTGTGGCAGTAGGGCCACAAATTACTACTATTTTTTGCATATGGCGATTCTAGCATAAAACTTGAAGAGTATATGTGACCATTTGAAAAAAAGTCAGAAAAATGTAATGATGGTGCCAGGTTGCCGCCAATCTCCTGATAGCGGCATCCTATGCCGGTGTGGCGGAATGGTAGACGCGATCGACTCAAAATCGATTACTCGCAAGGGTGTGGAGGTTCGAGTCCTCTCTCCGGCACTAATAAACAGCTAGGAAATTCCTAGCTGTTTTTGTTATGGTACACTATTGCCATGTCCAACCTGTATAGCAACTCAATTTTCTTTATTGAAGTCGATAAGATTGTTCCAAACCCATACCAACCACGTCGGGAATTTGATCCAGGACCGTTGAAAGACCTCTCAGAATCAATTCGTCAGTACGGTATTCTGCAACCGTTGACTGTCTCACGCGTTGAACGAGAGACTCCTGATGGAGGATTGGTAACTGAATATGAACTCATTGCCGGAGAGCGTCGTTTGCGCGCATCAAAGCTTGCTGGCTTGCGTGAAGTGCCTGCCATCATTCGTGTCGGTGATGACTCAATGATGAAGCTTGAGCTTGCTATCATCGAAAACTTGCAGCGTGAGGACTTGAACGCTGTTGAGCGTGCTCGCGCATTTGCTCGACTGGTGGAAGAGTTTCAGTTCACCCATACGCAGATCGGTCAGAAAATGGGCAAGAGTCGTGAATATGTTTCCAACACCATTCGCCTGTTGTCATTGCCACAGGATATTCTTGACGCATTGTCAGCCGGCAAGATCAACGAAGGTCATACCCGTCCATTGATGATGCTTTCAAGTCGTCCTGAAGAGCAGGCGACACTGTTTAAGGAAATCACTATCCGCAAGATCACGGTGCGTGAAGCGGAACGCATTGCTCGTCGTATTGCTACTGACAAGGTGCGTAAGCGAGAGCTTATCCCTAATGCAGAGCTTATGCAGATCGAACAGCAGCTCCAGGAAAGCCTCGGTACTCGCGTGCATATCGAACCAAAGGAAGCAGGAGGCAAGATCACTATCGATTATTTCTCAAATGATGATCTTGACCTGATTCTTGGGGTGCTAAGCAAGCAAAAAGAGAATGCAGTCGTGTCACCAAGCCCAGCGCCTGTTGAAAATATCAGTGTAATGGAAACAGGTATTGAAACTGATTATCCGGAAGCAGAGAAAGAAAATGTCCAAGCGCTTGATGATCGAAACTCTGAAGAAGTACAAAAATCTGAAGCGGAAGTAGAGGATCTCTATAATCTCAAAAACTTTTCACTATAAAAAATCAGGAGACCCGG
>JARIGO010000009.1 GCA_029288805.1 Candidatus Nomurabacteria bacterium
CGTCGGTGCCGCCGCTCACACTGCCTCTCTCTTGCGCTACTGTCCGCCATCTCCAAGCGATTCGTCAGTTCGCGCCATTTGGCATCGGTAATCCTGAGCCGGTGTTCTTGTTTGAAAACGTTACTATTGAAAGTACTAAAAAATTCGGTAAGGCAAAGGAGCACTTAGAATGCGTTATCGCAGATGCGACTGGAACTGCTACGGCATTTACATTTTTTGCTACAGAAGACTGCGCTCAAAAAGGTTCAACTGGAAATACAGTTTCAATACTCGGCACTCTTGAAGCTGGTTGGCGTGGAGGCATTCGTATTCACATCAAAAATATTTTGTAACAGGTAATTGTAAACACGCGGTTGCAAAATACATAAATGTGTTTCCTTATTTTAATAATGAAACGTGAGCCGATGTTTGTGCGTATGTATATTATGTATGGACAGCAAAAAAATTTCATACTTATATATCAGCTTGTTTAGTTTTCCGATTGTCATACTGTTTGTGAAGTTTCTCAGCATGGTCTGGGTCTCCCATATGATTTTTAGTTATAAATTAGTTACGATCTTTCTTCTATTTATACTCATATCAAACTTTGTAAGCAAAATGACATTGCGGATTATTCGTAATGCATGAGTTTTAAAATCAAAAGAAACATATGGAGAAAGTTTATTCTTTATGGCTTACTCTATATCATAACGGCCTTTATTATTTTTTCCGTATTAGTTCTTCATCCTTCCCAGCATAATATTTTGCCGTGGTTGCGCAGCATTATTATTATTTTCGCAACGGTACTTCTTACGAAGTACTTTACGTACATGGTCATCAGTCCGTGGTATGACGTCTGGCGTTTTTGGAAGTATCGAATTCGATTGCGATCAAAGGTCAAGGCGTATAAGCCGAAGGTCAGTATCATGATTCCAGCCTGGAATGAAGAGGTGGGTATTATCGCTACCATAGAAAGTCTTCTAAAAAGCTCATATCGTAATACTGAGCTGGTGATCGTTAATGACGGTTCAACCGACAACTCGGATACTATCATTAAACGATTCATTGCTCGATATAGGGGTGATATTGATATTGTGTATCACTATCAGGAGAATGGCGGAAAGGGCAGCGCGCTCAATACTGCCATCAGTCTTTCTCATGGTGACATTCTGATATCAATCGATGCGGACTGTGCCGTTACCCCTCATACTATTGACCGCTTTGTTCGATACTTTGCCGACCCAAAGGTTATGGCCGCTGTGGGAAATGTGAAAATCGGTAACACTGGTAGTGTTATTGGTGTTATCCAGTATCTAGAATTTCTCTTCTCATTTTATTTCAAAAAAGCTGACTCACTGTTCAATGCCATTTACATCATCGGGGGCGCCGCAGGAGCATTTCGGCGAGAAGTCTTTGAGCAGATTGGTGGCTACAGTGTCGGCAATATCACTGAGGACATTGAGTTGTCGATGCGTATTCAGGATGCCGGCATGAAGATCATTTATGCGTCAGATGCGATCGTGTACACCGAAGGAGCTTCTGACCTTGCAGGGTTACGCAAGCAACGGTTGCGGTGGAAACGCGGACGATTCCAAACATTTCAGAACTTTCGGCATCTCTTTTTTAGCACCAATTCCAAGCATCAAAAAGTACTGACATGCTGCGTTCTGCCGCTGGCAATGATCGGTGACCTGCAGCTTTTCCTTGAACCGCTCTTTCTAATCTTCCTGTACATTTACTCATTTCTTACAAAGGACTATTCGTCCTTCATCTCAGGTATCATCGTGGTGACAACGATGTTCTTCATTCAAGTCTTGTTTGACGACCGTAAAAATCGCTCATGGTCATTCTATGTTCTCTTCCCAATCGGCTGGATGTTGTTTTACCTCACCACCATTGTAGAGTACAGCGCTCTGGTAAAGTCTTCCTGGATGTATCTTCGTCGTCAGGAAGTTACATGGCAGCGATGGAAGCGCAAGGGCGTGATGAGTGATGCATAAAAACATACATACTATGAATAAATTATTTCTACAAAGGGCTATTATTGCGGTTACTATAATAGGCATCCTTGCCATTGTGCTTTTGTTGGTTCGGCATAAAAAACCTGAAAGTGTCGCAGTTCCATTAACTACCAAGCGTTCTGATGCAACTATTGGGGTCTATACTGATAACGTTGCCAATAAGCAAAGCATACGAGTTCCGGCTGTCTCTACTCCCACGCCTGTTTCCGTCGCTGCTCCTGCGGGGTGTAGTTTGGTGTTAAGCATTGCAAAAAAAACAGCATCGTCAGGCACTGGTAGCTATACCGTTACTGTTTCCAATGCAGGCAAGACAACGTGCGCAAACGCATCACTGTCCTTGTATTATGATCCTGCTGAACAATTTGCCAGTGCTACGCCGGCCGCAACCAGTGACGGATACTACTGGGTTTTTGGCGGACTTGCATACAAGCAAAGTAAAATCATTAGTCTAAGTACTACGATTCAGTCATCCTCAGCTGCACCGCTTCAGGGCTGTCTCAGTGCCGATAACGGCAGTGATGCCTGCACTACTGCCGGTAATTCCAGCGCACCTGCCGCTATGGTTGCCTCAAGTGCCTCCGTTGTCCTCCCTGCAGTTACTGATACTACAAAGATTCCTATATCCTCAGGGCATGAAGCTGGGGTGTGGGAATGGAACGATGTCAGTGGGATGAGCAGTGCCAATATGCAGAACATCGTAAAAGCCGCATCGGCGAATGGTTTCAATGTCATCTATCTCACAATTGACCGATATCTTGACTTGGCGTATGAGACTGACAGTACACAGCGTGCCAAGGACATTGCTTCGTACAGTGCCAACTTGGAATCATTCATTGCTTTGGCTCATCAGTACGGCATTGCGGTTGATGCGGAAGCCGGCTGGCGCGATTGGGGAGAATCAGCGCAGCGTCAAAAGGCTGTCGACATCATGTCATACGTCTCTTCATTCAATAATACGCACCCAGCAGGATTCCGTGGCATGCAATACGACATAGAGTCATATCTTCTTCCTCAATATAGCGATAACCAGGCAACGGTGCTTCAAAACTACGTTGGTCTTGTTGATATCCTGCAAAAGCAGGCTGCCAAGGAAAACCTGCCGCTGACCATGGTATTACCTCACTTTTACGATCGCCTTCAGCAGTGGACTCCAGAGATTACATATGGTGGTGCAACCAATTACGCTTACAATATCCTCTTGTCTATTCTTGGGCGCAAAGCTGGTAATCGCATGATTATTATGTCGTACCGTAATACGGCCGAGGGGGATGACGGTGCTATCGCTCTGGCTCAGACTGAGATACAAGACGCAGCAGCCGCTGGTAACGGTACAAAAATTATCGTAGCTCAGGAAACGGGAGATGTGACGCCAGCATATGTCACTTTTTCCAACACTTCTCGTCAGGCACTGTTTACTCAGGTTGCTGCGCTTAACAGCGCCTTCGGTGACCAGTCATCATATGGCGGTATTGCTATCGACTACCTTGATCCGTTCCTAAAATTGAAATAAAGACAATCCTTGTGGCAAAGAAATTCTTTAGAACTGATTTGCTATACTTAGTGTATGACAAAAAGTGGAAGTGATGAATTGATCATATATACAGACGGAGCCTCAAGAGGCAATCCTGGTAAGGGCGGATACGCAGCTATTATTGTAGCCGGAGAGATGGTTATGGAAATTGCTGATAGGAAAGCACACGCTACCAATAACCAAATGGAACTGGCCGCTGTTGAAGCAGTGCTATCAGACAGTGGGGCATTGTCATGGGACGGACCCGTGACCTTATACAGCGACTCAATGTATGTCATTAACGGCATTACCAAGTGGGTACATGGCTGGCAGAGAAACGGTTGGATTACCAGTACCAAGACGCCGGTAGAAAACAAGAGTCAGTGGGAACACCTTCTGAAACTGACCAAAGAGTACGGTAAGCGATTGTCTATTGAAAAGGTTAAGGGTCATGCAGGAGATTTGTACAATGAACGCTGCGATGACCTGGCAGTAAAAGCTGCGCTGGGCACCGATCAGAAATTATTTTCTGGAAGTTTAAAAGATTATAGAACCTTTCTTCAAGAAGAAGGGTTTGATGAAACTACAATGAAAGCAAAAGCGACAACTACAAAAAAATCTTCATCTGACAAACCAGTATATTCATATGTTTCACTTGTGAATGGCATTGTGAATGCAGATAAGACATGGGCTGCGTGTGAAAAGCGCGTGAAGGGCGTAAAAGGAGCAAAGTACAAAAAAGTATTTTCAAAAGAAGAGGAGACAGAACTCATGCAGGATTGGACGTTGGCAAGTCTGTTGTGATTGAGCTTGCTACACTGCTGCTACTGTTTGGAGCATTGCTCTATCGCTGTAGTCTCGGTTTGCCAATTATAGGAATCATAAGCGCTCTGACGAGTGCTTTTTTCTTTATCAATTTTTTATCTCGAAAAGCTTTCTGGTACGGGCTACTATTTGGCATTCTTATATTTGCAGGTGCATGGACTATGGCGTTGCGTACGGAGAATGTTTCGCAATCATTTTTTGGTCGAGAAACATTTTCTGTCGTCATACAAAGTGTTGACCGAAGACTCGATAAAACAATACTGATAGCGCAAGACCGGCAATATAAAAAGCTAGTGCAGGTAACCATCGATATGCAAAGCTCGCTGTTACCAGGAGATGTTGTTAGAGTTTTTGGAACTATTACACAGGCTCAGGATTTTATGACTGATACTGGAAGATTGTTTCCATACAAAAACTATTTGCAATCAAAAGGGATCATGGGCTTAGTATCCCATGCTTCTGTCACGATAATTTCAAAAGGAAGATTTTCGATAATTAGAGTTGGCACAATATTGCGATTTTATATTGCGGATGTATTTTCGAAATATATTGCATTTCCTATAGACGGCATCGCCTCCGGGGTAGTGGCAGGATATCAGGGTGGTATACCGGAGTATGTACAAGGTCTTTTTCGCACGACTGGAGTTCTGCATGTCTTAGTGTTATCAGGAGAAAACATTACGTTGCTCGTTGTATTTCTATCGATAGTGTTGCGAGCATTGCCGTTCAAGCTAAGAACGATTCTTACCGGTCTGGCAATTGTCCTCGTTGTCATTATCAGCGGCTCAGGGGTATCTGCGATACGCGCTGGTATCATGGGCGGTATTGCGCTATCGGCAGGGTTACTGAGGAGAGGATACGTACCGTTTCGCGCACTGGTGATTTCTGTGCTGTTCTTTTTCTTCTACTCACCGCAAACAATATTTGTTGATCCAGGTTTTCATCTGTCGTTTTTGGCATCGTTATTTATGATTGTTGTGTTGCCAAAAATAAAAACATTGTTTCATTTCTTGCCGGAGCAATACAAGATTAGGGAGGTCAGCATACTGGCAGTGTGTGTACCGTTATTTATGTTGCCATATACAATGTATTTTTCAGGCTTAGTCCCATTAGCTTCGCCGTTTGCCAATATCTTGATGGTTGTTGTTACGCCATTGCTCATGCTGGCAGGAGCAAGCATGTTGGCTGTTTCATGGTTTGTTACTTTGGCGCAACTATGCGGAATAGTTGTTTCATATATTGGAATCGTCGCTATCGATATATTGAAGGTATTGAATACGTTGCCACAACTAAACACCCCACCACTTGCGTGGTGGGGTGTTATAGCTAGTTACACATTATTTTTCGGTATAGTGTTTCGAAAGGAAATTACGCAGTTTTGGTTTGAGCTGCAAAATTCTTTTCTGCCACAGACCAGTTCATCTGCGCCAAGAAATCAGTAACGTATTGCTTCTTGCCTGATGGCTGATAGTCAGCGACGAAAGAGTGCTCCCACATATCAAGCGCTACAATTGGAACGCATCCTACGAGTTGACCAAGGTGTTGTTCATCAACCCACCCGTTTACGAGCTCACCGCTTTTTGTATCGAAATAGAGCATTGCCCACCCAATACCGCGTGTCATTGCAATCGCTTGAAAACGAGCAAGCCATGCATCAAATGAACCCCATTGCTTTTCGATGGCAGCCTTCAGTGTTGGAGCGTCTGTATTTGCACCCCCTTCTAGTAAGGCAAAATAGACTTCATGGTTTCTCATGCCGCCCCATTCAAATGCAAAACGGCGCTGTAGTTCGTTGATTTCATACACGTTTTTTTCTGCGTCGGCAGAAAGTTCCTTGATATGATCAGCAATCAAATTTGCGTGCTTCACATAGCCAGCATAAAGCTTCTTGTGCTCTTCGATTGTTTTTTCACTGATGCCATTCAATGCCGGAATAGAAAATTGTTGTTCTGTATACATACTCAGATTTTATTTATTAGTAATATGCTATTTATTATACATGACCAGACATAAACAGGTATTGCTGCTATTTTTTGGTGCCGGATGCCTTGCTGTAGCTTGCTTCTTGCTACAGCCCCAAAAGCATGTCACTTTGTCACATATTTTTATGCTCAATATCGGCCAAGGCGACAGCTTTTTGATTGAGGCCGCCGACGGTAAAAAAATACTGATAGACGGCGGCCGCGACACGACTGTCCTTTCCGAACTTTCCAAGGTATTACCTCCAAATGACTCGTCCATAGACGTCATGATTGCCACTCATCCGGACGCTGACCATATCGGAGGATTGCAGTATGTCTTGGGTCGATATCATGTCGGATTATTTCTCACGTCTCAAGTGATGACTGACACCAAAACATTTACCTCGCTGTATCAAGCCTTGGCAAAAGAACACATATCTTCTTATTACGTGAGAAGAAACATGGTTATTACACTCGATACCAAACCACTCAGTACATTTACTATTCTGTTTCCCGATAGAGATACCAGTAATTGGCAAACCAACCCTGCCTCCGTCGTAGGGAAATTACAAATAGGTAACCGCACGGCATTGTTTACTGGAGACTCTCCATCATCAGTCGAGCATTTTCTGGTATTGGCAGATAGACAGGATTTGAAATCAGATATTTTGAAATTAGGACATCACGGGTCGAAATATTCTTCGAGTACTGAATACCTGCAGGCAGTAAATCCTGACCTTGGTTTGATTTCCGCAGGTGTCGACAACAAATACGGTCATCCAAACACTGAAACGCTTGCGCGTTTGCAGGCTCTTGGTATTTCGTGGATTAGCACACAGCAAAAGGGAACGGTGGATCTTTATACCGATGGCACTTCTCAGTGGAAATGGAGAAGTGTTGAATAAACATTTCATTTTTCTTGAGCATCTAAAATTTATACTTTGGAAAAATCATATGGAAGACCAAACAGAAAAAATCGAAGAAAAGAAACCCCTCCAAATCATCTGCCTGCTCTGCGACAGGATTATTACACTACCTGAATACCAAGAGCATGTCCTGATGCACCAACGCGCAGAAATGCTGGCGGACATTTTGGCATTAAGCCGAAGATAGGATATAGTAAGGGAAACTAAACAACTTGATTATGCTTCAATCTATTGGTGAATTGGAAACTTTCCAAGGTGAAAGGACAATTTCAAATCTTATTGGGTTTATGCTAAGAAATCCTCACATTCCCTTACGAGGATCAAACAGAATTAGAAATAAACGAAATAAATATAGACATTGAAATAAAAAGGGCGTTCCGTAAGGAACGCCCTTTCTGATTTTAATTATTTCAAAACACCGGCTGTTTTAAGAGTACTGTAAGCACCATTCTTTTGGATAGTGCGCATGCCCTTTGTAGAAACAGTAAGCGTAAGAGTCTTGTCGAGCTCAGGCACGTATACGCGCTTCTTTTGAAGGTTAGCGTACTTGCGGTGACTGCCTGTTGGGGTAAACACAGTCGCACGAGTGCGGTTAGCGTACTTGCCGCCTACCTGAGAAGTCTTTTTAGTTATTGCACATTCTTTTGCCATATGTTCGCGCATGGTACCATAGAGGCATACCTTATGCAAGACCGTCGTCTTTTCTGCCATTATGCTGCTCTATAGTATTGTCATGTCTTTTATAGCTTTTAGTACCATGCTGGGAAAGGCTGTCATAGTGATTTTACAATTTCTCACTATATTCCTGGGAACTCTGCCGTTTTCTATAACAGGAATTGTTATTGCTTCAGCCCTCGTGTTAATGCTTCAAATTCCGTACTTGGGAAGCCTAGTTTTGCTGCCGTATATTTATGGGGCCAATATTCTGACATTTTTTGGCATCGTAAAAAGAGACGGTACCTGGTGCGTCGTTTATGATTCAAAAACGAAGCTTCCTATCGATCCTGCATACGTGACTGTTCGCAATATGCAAGGCAAGGAAGTCTCCAGCATTATCACCGATCTCAACGGACGCTTTTCATTATTATTACCTCGCGGCTTATATACCATTGAAGCGGGTAAGACTAACTATACTTTTCCTTCTCTTGCCATGATCGACTCCAAAGTTGATGGGAAATACACTAATTTATACTTTGGGTCTATTGTTGAGATTGCTGATGCAGAGCGGTCACTTGTCATCAGTATTCCTATGGACCCTATAGAAGAAGACTGGAATCAGGTTGAAAAAAAGCGCAGAAACCTATTTTATCGATTTGATGATACAGAAACATATTTTCGCGCTGCAAAAACATACAGCATTATAGCCATGATCTTGGCCATGTTCGGATCACTGTACTGCCCTTCATATGCTTCGCAGCTTCGGCTGGAAATTATCATCGGTATTTCTTTGGTAGTGCTTGCGTATACCTGGCATCATCGACAATATGCCCATAGCTTTGTTCTGGATAAAAAGACGAGATTGCCAGTGGGGTTTGCAAAAGTCAGTATTTTTTCCGCTAAAACTAATAATAAAGTTTCTCAAAAAATTACTTCCTACGAGGGTCAATTTACATGCTTACTTTCAAAAGGCCTATATTATGTCACTATTGAGAAACGTAATGAAGATGGGACATATGATCTTGCCTACACGTCTTCACCGTTTTCAGTAAATAGTGGCTACGTAGGAAAGCGCTTTACTGTATAATAAGCTTACATGGTTACTACAGCATCAATTTTTTACTTTATCGTTCTCATATTTTCTATCATTGTTCACGAAGTCGCCCATGGCTTGATCGCGGAACGGGAAGGGGATCCAACAGCTCGAAATTTAGGTCGTATCACATTGAATCCCTTAAAGCATATTGATTGGTTTGGGTCAGTTATTCTTCCGCTCGTACTTATTCTCTCCGGTACGCCGTTTTTGGTAGGATGGGCAAAGCCGGTTCCATATAATCCTGAAAATCTAAAGAATGGACGCACCAGTGAAGCCAAGGTTTCCATTGCTGGTATCATCGTTAATCTTAGTATTGCTGTCTTTTTTGCCCTGGTTATTCGCATTTCCTTGGCTTTTCATTATGAAAATGTACCTTTAATAACAGGATCAGGCATTATCGTCCTTATAAACCTTGTTTTGGCTATATTTAACAGTATTCCGCTTGCGCCACTTGATGGTTTTCGATTTTTATATGCCGTATTGCCTCAGCGTTCCCTTAAAATCATGAGATTTATTGAGCAATTTAGCTTGCCGTTGTTGCTGTTATTTATCGTATTTGGCTGGGCTTTTCTCTCTCCGTTACTGTCCAATCTTTTCAGCTTGCTGACAGGAATTAGTGTTCCCTTATAAAGGCGCTTGTCTTTTTTTGTAGAGTGTAGTAGCATAGCGGGACATGGCTACGTTTAACCAGCTAATCAAAACACCACGAAAGAATGTCGCTCGCAAACCAAAGGCGGTGGCACTTTCACGTGGAATGAACCACATCCACAACAAACCAGTATTTTACCCATCTCCATTCAAGCGTGGCGTATGTACTAAGGTAACTACTAATACCCCAAAGAAGCCGAACTCAGCGGTTCGTAAAATCGCTCGTATCCGTCTTACTAACGGTCAGGAAGTTACTGCATACATTCCAGGTGAAGGTCACAACCTACAGGAACACTCTGTAGTTATGATCCGCGGAGGTCGTGTGAAAGACTTGATCGGTGTGCGTTATCACATTGTTCGCGGTCGTCTCGATACTCAGGGTATTGAAAAGCGTCGTAAGAGTCGTTCAAAATACGGAACTAAGCTTCCTAAAGCCAAGAAATAATCATTATGCGTAGAAAAGTAACAAATCGAAATATCGTTAAGCCAGACATCAAGTACGGATCAGAACGTCTTGAAAAGTTCATCAATAACATCATGCAAGATGGTAAGAAGAACACTGCACGCACTATCGTGTACGATGCGCTTGATATCATCAAGGAAAAGGGTGGCGAAGAAGCTCCTATTGATGTATTTGAAAACGCTATCAAGAACGCTGGCCCATTGGTTGAAGTGCGTTCACGTCGTGTTGGCGGTGCAAATTACCAGGTGCCTCGTGAAGTTCGTACTGAACGCCGCAACGCGCTTGCTATGCGCTGGATCATTGATGCTACACAGTCTCGCAAGGGAGTAAAAACAGCAGTAGCATTGGCCGACGAGCTTTCTCTCGCTGCAAAAGGTGAAGGAAATGCCGTGAAAAAGAAAAAGGATACCCACAAAATGGCAGAATCCAACAAGGCATTCGCCCACCTCGGAAACTTCTAATAAACCCTCGAAAAATCCCTCAATCAAAAGAGGGATTTTTCTATTGCCAAAACCATTCTTTAGCCCTATAGTATGGGGACTCTATTAATTAAGCGTAAAACACAAAACAACAATTATTATGGAACGAGAATTCCCAATCGAAAAAGTACGAAACTTCGGTATTATTGCCCACATTGACGCGGGTAAGACTACCACTTCAGAGCGTGTGCTCTTTTATACAGGTATGAGTCACAAGATCGGTGAGGTTCACGAAGGTGAAACTACAACTGACTGGATGGAACAAGAACGTGAGCGCGGTATCACTATTACTGCCGCTGCGGTTAGTTGTACCTGGATCCCAACATATGCAAACGCAGACAAGAACAAGCGTTTCCGATTTAACATTATCGATACCCCTGGACACATTGACTTCACTGTTGAAGTGAAGCGTTCACTTCGCGTGCTCGACGGTGCCGTTGTGGTATTCGACGGTGTTGCAGGTGTTGAGCCTCAGTCAGAAACCAACTGGCGTTATGCTGACGAAGCAAACGTTCCTCGTATTTGTTTTGTGAACAAGCTTGATCGTACTGGTGCTTCATTTGAACACTCATACAAGACTATTCAGGATCGTCTTTCAAAGAAGGCGGTTCGTGCACAGCTTCCAATCGGACTTGAAGAAAACCACGAAGGCGTTATCGATCTTCTTGAAATGAAGGCGTACTACTTCGAAGGTGACATGGGTAACAAGGTTGTCCAAAAAGAAATCCCTGAAAACATGATGGCTGATGCAACGAAGTATCGTGCAGAGCTTATCGAACGCATCGTTGAGAATGACGAAGGGATCATGAATGAATACCTTGAAGGCAAGGAACCTACGCTTGAAGTATTGAAAAAGCTTATGCGTAAGGCAGTTATTGCCAACGAAATCTTCCCTGTATATGCAGGTAGTGCATTGAAGAACAAGGGTGTGCAGCTCGTGCTTGACGCCGTTGTTGACTATCTTCCAGCTCCAACTGACATTAAGGCCGTAACAGGAACTGATCCTGATACTGACGAACCGTTGGAGCGTCATGCTGATGACAAGGAACCGTTTGCAGCATTGGCCTTCAAGTCAATGGCTGACCCATTCGTTGGACAGCTCGTATTCTTCCGTGTGTATTCTGGAACAGTGGAAGCTGGTTCATACATTTACAACCCTCGTACTGGTAACAAAGAGCGTTTGAGTCGTATCGTGCGCATGCAGGCTGACCAGCGTGAAGAATTGAAGAAAGTGTTCGCCGGAGAAATTGCCGCTGCTGTTGGTCTTAAGGAAGCAAAGACTTCTGATACTCTCTGTGACGAAGACAAGCCAATCATTCTTGACCGTATCAAGTTCCCAGAACCAGTTATCAACCTTCGTATTGAACCAAAGACAAAGGCTGACCAGGAAAAAATGGGTCTTGCGCTTAACCGTCTTTCTGATGAAGACCCAACCTTCCGTGTTTCAACTGACCCTGAAACTGAAGAAACTATCATTGCAGGTATGGGAGAACTGCACCTTGAAATCATCGTTGACCGTATGAAGCGTGAATTCAACGTGGAGGCAAACGTTGGTAAGCCACAGGTGGCATATCGCGAAACTATTACTACCGAAGCGCAGGCAGAAGGTAAGTACATCAAGCAGTCTGGTGGTAAGGGTAACTATGGTCACGTGAAAATCAAGATCAAGCCAATGGATCAAAGTGTTGATCCTAAGGATTTGCCAAAGAACGTGAAGCGTTCAGAAGGATTTGAATTCATCAACAACATCAAGGGAGGTGCTATTCCGCAGGAATACATCGCACCGATTGAAAAAGGTTTGAAGGAAGGTCTTGATCGCGGTATCGTGGCAGGCTTCAAGATGGAAAACGTTTCTGTCGACCTTTACGATGGATCATTCCACGAAGTTGACTCGAACGAAATGGCCTTCAAGATCGCCGCTAGTATGGCAGTTCAGGAAGCTGCTCGCGCTGCGAAGCCGGTGATCCTTGAGCCGATGATGAAGGTGGAAGTTGTTACCCCTGACAAGTTCATGGGTGACGTGACTGGATCTCTCTCATCACGACGTGGTCTTATCGAAGGTATGGAAACTCGCGGTATGAACCAGGTGGTTAATGCCGTAGTGCCATTGTCTGAAATGTTCGGATACATGACAAACTTGCGTTCTATGACTGAGGGTCGCGCAGGCTTCACCATGGAATTCATCCGTTACGATATCGTTCCACAAAACGTGGCGACAACTATCGCAGAGTCTCGTAAGTAATCTAAAGGATAAAAAGGCGCTCCCTACGGGAGCGCCTTTTTAGTTGACAAATGACCTTTACAAGAGCTATGATAGGGCACAATCGCAAATTTGCGTTGTTTTTGTTTGTTAAATTATTATCTAATTATAAATTACATTATTTATGGCTACTCAAGATTTTGATCGCTCAAAGCCACACGTAAACGTAGGTACTATCGGTCACGTTGACCACGGTAAGACTACGCTTACAGCGGCTATCCTCCATGTCCTAAACATGGCTGGACAAACTGTTAAGATGAAGGGAATCAGTGATATTGACGGTGCTCCTGAAGAAAAGGCACGTGGTATTACTATCAACATTTCCCACAACGAGTACTCTACAGCTACTCGTCACTACGCTCACATTGATGCTCCAGGTCACGCTGACTACATCAAGAACATGATTACTGGTGCCGCTCAAATGGACGGTGCAGTGCTCGTTGTTGCTGCTACTGACGGTGCTATGCCTCAGACTCGTGAACACATCCTTCTTGCAAAGCAGGTTGGTGTGCCAAAGATCATCGTGTTCCTAAACAAGTGTGACATGGTTGATGACCCTGACATGCTTGACCTCGTGGAAGAAGAAATCCGTGAAATCCTTGGAAAGCAAGGTTTTGACAAGGATTGTCCTGTTATCCGCGGTTCAGGTTTGAAGGCGCTTGAAGCTACTTCAATCGAAGATCCATGGGCTCAAAAAGTTCTTGATCTTTGTAACGCTCTCGACACATACTTCCCACTTCCAGAACGTGACGTTGATAAGCCATTCCTTATGCCTATCGAAGACATCTTCTCTATTGAAGGTCGCGGTACAGTGGTAACTGGCCGTATCGAACGTGGTATCGTTAAGGTTGGTGAAGAAGTAGAAATTGTTGGTATCAAGGATACTGCAAAGACTACTGTTACTGGTATCGAAATGTTCAACAAGAACCTCCAGGAAGGTCAGGCTGGTGACAACGCAGGTATCTTGCTTCGCGGTGTTAAGAAAGAAGACCTTACTCGCGGTCAGGTTCTTGCCAAGACAGGTACAGTGAAGCCTCACACAGAATTCGAAGGTGAAATCTACGTTCTTAAGAAAGAAGAAGGTGGCCGTCACACTCCATTCGTAAACGGTTACAAGCCTCAGTTCTACATCCGTACAACTGACGTGACTGGTGAAGTTACTCTTCCTGCAGGTACAGAAATGGTTATGCCAGGAGACACAGTGAAGATCACTGTTAAGCTCGTAGTACCAGTAGCTATCGAAGATCAAATGCGCTTCGCTATCCGTGAAGGAGGACGAACTGTCGGTGCAGGTGTTGTTACAAAAGTTATTGCGTAATCACTAAAGATATAGACAAGGCTCTTTAGACAAAAAGATATGGCGACAACAACAAAAACAACCAAGAAAGCTCCAAAGAAGGATGACCTTCAGTCAATGCTCCGAATCCGCGTTCGTGCTTACGAAAACAAGATTCTTGATGCTTCAGTGAAGCAGATCATTGATACAGCTACTCGTTACGACGCAGTAGTACGAGGTCCAATCCCTCTTCCGACTGAGATCAAAAAGTACACCGTGAACCGCTCACCATTCATTTACAAAAATGCTCGTGAACAGTTCGAAATGCGCGTGCACAAGCGTCTCATCGACATCGAAAACCCTTCTCCGAAGGTCATCGAATCTCTCACAAACCTATCTATGCCATCTGGCGTTGATATCGATGTGAAGATGATGTAAAAACAAAAAGCCGCCCCACATGTGGGGCGGCTTTTTGTTTTTACCCTGAGCGTAGTCGAAGGGTATGGCCAGTTTATGCGAGTTATTGGAGGTTCAACCTCTAAGTATTGCTATCGTGAGGCAAGGTCTCACGAAAAGTTGCACTTTTTCCAATCCCGTGTATAATCCTGGGACTTGTTAATTTAATTGGTCCAATGCCTTCAGGGGAAACCCTAGGGTACGAACAGACAAAGTAATGAAATATATATTAGGAACAAAAGAAAATATGGCTCAGCTCTTCGATGAGAGCGGCAAGGTTATGCCTGTTACAGTTGTAAAGGCTATGCCAAACGTTGTAACTGGTATCAAGACAGTAGAACGTGACGGATACACAGCTGTACAGCTCGGTACCGTTGAACAAAAGGAATCTCGCGTGGGCAAGGCTCAGCTTGGTCAATTTGGTGGTAAGGGTTACAAGCAAGTACAAGAATTTCGTACAGATGGAGCTGTTGAGGCTACTATCGGTGATACATTGACTGTTGAATCTTTTGAAAAAGGGGACAACGTAACAGTATCTGGTACTTCAAAAGCAAAAGGTTTCCAGGGTGTTGTAAAGCGTTACAACTTCAAGGGAGGTCCTCGCTCACACGGTCAGAAGCACTCAGAGCGTGAACCAGGTTCTATCGGTGGCGGTCCAGGTCGTGCCGGAGGTCGCGTGGTTAAAGGTATGCGCATGGCGGGACGTACTGGTGGAGACACAGTAACCGTTAAAGGTTTGAAAGTTGTTGCAGTAGATGCAGAAAATAACCTGATCTATATTAGTGGAGCAGTGCCAGGTCGTCGCGGTACCGTTATTAGTATTGTCGGTTAAGAGTTTATATATGGAAAAGAAAACAGTAACAACAAAAAAGACAGTAACTAAGAACCTAGACGCTACAATCTACAGTCAAAAGGGTGCTAGTGCAGGAACAATCACTCTTCCAGCAAAGGTATTCGGCCTTCCTTGGAATGCTGACCTCGTTCACCAGGTTGTAGTTGGTATGCAGGCTAACAAGCGTGCAGGTACAGCTCACAGTAAGGATCGTAGTGAAGTTTCTGGTGGTGGTAAGAAGCCATGGAGACAGAAGGGTACAGGACGTGCTCGTCACGGTTCAACTCGTTCACCAATCTGGGTTGGTGGAGGCGTAACCTTCGGTCCTCGCAATGACAAGGACTACTCAAAGAAGATCAACAAGAAAATGCGCGTTAAGGCACTCCTTACAGTTCTTTCACGCAAGTTCGCTGACAGTAACATTCTTTTCGTGAATTCTTTTGCCTTCGATGCTATCAAGACAAAGGACGCTGCAACTGCACTAAGTGCGCTTGCTGGTGTGAAGGGCTTTGAAAAGCTTGGCTCAAAAAAGCCAACAACAGCATTGCTTGTTCTTCCTGAGGCTAACGAACTTATCCAAAAGAGTTTTGCAAACCTTCCAGGTGTGACTGTAATGCTTGCTGCAGACCTCAACGCGTTGGTAGCAATGTCATTCCATAACGTAGTGGTAGTCGACCCTGCAAAGGTTGTAGCAGTCTTAGAAGCTAAGGTTGCATAGAGTTATCATCATGCCTAAGAAAAAAGAAACAAAAGAAGAAACAAAGGTAGTAGTGAGTGTTTTGAAAAACCCTCGCGTTACTGAAAAGGCTGCTAATGCAACTCAGTACAGCATCTACCTTTTTGACGTAGCAGTAAACGCAACTAAGTCAGAAATCGCAAAAGCATTCAAGGCTCAATACAAGAAAACTCCTGTAAAAGTAAACACCGTAACCATGCCTCGCAAGAGTTACTTCCGTCGCGGTCGTCTCGGTTTTGGAAATCATGGCAAGAAGGCATACGTCTTTCTTCCAAAAGGAGTAACGATTGATATCGCATAAGAGTTATTACCATGGCAATGAAAACATATAAACCAACAACTAAATCAAACCGAAACACTGTAACCATCGACTATCGAAAGGTGCTTACTACAAGCACTCCTGAAAAGTCTCTTACAAAGGGTGGCAAGCGTTCAGTAGGTCGCAACAACATGGGTCGCATCACTGTTCCTCACAAGGGAGGTGGTAACAAGCGCTTATATCGTTTGGTGGACTTCATGTACAACAAGCATGACATCCCTGCGAAGATCACTACTGTTGAATACGACCCAAACCGCTCAGCATTCATCGGTGTGGCTGTCTATAAGGACGGTGAAAAGCGTTACGTAGTGCTTCCAAAGAACGTTGGCGTGGGCAGTACATTCGTAGTGGGTGAAAACGCTCCTATTGAAGTAGGTAATCGTCTTCCACTTAAGAACATCCCTTCTGGTACATTTGTATACAATATTGAATTGAAGCCAGGAAAGGGTGCCAAGATGGTTCGCAGTGCGGGAACATTCGCACAGATCATCGCTCAGAATGACGGCTACACTCAGCTCAAGATGCCTTCTACAGAAATCCGTCGCGTACAGGACGATTGCTGGGCAACTATTGGTGAAGCATCAAATGATGAGCACAAGCTCGTGAAGTACGGTAAGGCTGGACGTTCACGATGGAAGGGTATTCGTCCTACAGTTCGTGGTACTGCCATGAACCCTGTAGATCACCCACACGGTGGTGGTGAAGGCGTACAAGGTATTGGTCTCCGTCGCGGTCCTAAGACCCGTCATGGTAAGCAAGCCTACGGTGTGCGTACTCGTACTCCAAAGAAGTACTCAAACAAGAACGTTATCACTCGCCGCAAAAACGGAAAGCGATAAGCAAATACAAAATCCCTCTGTTGAATCTCAATGGAGGGATTTTGTTATTGCGCCTTGTACATTGACAAAATTTGAAAAATATGTATTATTTAAAAAAATCAAAAATATTAAAAAAAGAATAACAGATGAAAAAGAACCTTATCGTTGTTTTTCTTATCAGTTTGATAGGAGGGACAGCAACTGTCTATGGCCAAACGCCAAACGGTCCGTTGTACCGGAAAGACTTAACTACTCCCGTGGGAGGGCAAACTATGCTCCACGGAGGTGGAGGCCTAGCTGTGTTAACCAGCCCAGATGCGACTTATATGTTCAATGATGCAGCTCGATTTGCGGCTTTGTCTGATGACTACCAAAGTGATCAGGAAAACAATCTTAACGAAGAGCTGTTTTCAGTAAGCAACACGCCATTCAACGGCGCAAACATTACCAGTGTTTCGTATGTGCATATGGGCGACGGTGACCACCCTGATTTTTTCACAGGCATTCAATACTTTAATGGAGGCAACCTGCAAGCTGCTCAGTTCAATGAAACGGTGGGACGCGGAGGACAGGCCTTTGTAGGATTATCATGGATGCTGGGAAATAAGTTTTCAATGTCCGGCTTGATCCGTACGGTTGAAGGGGATACTCACGGGTACTTAACGAGCGGCGCTGGAGTTTCGGCTGATATTTCAGTATTTTTCGATGGCCGAAATGAATATGGTATCGGTCTCACAGCCGCTTCAACATTAAGTAACTTTGGGCCGGCAATGGGGTATGAATCTCCTGCTATGAAAGGCATTGAAGAACATTTTCCCATGACGTGGGGAACAGGTATCGCCTATACGTTCGACCCTTTGATGAATTACAACCGAGTCATTCTAAGTGCTGACGTGTTTGAGCCTCTGTATCCTAGCCAGCCCCAAAATGCTCAAGAATCCGCTCAGTATCAGGCAATGAACTGGTTTGGCTCTGTGGATCTTAATCGGCCCACTATCTGCGCTGGTGTTGAATACGATTTCAAGCCTCACGGCAAAGGACCTGTAACTTACACCGCCGGATTTGGCTTGATTGCAGTCAATATGTTAAATCCTGACTACAGCGGAGTGACAGTAGGCGGTGGTTTAAAGTATAGGGGCGTTATGGTTAATCTGGCTTATTTCAAAAACTTTGATACGTACAATTTACCGTATGGTAACCGTTCCTTTACCCTTAGCATTTCAACAGCATTAAAGCATTGACGCTACCACAAATCCTTCCCTGACAATAGGGGAGGATTTTTTGACTTTATTTTGTCTTTATGGTTAAATGATAAAAAATTGATAACGATGAAAAAACTCATATTTTGTTTATTGTTCCTTACCAGTGTGAGCACAATAAAAACTGCCTACGCGCAGTCCGCATCCGCATTTCCGGCTGACTACAAGCCGAATCTTTTTGCAGATACCACTGACAAGAGAGGTATGGCAAGCAAAATTGATAAAAAGACAGGGGATACGTTGGTACGGGTAAACATTATATTTAGCGACGTACCGGCCTACGCCTGGAAAGGGTTTTACTCGGTTACCGGTCCTTCTATTATGACTTTCAAAAGTTTTAATAACGGTCACGGTGACAGGGATAGGTATTTTTCGATATCTCCCTATGTTCACGAGATAAATTACTTTATCTGGGTTAAAAAAGGCGATACAGGCCCTTATGCTTTTAATTACTTTATTTACCAGGATAAAACCGTTGTATTGGCTAATTCCTTTCATTTTAAGGTAATCCAAAACGGAAGGCATACAAAAACTGTATTGCTTCAAAAACCCGACCCGACCGGCCTCATGGCGGCAAATCCTTAAAAATAAAGCTCCTTTTACGGGAGCTTTTATTATTTTCAGATTAAGAATGTAATTTGACATTACACTGTAATCTGATAAGATAGTGGAGCTCAGATCGAGCTTCTTTTATTTAACTTTATGACACGATCACTCTCAAAAGGGCCATACATTGACCCAAAACTACTCAAAAAAATCGAAGGCAAGAATCCTATTCAAACAGGGGCTATTAAGACATGGTCACGCGACAGTCAGATTGCTCCAGAAATGGTTGGGTTCACTTTTGGGGTGCACAATGGTAAGCAACATATCGAGGTATTGGTTACTGAAGATATGGTAGGACACCGTTTGGGAGAATTCTCTCCAACTCGCAAATTCACTCGTCACGGTGGTAAGATGCAGAAGGATCTTGATCAGAAGAAAAAAGAAGCTGAAATTAGTGCTGCTAAGGCCGCTAAAGCAACTAGTGATACCAAGAAGAAATAATAGTTATATATGAAAGCCTCACTCCCAAATTATCGTCAATCACCTCGTAAAGTCCGCCTCGTTACTGATGCGGTAAAAGGCAAGCATGTTACTGATGCTGCTGTGGTACTTTCATATATGCCTAAGCGTGCTGCTGAACCAATTCAGAAGCTCATCAACAGTGCGGCTGCAAACGCTGTAAACCTTGGTGCTACTGCCGAAAATCTCGTTATCAAAAATATTGAAGTAAACAAAGGATTTGTATTGAAGCGCTCAATGCCTCGTGCTATGGGTGTGGCAAAGCCTATTAACAAGCGTACTAGTCATATCGATGTGACACTTGCAGAAGTAGCGCCTAAGAGTAAGAAGAAATAATATGTCTAAAGTAGTTCACCCATATGCCCATCGTCTAGTTATCCTTCGTGATTGGAAATCACGTTGGTTCGCTACAGACAAGAATTATGTAAGTAACCTTAAGGTTGACGTTACTATTCGTGGTTACCTCGAAAAGCGTCTTCGTGGCTACTATGTTTCAAGCGTAGACATCGAACGTGGTCAGAAGCAGATTCGCATCATCATCCGTACTTCACGTCCAGGTATGGTTATCGGACGCAGTGGTGAAGGTGCTACTAAGCTCAAGGCTGACATTGAAAAGCAGTTGAAGCGCGCAAAGCTTGCCGTTACTGACGACATCAAGCTAGAAATTGCAGAAGTATCAGCTCCAGAAGGAGATGCAAAGATTGTTGCATACATGATCGCTGAAGGTCTTGAAAAGCGTCTTCCATACCGTCGCGTTATGAAGACGTTGATCGAAAAGGTTATGGCTGTTCGCGGCGTACAAGGAGTGAAATTCTATGTTGGCGGACGTCTTGGAGGTGCTGAAATCTCTCGTTCAGAGGAATTGAAGCGTGGTTCTATTCCACTTCAGACATTCCGCGCTGACATTGATTACGCAAAGGAAACTGCACGTCTTGCATACGGTGGTATCGGTATCAAGGTATGGATTTACAAGGGTCAGGTTTTTGATCAAAAGAACAAAGCGAAATAAGAGTTGATATATGTTATTCCCTAAAAAAGTAAAATTTCGAAAATGGCAAAAGAAGCGTACTGATATGAGTAAGCGTGTTGAGACACGTGGTACTACAGTAAGCTTTGGTTCATACGCTCTTAAGACTGAATCAATGGGCCGCGTTACTTCAAACCAGATCGAGGCTGCTCGTAAGGCTGCAAGTCGTCACCTTACAAAGGTTGGCCGCATGTGGATTCGCATCTTTCCTGATCGTCCATTTACCGAAAAGGCTGCTCAGCAGCCGATGGGTAAGGGTAAGGGTGAATTGCAAGGCTACCACGTAGAAATCTTGCCAGGTCGCATAATTTTTGAAGTAGACGGCGTAGATGAAGCTATCGCTCGCGAAGCACTTCGTAAGGCAGGTACTAAGCTCCCAGTTAAAACTCGCGTTGTAGCACGTGCGTAATATAACGGCTCGACAAATCGTAAAAAATAAGTAAGATACAAACACTATTATGGAATCAAAAACATCAACAACTAAAAAGGCCCTCAAGGGAACAGTACTATCTAACAAGATGGACAAGACTGCTGTTGTTGCTGTTACTCGTTTCGTGAAGCACCCAAAGTACAAAAAGTACTTCAAGATCACAAAGAAATTCAAGGCTCATGATGCAGATAATAGTGCAAACGTTGGCGATACTGTATCTATTATTGAGACTCGACCAATATCAAAGGACAAGCATTTCGCTATCGTAAAATAATAAGAGTTATATATGTTACAAGCAGGATCAAAAGTAATAATCACTGATAACGCCGGAGGTAAGAAGGGTACCATCTTCAAGGTACTTGGTGGTTCACGTCGTCGCTATGCATCTATTGGTGACTTGGTAGTGCTTTCTGTTAAGGAGGCAGAACCTCGCAAGGCTATCAAAAAGAAAGACGTTGTATACGGTGTAGTTGTTCGCGTAACAAATGCATTTCGTCGCAAGGACGGTTCATACATCCGTTTTGATGACAACGCGGTAGTGATTGTTGAAAAGACAAAGAAGGAGCCAAAGGCTGGTCGTATTTTCGGTCCAATCCCACGTGAACTTGCTGAGCGCGGATACCAAAAGATTATTTCTCTTGCACCTGAAGTGCTCTAATTTTAATACAAGTATATGAAACTCAAAAAAGGAGACAATGTAATAGTAATCGCTGGTAAGAACAAGGGTCAGACTGGTAAAATCGTTTCAGTGCAAACTGCTACCGGTCGTATCGTGATCGACGGCGTAAACAAGACCAAGCGTCATGTAAAGCCTCGTTCAAGTACTGAAAAGGGAACTACTATCGAAAAGGAATCACCAATCCACGCATCAAATGCAATGTTGGTTGACTCAAAAGGTAAGGGCACTCGTAAGCGTCCAGCTACTAATAAGAAATAAATCATATGGAACTCACTAAAGCAAAACAAAAGAATACACGCACAGCGCTTGCACAGTTCAACTACAAGAACGAACTTGCTGCACCTCGTCTTTTGAAGATCGTGGTTTCAAGTGGTACTGGTAGTGGCATGAAAAAGGATCGCGAAAAGAACAACACTGTTGCTGATCGTATCGCTCGTATCACCGGTCAAAAGCCTTCTCTTCGCGTTGCAAAGCAGTCAGTTGCTAGTTTCAAGATTCGTGAAGGGGATCCAGTTGGTATCACTGTTACGCTTCGTGGTGCTCGTATGCAGCATTTCTTGGATAAGTTGGTGCACATTGCATTTCCTCGAACCAAGGACTTCCGCGGTCTTGATAAAAAGGCTGTAGATAACATGGGTAACATGACTCTCGGTATCAAGGAACACACTATCTTCCCTGAAACTGCTGATGAAGACCTTCGCGATGTATTCGGTCTCGCTATCACACTCGTTTCTTCTGCAAAGACCAAAGAAGAAGCAACAGCATTCTTCGAACATCTCGGCATTCCTTTTAAGAAATAAACAGAATAATAAAAATCCTCCGTCT
>JARIGO010000008.1 GCA_029288805.1 Candidatus Nomurabacteria bacterium
GTATCGGCCTTTTTCATTTTGGGTGCCCAGAGGGAATTGAACCCTCGATGTCGGAACCACAACCCGAAGTTTTACCACTAAACTATGGGCACCATGTGATATGCAACCTTGTAAGATGGGTGCGGAATTAGTTATACCAGAACAGCGTATAAAAATCTAGATTACAGCAGGAGGACAGCAACAACCAATAGGGCGGTTGCCATAAGAGCGGAACCGAGGCACCAAGCACACCATTGTTTGATTTTGGAATGCTGCACCCAGACGAGGTATCCGGAAAAGCCGAATCCAACAAGCGCTATGACAAACAGTACGATTTCTGCGATACCAGACTCTCCTCCCATCTGCAGGCAGACCAGCAGGAAAAGCATAATGGCGTAATAGACCATGCCGAGAATGGAGTTCGAGATGCCAAGCATTTTGGCCTCAGGGCTATTAAGGACAGTCTCGCAGGGAGCCCGGCGCGGACACATTAAGGGCTTTTTGGATTCCTGCTTTCTATATATATACAGTGCTATAAAAAAGCCCAGTATCGCAGCTACCATGCCTAATGCCATAATCATGCTCATATAATACCGTGTTATAAGGTTATTTTCCAATACGACACTGTCCTTGACATTTGTCTATGTATGTGCTAAGATGGATTTAACAAACAAAGTACACAAATTAAATAAAACTTAAGATTATGGCTTCTTTAGTAAAAAAGATCGTCAAAGGCGAACGTATAACCGGCAAAAAGAACCTTTTAGCAGTATCAGGTTTCTGCCTTGGCTTAGCAACCATTATTGCCATAGCGTTCGGAAATTAACACCGGGACAAACAAGGGCCACCTCATGAGGGTGGCTTTTTTATTTCTCCTTTTTATAATACTTCTTCCCTTTTAGCTGATCTGGTAGCAAATCTTCATCAGTATATTTTTCATATCCCTTACCATAGCCAATATCCTTCATCAGCTTTGTCGGCGCATTGCGAATCTTCAATGGTATCTGGGCATTGCCAAATTTCTTGGCATCTTCCATAGCTGCCTGATATGCATAATACGATGCCTTACTTTTCTTTGCCTGAGACAAATACACTACACCGTGCGAAAGATTGATACCACACTCCGGCATACCAATAGTTTCAACCGCTTTGAACACCGCATCAGCAAGCACCAATGCATGCGGGTCTTCCATACCAATGTCTTCAGATGCGAATATGACCATGCGGCGAGCGATGAACTTCGGATCCTCTCCTCCTTCAAGCATGCGAGCCAAGTAATACAATGCGGCATCAGGCTGTGAAGCGCGCATGCTTTTTATAAATGCACTGATAGTGTTGTAGTGCTCTTCCCCTCCTTTATCAAACCGTAACCGTGTGTCCTGCAGTGACTTGGTAATGTTTTCTACTGTAACCGTTTGGTACAGCTTACGCGTGTTGTCGATAAGTGATAGTGCTTGTCGAGCATCACCATTGGCAATACTGACGATGAAGTTCTGCGTATCCTCATCCATTTCTATGCCAGTACGACCAATGATGGTTTTGATCTCTTCTTCCGAGAGTTCTTTTAATGTAAAAACTCGAAGACGTGACAAGAGTGCGGAGATAACCTCAAAGCTTGGATTCTCGGTTGTAGCACCAATGAGCACAAGCTGCCCGCTTTCTACATACGGCAATAAGAAATCCTGCTGCGCTTTGTTGAAGCGATGAATCTCGTCCAGAAACAATATAGTTGGCCCACCATTAAAAAGTGTCGGCTTTTCCTCAACAATCTTACGAATGTCGTCCTTGCCGGCAGACACCGCAGACAGCTCATGATAGTCTGCGTTTACGGCCTGAGCATAGATACGCGCCAGAGTGGTTTTCCCCACGCCAGGCGGACCCCAGAGGATAAATGAAGAGACATACTTCTGCTCTATGGCAATACGTATTGGCGCATTCTTACCAACAAGATGACTTTGTCCAACAAATTCATCAAGGCTTTTTGGTCTAATTTTTGCCGCTAGGGGTTGTGAGGATGGCTCCATATCCCCATCGTAGCACTAGGCCGTAGGATGTCCACCCATTTCAGTTTTGTATACAGAAATCAGTGCGTAAATGAAGCTAACGATAAGCGGACCAATCAAAATACCAACAGGGCCCATTAGTGCCAATCCTCCAATAACTGAGAACAAGACAAGCAACGGATGAATGGCGATCTGTCTTCCAACAACATATGGATTGAGAATGTTATCGATACTGAGACTGAAGCAAATTGCCCACAACGCATACCCGACAGCAGCACCGGTACGTCCGACAACTAGCAAAAAGATGACAACGGAAATTGAAATGACCGAAGTACCAAGCGGTGGAATAATAGAAACAAAGACTGCCAGTGTTCCCCACAACAGTGCATGTGGTACGTGGAAAATATACAAACCGGTTGTAGTAACAATGCCCTGAGCAAGACCAACTACCATGTAGCCTTTGACGATGCCGTTAATAGAACGCTTCAGTGCAGCAAGAACTTGTCTGTTGCTGTCATTTGAAAGTGGCACTAACTCTATGAGTGACTCTTTCCATTCCGGACCATCCTTCAGGAAGTAGAACATGGCGATAAGCATGAAGATGGTGTAAATAATTGTCGAAACAGTAGTAGTGAGGATGGCACTAGCCGTTGAAGGCAATGCATTGAGCAAGCTTGTCATGCGACCCTGCAAGTCAAATGTCACCGTTGGAAAGACATGGTGTAGCCACAGTGATACATGATGTGCGGTAGTACCAATGACACCCATAGTGCTGAGCCATAGATACATGCTCTGAGACTGACGAACGAGAATGGTAACTATGAAGTACAGCGGTATGCAGACAAGGATGATGAATGTCAGTATGGTCAGCACTGATGCCAACGCCTTAACCTTTATTCTGCGCTGCAGCCATCGATAGATTGGGTGAAGCAAGACTGAAAATACTGCTGCTAACGCGATGATTTTTAAAAATGGCCAGAACAATACCAGGCCGAGACCAACTGATACTACCAATAATGCTGAGAAAAAATATTTGCGAACCAATGATGCGTCCATGCCATTAGTATAGCGGGTATTAGTCGATACCGACAGTACCCAACGCTGTGGAACGGTCCATCGTGAAGAGATGATTGTTTTCTGCATCCTGATCCAATGCATGGTGAAACGGATATGGTACTTCTGAAACACCGACGTGAGCATCGCCCAGACCATAGAAGAAGAGTACGTGTTCGTCGTCTCGAAGAAAGATTAGACCTCCTGGAAAAATAACATTATGAAGATCTTCGCGCTTTGCCTTTGCGGTGGTGTCGAGATTGTTGCGAGCCAAGATAATAACAGGATGTGTAACAGCTCCAGTCTCAGGATGAAACTCAAATGCAATAGCAGCATATTTGCGCATATGTTCATCGGTGTGAGCGTGGTCAGGACTTTCTGCCGTACTGTGTTCACTGTAGTAGGCAATATGACCTAAAACGCCAAGCCAGCCATCGCGCAGCTGGTATACAGCATTCACTCCTCCCCATTCGTTGTGATTAAAAAACCCCTGAACCTTTTTCAGCGGATCGATACTGATATCACAGATGAGCTCTGCCGTAATTTCAGAAAGCGACGACACGGTACTGAATTGAATAGAAGAACGCACTACTCCCTGCTCTTCTGTTCGCGGTCGAGTGAAGACACCGATCTTATCACTAAGGTCTACAAGGCGAATATCCTTCATGCCATTTGGCCCATCGATAATCTTTTCTTTGGTTTCAAAATCATAAAAAGAAGTGCGGTAGTTTTCGATATGATACACACCGGGAAACGATTCGGTGAAATCCAATGCCACGCCACCCACTATTTTTTTATTTTGTATGCATGTCAAAAACGGGTCCTGCACATGAAGGAATGAAAGTTCCTGTGAACGCCAAGCACCATCTGTTTTCTTGAACTGATGCACGTGCGCAATTTCTGAAGTATATGCTTCCACGCGCCCCAGCAAACACAGCTCGTCGTTCATGACAAACGGACAGGGGTTATATACGGTCTCATCTTCACTAATGCCTTCAAAGTTCAAAATACAAGAACGTGGAGCAATACCCTGCGGCGCCTTTCCTTCAAGCAATTCATAACTCCATGCTTCTGGGTACGATTCTTCTTTAAATAATGGAAATGTCTTCATATGTTTATAATATAAAAGTACGTACAGCGTGTCTATTTAATTTCTCTCACGCACAAAGCAAAAATGCCTAGAATTCTAGGCATTTTTGCTTTGTGCGTGAGAGAGGACTTGAACCTCCAAGGGATTGCTCCCGCTACCACCTCAAGGTAGTGCGTCTACCAGTTTCGCCACCCACGCAGGTGTAAGGACAACTATAACAAATATTCTCTATGAAGCAACAAGCCGTTCCCTTTCGGGAACGGCTTGGATCTTATTCTTCTGAAGATGTAGCTTCTGGTGCCTCTTCTGTGATCTTTTCGCCAGTAGCGGCAACTCCGAGAGGAATGCGCTTCATCTTGCGGCGAACTTCCTTAGCAGCCTTATCGCGGATGTAGTACAACTTTGAGCGACGAGTCTTAGCGCGCTTTGTCACTTCGATTTTGTCGATCAATGGTGAGTACAAAGGAAAGATACGTTCTACACCGACACTGTTTGAAACCTTACGAACAGTGAATGTAGCAGATGGAGATGTACCGTGCTTGCGAGCGAGTACCAAACCTTCAAATGCCTGAAGACGGTATTTTCCTTTATCTTCAATTTTTGACCACACGCGAACTGTGTCACCAGAGGTGAATTCAATTGCCTTGCGGGCTTCAATATCTATTGGAGTAAATGCGATTGCCATACAGGACAGAACTTTATCACGCATTCCCGTATTTTGCAAGAGCCTTCTGGAAGTCCTCCGGATACGGTGCCTCAACGGTTATTTCCTGGTCTGTACGGTCAAAAAAGCTGATTTTTCGGGCATGGAGCGCCAGTCTTTGGAAACCGAGTGCCAAAGGCTTGCTTGGGCCATAGAGACTGTCTGCCACGATTGGACGCTGCAGGTACTTCATGTGGACACGGAGCTGGTGGGTGCGTCCGGTCTTTGGGAAAAGGTGCATAAATGAAAACTTCTCACTCTGCTCATCCTCGAACTGCTGCACTGCCTGCCATCGCGTTACGGCCTCGCGCATTTCTCCTCGCGCTCCCCGTCCTGCATGCCACCGTCTGAAGTCATTGGCATTGCGACCAATCGGCTCATCGACAATTCCTACGGACTCTTTGAAATGCCCCCACACAAATGCGTGGTACTCCTTTTGTGTATCACGATCCTGAAACTGCTTTTTCAAATGCTCAAACATTTCCTGAGTCTTGGCTATGACCAATGCGCCTGATGTATCTTCATCCAAACGATGCACGATTCCTGGTCGTTCTACACCGTTTTGCGCCTCTCCTACTCCGGCAATCCCCGGTCGCTCTTTCAAAATCCAGTCCACCAGAGTTGGCTTCGTAGTCTTGCCGTCAGAGTGAACCATTAGCCCAGCTGGCTTATTGATAACCATACAATCATCATTTTCGAATAAAATAGGGATTTCCATGGCTGTAGACTACACCAAAATAGTGAAATTTGACAGTATTGTGATGAGACGGTAAGGTAAGGAAAAAATTATTTGTTCATGACTACAATTACAGACGAGAAACCAACCGCGAGATTAGTTCTCACGGGAAAACGCCCCCACGTTACCCATTACAGCCCCAGCCAACAATTTATCCGGGAAAGAGCTGATGCAAAAAAGAGGAAGGAGCGTATACGCCAAGTACGCATCGCCAAAATCTTTGGCTCGGTCAAAAAGCTCAAACTCAAAAGGCCCACATGGTTCAATATCTCAAAATTCTACTCCCATGCGCATCATCGTTGATGCCTATGGGATTTTTTTATATAAGGTCTTTTAGCTGATCAAGGCTATCGATCTGTTTCCAAGCTAGTGGTTCCAATTCTTTATTGGCACCAAGCAGCACGCCTTTTGTTATCTTGAACAATTCCGTGTCATTTCCCCCATCTGCTACTTCGATCACTTCGGAAATTTCGTAATCATTTTTCAAGCAGAACTCCTTTAGCAGCAAAAGCTTTGCTTCGCGCTCATCGCCACTTGTTTCAATATCGACAAGCTCATCCTCGTCATTAAATACGGCCTTGTTTGTTGAGAACCATTCACCAATACCGAGACGCGCTGCAAATGATTTTGCCATGGCATCGATACCACCTGAGATCATGATAACGTGATAGTCTTTTTCTTTTGCATCCTTGATGGCAGCCTCAGCCTCTGGACGAAACTCCATATCCTCAGCAGTCTGAGCGATATCTTTTTTGGTAACAACACCATTCTTCTTATAGAGACGGACTAGCTCCATGATCCAATCCTTGTATGGCAAATTCCCTTCCTTATATAAATTGAACAACCGAAAGTCATCTTCTGGACTAATACCAAGCCGCGTATTAAAAGCTTCCCATGTAGAAAATGGTGTCAGTGTGCCGTCGAGATCAAAGCAAATAAGTTTTTTCATATAGATAAATATAGCATAAAAACTATCTCTAAAAGTGAAATATTTTTAAACGCGCTTCGTATAATTGATCAAACCAAACCCTTTCCCTATGTTAATATCGCTGATTGTGATGTACGTAGTACGTCGACTTAGAACAAAAAAAGCATGGATATTTTAAATCCATGCTTTTTTCTTTTTGTGCACTTAAGGGGCGGTACTAAAAACACCCAGAAAGCCCACGCTTTACTTGACGTCAAACTGAGAGATAAGGAAAAGATAAAATCTTTGTCCCCTAGAGTGCGCCCTGAGGGATTCGAACCCCCGACCTTCGCTGTGTAAAAGCGCTGCTCTACCAACTGAGCTAAGAGCGCATATCTTCGTGTGTCCCCTTGTAAGCAGAGCTTTCCGGGGACCCTGCGTTCGGAAATTCGAAAATAAACTTTCGATTTCTCTCACTGGTGTCCCCGGTAGGAATCGAACCTACATCAAGAGCTTAGAAGTCTCCTGTTCTATCCATTGAACTACAAGGACAAAGGAGCCCTGGTACTTTACCATCGAGCTTGTATTTTGTGAAGTACGTCCACAATTTTAGTATGGACTGTCGGAATTGCAATAGCACGAGCTACTCCAAAGCCTACTGCTACTCCGAAGACAAAACTAAAGAATATCTTGCCGGATACCTTCATGGCATGGCGGCGGCGAAGTGACTGCTGATGACCAAACGGCAACAGGTTTACCGTATGAGGACTAACAAGTGACACGCCAATAGCGGGGCCGTACTTCACTGCTTCCTGCTGCGGAATAGCCGGAATGTGTTCATCAAATGAAAAACAGTTCGTCCATACATTTCCCTGCTGCACCGGCACACGAAGACCAACACCGATATAGTCATCAAGCCCTCGCAATGTACTTCCGATACCAGTAAGGTATACAGTCTCAAGCGCTGGCACGGCAGGATGCGCTGTGCGCCATGCAATATACGTTTCATTAATATGTCGCACCACTGATACACAATCATTTACCACAGTATCGAATACTGTGCGAGATGCACCGATAGTCAGACCCTGGTCTTGCTTCAAACGCTGCGCCTCATCAAAGCTAACTGATAGTTTGTCAGTAATAGCCTTTGTAATAATGTCGTCCCCAAATGCAAAGTGCATGGTTTGCGCCACTCTGCCATTTACAATAAATGTCATCGAGGTTACCGCAGTATCGATATTAATAATCAATGCATTCTGCTGCGGCTGTTCCACTGAAAGCAAATCACGACTCAATGCACTGCCTACTGATTCAATTTTTACAATCGTAAATCCTGCGCTCTTGAATGCTGAAATAAAATCCTGAGCGATAATTTTTGATATAGCAGTAACCTGAACAACCGTTACGCTGTCATTACCGGCAACAGCCTTATATTCATAGATAATATCCTTGGCCTGAAGGCCGAATTCTTTTTCAACCGCCTCCTTAATATACAGTGGTGCAGCGCCTTTCACGGACAAACTCAAAGTCTGAATCTGAGGAGAATCCAATACCAGTCTAATAGTATCGAGCTTATGCAGTTTGCGTGTGCTTTTTAAGAAAGTAACGAAGCGAGTCTTGTCGATAATCTTGCCATTATCAAGACAGCCTTCCGGTACCGCTACCTCAGCAAAACGTTCAGGCAGGACACCGGAACTATGCTGAGTGAGAGAAACAAAACGCAATGCAGTATCAGTGAGTGTTACTCCTGTCGTATGGTGATGCGGTAGTTGCAAATAGCGTGTGGTCACGCAACAAGTATAACGTACTATCGTACCGTTGTACCAGGGCTAACTGGTGATTCAGCAACAAGAAAGACCGGTGCGCCATCAATACCGTCCACTGCCATGAGCATGCCGTTTGATTCTAGTCCTCTGATTTTTCGTGGAGCAAGATTAACAACGAATAGCATTTGTTTGCCGATAAGTTTTTCTGGTTCTGGATACCATTCACGAATAGCTGACAAAATCTGTCGTGGCTGCGCTTCTCCAAAGTCCAATTCGAAACGAATAAGCTTGTCACTGTCTGGTACAGCTTCTGCTACGAGCACCTTCCCTATCTGCGCTTTGATCTTCTTGAAGTCTTCTATTGAAATATATTCTTCTGTGTTAGTTTGTTCTTCCATACTTTTATTATTGCACTCTTTTTGTATCCAGGAAACGTTGCAGGATAATTGCAGCGGCGGAATCATCCCGACTGCCTGCGGCGGTTTGATAGCGATGCGCCTCTACCGTTGAAAAGCTTTCCTGTTGGAAAAAAATTGGCAGCTGTATTGCTAAGGCCAATTTTTCCTTAAACCGCTCCGTCATTGGCACGATTTCATTATCTTCCCCATTGGATGCTACTGACTTGCCAATCACGATTGCCTCAATACGCTCCTTCTGACACAGGTCAGCGATTTCCGTTACGGCATTCTGCGGAGCAATAATAGCCTTTGGGAATGCAAATTCTCCATTGTCATCAGAAATAGCGATTCCTATTCTTTTCGTACCATAGTCTATGCCAAGGTATTTCATCTGCGGAAGTGGTGAGATTCGAACTCACGGTGCAGTTTCCCACACGACTGTTTTCAAGACAGTTGCCTTCAACCACTCAGCCACACTTCCATTATTGGACTTCGTTTACTGGTGAAGTTTTTGTACTCTACCATACAAAAAACAGATTTTCAATAACAATTTCCGGCAGAGATTTTCTTGATACCCTATTTGCCATACTGGCACCATGCACACAATAAAACATGATTACATACGATTTTTATTAGCCGTACTGTTATTTGTTCCGTTCGCTGTACCCGCTATAGGTTTTGCAGACTATCGATTTAGTGATTTCCAAGGACGACCACCAATTCATACTAACGGCCAGACCACTGCTACCCCACAAGGACTCACACCCGCTCAGATCAAGACCGCATACAACCTGCCAACGTCCGGTGGTCATGGCACCATAGCCATTATTGATGTTGGCGCTGACACTACCATCGAAAACGACCTAGCAACATTTGATAAGCAATTTGGCCTGGCTCCGTGTACCACTGCCAACAAGTGTTTTGAAAAGCACATGATGGATAGCAGTGCCAAAGACCAGGGGTGGGGTCTGGAAACAGCATTGGACGTTGAATGGGCACATGCCATTGCACCGGACGCAAAGATATTGCTGGTACAGGCAAAGACTGCCAGCGGAACGAACCTTATGAATGCTGTGGATTACGCCCGCAACAGAAGTGATGTTACTGCCATATCAATGAGCTGGGGTGGTGATGAATTTTCCGATGAAGCCAATCTTGATAGTCATTTCACTAGTCCGTATGGAGCCACATTCTTTGCTTCGTCAGGAGATGAGGGCGCTGGTGCAGAATGGCCTGCAGCATCACCAAATGTCGTAGCGGTTGGAGGCACCCACCTGACATTTGCAAAAAATGGCACTGTTCTGTACGAGACAGCATGGAGTGGTTCTGGTGGAGGTGTTTCAAAATATGAAAAGGCTCCATCATACCAAATCGGATACAACATTCCAAAAGCCAAAGGCATGCGTTCTATCCCAGACGTATCGTTGAATGCGGATCCGGACTCAGGATATTCGGTCTTTAAGGGCACACGATGGTCAACGGTCGGCGGCACTTCAGGCAGTGCGCCAGTATGGGCAGCCATTCAATCACTCGGACTAAGTGTCACTGACAAAAAGTTATATGCGGACAAATTCTCGAACAACGACAAGTCGTATTTCCGAGACATCAAAAGCGGTAGCAACGGCAACTGCTCATACTACTGTGTCACTCGAGCAAACTATGACTATGTCACTGGACTAGGAAGTCCATTGACGATTCATTTCTAGAGATGCTATACAGGAGAAATGGCAGATGAAACACAGCAAACAAAAGAAACTTCAGTTGCAGCAAAGACAGCGACAAAACCCGACCATTTCTCCTTTATTACCAAATTCATTTTATTCGTTCGACAGCAAGGCGTTATCGGTTTGGCCGTAGCGGTGGTGCTCGGTGGAGCAGTGCAAAAAGTTGTCACTGCATTGGTAACAGATGTTCTTACTCCATTAATCGGCATGATTGTTGGAAATAGCACAAACCTTGCTACCGCAAGCTTCACTATCGGAAGTTCTAAGTTTTTGTATGGAGACTTCATCAGCAATGTTATGGATTTCTTCATCATTGCATTTGCAGTCTACCTGCTCGTCAAAGTTATCCATGCAGACATGTTGGATAAGCCGAAAGAATAAACTACAATACTGTCATGAGTACAGTAAGTTGGACAACATTAGAATTTGAACCAAAAGAAAGACATCAAGACTGGAATTGGTATGCAGGATTGATAGCCGCTATTGTGGCTACCATCGCATTCTTTTACGGTGATGTCTTTTTTGGTATTTTTGCCGTTATAGCCGGCATCGTTGTCATTATTTACGCTATTCGCCCACCCAAGCACCTTGCCATCGTTATTAATGACAGCGGTGTTTCGGTTAACGAGGAGGTAATCCCGTACCCTGCCATCCAACAGTTCTGGCTTGACGAAACTGATAAAAACGATAAGCTGTTACTGCTTGTCAAAGGATCATTTGTTCCCATGATAAGCTTGCCGCTGGAAGGCATATCGGCAGAAACTGTCCGAGCAGCCATGAAGGACCATGCTCCAGAGGTAGAGATGCACGAGTCTCGAAGCCTCAAAATCTTCGAGCATCTCGGATTTTAAAACAATGTATTGCTCCCGTCGTTCAATGGATAGGACGTAACTTTGCGGAAGTTATGATGTAGGTTCGATTCCTACCGGGAGCACAGAAGAAAAAGCCTGATGAAAACAACAATCAGGCTTTTTCATATCTGTGTGCTCCCGGTAGGAATCGAACCGGCGGTGCCTATTTTTAAGAAGTGAAACGACTATAAAAATAGCGCATCTCGACCAACGGGAGAGGCGATGGCTACCGTTTGTCTATGCTACCCCCGCCCACTCCTTCAACTCCTCCATAGTCACCTCTCCGCACAACCATTTCTTAGTCGTACCATTGAAATAAAACGGCACGCCACCGCAGGCATCGCCCTTATCGAGTTCTTCCACGAATTTCATATTGGATTCATTGTGCCAGACTTCCTTACGATTGATCTTCACTTCCGGATAGTCAGCCATAAGCTGGTCGGTAAGCTTTCGCATTCTGTCGCAGTGGGGGCATTCAAGTCCGTAGAATTCATATAACATGAGCGTAGTATAACAAAAAATCCCCATCCGGGGATTTTTTGACTATTTTTCCTTCGCTACGCGAGAGAGACGAGCCTTTTTGCGGGCAGCAGTGTTCTTTTTGATCACTCCTTTTTTCGCCGCCTTGTCGATGGCACTGTAGGCCTTTGCGAGTGAAGCCTTGGCATCTGACCATTGCTTTGCGTGGGCAAGCTTTTCAATAGCTTTTACCCCCTCTTTAAGACCCTTTTTGGTGCGGTCATTCATCGCCTTTTTAGTAAGCGATACGCGATGTGCTTTTTTTGCGTTTCTGGTGATTGGCATAACAGGCAAAACTATAGCAGATGTACTCCGAAATGACAATACCTGCTATGATACAGGTATGATTGCTCGAATTACCGGCACCATAGTGGATATAGTGGAAAAAGGAGTCGTGATCGAAACCAATAATATTGGTTATTTGGTATTTACCCCCTTCCCGCCTGCCCAGCTTGGAGACACTGTGACATTGCACGCCCATATGGTCATTCGCGACGATGCTCATGAGCTCTACGGCTTTGTTTCTGTCATGGAAAAGGCACTATTTTCTATACTGATCGGCGTAAGCGGTGTTGGGCCAAAGACTGCCTTACAAATGCTGGCGCTCTATGCCCTTCCAGAACTGGTGCGCTCTATTAAGGATGGCGATGCGAAGGCTATTAGTATGGTTCCCGGTATTGGCAAAAAGACTGCCGAAAAAGTTGTCATTGACTTGAAGGACAAGCTTGATGGATTTACCGCTGCAGACAACGGTGTGTCAGGTGACCTGCTTGAGGCGTTGCTTTCTCTTGGATATAAGGAACAGGCTATTCGAGTAGCTGTTTCAAATGTAGACGCCACCCTGCCGCTTACAAAGCAAATCACCGTCGCTCTACAACTATTAGGAAAACAGTAATATGCCTGAACTACCGGAAGTACAAACTACCGTTGATGGTCTTAATAAGACCGTTAAGGGAAAAGTTATCGTTGATGTCTGGACTGACTTGGCAGTAAAGGCTCCGTCACTACCCCATCATAAAACCAGCACAAAAAGCCAAGCGTTTTTTGCGAAATTTAAAAAGACCGTTGTTGGTGCAAAAATTCTCAAGGCAGAACGTCGTGCCAAGAATATTTTCATTCACCTGGATAATAAGCAGAGCATTTGGATTCATATGAAGATGACCGGACATATGATGTATGGCCGATACGCATTTGATGTCAAGACAAAACAATGGATTCCTGATAAAAATGAAAAGAATGATGCCTTGCGTGACCCTTTCAATAAATTTCTTCACACGGTCTTTACTATCCAAGATGGAAAGAATAAAAAACAACTGGTACTTTCTGACATGCGAAAGTTTGCCAAGGTAACTATGCTCCCTACTGACAGTATTGATGAAACATTAAAGGTGGGGCCAGAGCCGTTAACAAAAGAGTTCACATTGGAACTGTGTACGAGCCAGCTCATGAAGCGACCGATGCGAGCTATCAAAGAAGTACTGCTCGATCAAAAAATTATTTCCGGTGTCGGTAACATTTATTCCGATGAAGCATTATGGCTGGCTGGCATTCATCCATTGCGATTAGTGCAGACTATTACCAAGCCAGAAATGAAAAAGCTGTACCAATCTATTATTACGGTATTGGAAAAAGGCATAGACTTTGGCGGTGACTCAACGTCTGACTACAGAGACATCAATGGCGAGCGTGGAAAATTCCAAGCCCAGCACAATGCGTACCGCATGACGGGTAAACCGTGCAAGAAGAAGGACGGCGGCATCATTGAACGCATTCCATTTCATGGAAGAGGTGCGCATTTTTGTGGAGTGCATCAGAAGTAGTGCCCCAAGCAGGATTCGAACCTGCGACCGTCTCCTTAAAAGGGAGCTGCTCTACCGACTGAGCTATTAGGGCATATAGGTATTCTTGCAAATTGCGTCAAAAACTATACCATGCAGCATACATGAAATCAATCCAGATTCCAAACACTATTCTTATTTTGCCCGACATCAGAAGCGCCCAAAACGTCGGTTCCCTTTTTCGTACAGGAGACGCCTGCGGAGTGGAAATGATTTACATTGTCGGCATTACTCCTGCACCACTCGATCAATTTGGTCGCGCCAATAAAGATATCGCCAAGACCGCGCTTGGTGCAGAACAATCTATCCCCTGGAAAAAAGTTGCCTCCCTTTCTGTTCTTATTGCTACACTAAAGAAGAACGGCATTCAGATCATTGCCATTGAACAGTCTGAACATTCTATTGATTACAAAAAAGTAAAGGTGCAAAAACCTGTAGCATTCATTCTTGGTAACGAAGTTGAAGGTCTGCCGAAAACCATATTACAAAAAGTAGATATCGTAGCTGAAATTCCCATGAATGGTATGAAGGAGTCACTGAATGTTTCAGTTGCTGGTGGCATTGCACTCTTTCGAATGCTGGCAATATAAAAACCCTCATATGAGGGTTTGTTGTAGTGATTTTATGGACAATCACAAACCGGGGTTTCGCAACAGTCTTCCTGTTTTGGGCGATTATACCGTGGATGAGTATCATACCCGACATACGTTACATTTTTATCATACGAGTAATACTTACTGGTATGCCTGATGCGCCGATGGTGCACAACCAGGTGTTTACGTTTTTCGTTAACCGTATCCTTTTTACCGCTCCCGGCATTGCATCTTTGCAAACTATCAGTCAACCTCGAAATGGTTTCGAGATAAGCGGCCGTGTCTCTGATAAGAGAATTGATTACAGCCTCCTGCTTAGATGGATCTGCTACAGGGTTTGAAACATGATTAACAGTAGGGTGG
The DNA here is from genome assembly GCA_029288805.1 of Candidatus Nomurabacteria bacterium. Classification (GTDB taxonomy): domain Bacteria; phylum Patescibacteriota; class Minisyncoccia; order Phycocordibacterales; family UBA9973; genus UBA4124. The sequence goes on from JARIGO010000008.1 coordinate 14,524, forward strand.
TAGTGTTTGTCGCGGGAAACCACATGCGTTTGAAGTGGAATCGGCTTTAAAGCAGAATTCTTATTTTTGGTAGTATCTTTTTCTTGAAGATACCAACTGGGAGGAATGTGATTATAGGCAATAATCATGAGTACGATGACTGCTGCCGGTATTACAGTGCGCGCTACCCACCAAAGGAATGAGCGGTCTGAATAAAAATCCTTTTTGAATACCTTTGTCATTTATTCTATTTTTAAAAAGTAAAACAATTTTGTTATCTATACACAAATTATCATAAAAATTAAAAAAGTCAATAGTTTCCTCCTGACTAGATTCCTGCCAATTTTACAGCTACAAATATCACCCCGGCACCGATAACGGTAGCGACGGTAGTCCACCACGTTGGATGCCCATGGTAACTTTCAGGCAATAAGTCACTAAGTCCAATGTATACAAAGAACCCTGCCAAGATGGCGAGAATAATGGCAATGATAGATTCCGGAATAATGAATAGACGAGTTGTCAGTGCCCCTACAACTGGAGCGAGTGCGTCTGCTACAAGCCACCACCACGCGCTCCTTGTTCTACCCTCATTTCTAAAGACTAGATTTACGGTATTAATACCGTCAGAAAAGTCATGAGCAATAACTGCCGCTGCAACGATTGGTAGTACCATTGGGATTAGTGATGCCAAGCCAATGGCTATGCCGTCAAACAAACTGTGTATGACCAAACTTACCGCCCCAAGACTACCTTGATCCTGATGGGAATGAGTATGAAGAATACGATCAATGATCAGGTAAGCAAAAATGCCTACTGCCACCCACGCGAACATGGTACTGATGGAATATAGCTTTGAGCCTACACCGATGCTTTCCGGCAGAAGATCAAAAAAGGCCGCACCGATCAAAGCTCCCGCACTGAAGCCGAGAATGAGATGAAGCTTGTCCTTAAAACGAATGGCAAAAAGCCCTCCCAAGAAGGTCGCTATGCATGCACCGAAACTAATGAGTATTACTGTAATCATAATTGCAAATGATTTGCATTTGTATATACTACAGTTATGAAGAAACAATTGCAACCTATAGACGCAGAAGCAGTGCTTCAGGAATACGGATTCAAGAAAACCCCATTGAGAATACTGCTCTTGGAAGTGCTTTCACTTTCCCCTACTCCTCTGCCGGTAGCCAAGCTGGCGCGTAAGACAAAAAAGGTTGGCGCGGACACAGCAACGCTATACCGAGCCCTTCATGCATTTGTTGAAGCGGGGTTGGTTATAGAACTGATGGTAGACAAAACGAAGAGCTTGTACGAGCTTAGCCAGTCAAAGGGCCACATGCATCACATTGTCTGCGACACCTGCAGTACTGTTGAGTCCATTCCATTTTGCATTAAAAGCATTGATAAGCAGGTTGTAGAATATTCGAAACAGTTCAAGAAGATTCACAGCCATCAGCTGGCATTTGTTGGGACTTGCAGAAAATGCCTTCGCGCGGTACGGTAATATACATATGAAGAAAAAAAATACATGGATTTGGATTATTGTTACGATTGTCATTATCGGAGGGCTGGTTGGATTTTTAGTACTGGAAGCAAAGAAACCTGGTAAGTACGATTCATTCGCAGAATGTATTACCAACAGCGGTGCTAAGTTTTATGGTGCATGGTGGTGTCCTCACTGCGCTGCCCAGAAGGCACTCTTTGGTAAGTCTGTAGAAAAGCTTCCATATGTGGAATGTCAGACTCCTGACCAAAAGCAAAATGCAACATGTGACGCCATCGGCATTACCGGATATCCAACATGGATTTTCAAAGACGGCTCACGCCTCACCGGAGAACAAACCTTTGCCACTCTCGGAGCAAAGACCAATTGTCCAGTTCCTGCTAACAGCTAATTACCTAACCATATGTTTGTTACCGTATTTAATACTCTTCTTGCCATCGGCAGTCTCGCTCTCTTATTCGGATTGATCCTCATGATTGTGTCATGGATCACTGGTAATCCTATTGCGGCGTGGGTTGCTCGCAACAGCCACATCATCCTTCGCATTATTTTTGGCGGCGCAGTTATTGGTAGCCTGATCTATTCAAACTACCTCGGATATGAGCCGTGTTTGCTTTGCTGGTACCAGCGTCTCGCTATCTTCCCAATCGCCATCTTGTTATTTACTGACGATATCCGCAAAAGCTCATTGCTGCAGCTGCAAATCCTTATCCTGAGCGCAGGAGGCTTCATTGTTTCTCTTATTCACAACGTTGAGACCATCTTTCCAAATAGCGGTATCAATGTTTGCGGTACAAGCGGCGTAAGCTGCCTGAACCTCTATGTGAACCAGTTTGGCTTCGTCACTATCCCCCTCATGTCAGGTATTATCCTGCTTTCAGGCATCTTAATCTCAGTGCTCGCAATGCGTTATCCACAAGGCTCAATTGCGAAATAGGTTGTTTGTTACTACACTGTATAGTAATTGTACCTTCTGATAAGCTAACTTTTTTCATCAGGGAGTTACGCAGCTCAACACTACTTAAAGGCAAGACCTTTAATGCACATTAATGAATGCTCATTACACAAACAAAACCCAACAATCTCATAAAAAATAAATCTATATAAAAAGGCCCGACTCTCCAAGTCAGGGTCTTATTTTTTTAATATAACAACAATACTTTTTCTATAGCCAAAGCCAATGGTGTTCCCTCCCTCCAAGCAGAAGCATGCGCCTCAAGCATTTTTGTATACAACGTATGATACTGCCCATTAATATCTTTTTCTTTTAATGCCATATCGCGCACCTTCCAATAGAACATGCCGAGAATAGCTTCGATAGGATATTGTTCGATAGCTTTGTTGTATGCCAGCCAACGATCTTTTTTATTTTGTACTGTAATGAGTGAGGTTACGCCAAATAGATTTCCCTTATCTGCCGCCGGCTTCTTTTGAACATCATCAAGATGAACTTCTACCCCCTGTTTTTTTAATGACGTAATAAAAGGTTTGGAAAGTGACAGTTCTTCGAAAATAAATATAGTCGGACTAGCCATTAGCTTTCTCATCAGCACAGGCGAAAGATCTTTTTCCTTGTTATCAAGTATGAAGCGAGTGTGCACAATCGGAGCGTTCAATGTGAACAGAGATGGATAGAGATACTGCTCAAGATCAGCCACAGTACTCAATGTGTCATCAAGCATGATGACTTCACTGTCTCCATATGTTCGAATCATTTCGGCAATGCGAGCAGCGCGAAACGGTTTGGTGTCAGCAACAACAATAGTAAGCATTATAAAATCTTCGGTACTTCTTCCTTATAATCCGTGTACTCAACTCCGTATTCGCGGTGAAGTAATGACTCGTATATTTTGAAAAATGAATTTGAGACAATGTATCCTATCAAGGTCACTGCAAGAAATACGATGGAGCCACTGACAGCCGTATAACCAGCAACAAGCAGCATGATACCGATGTGTGTTGGGTTACGCATGTATCTGTATGGGCCTCGCTCAAAATACGGCTTTTCATTTTTCTTGGCAGAAGTACCCTGTGCCCACCAAATAAGCAGTGAACCGAGAATGAAACAGACGATAGCAATAGTGTCGCCGTAGCGCAAAGGAACATTAAATCCAAAAAATGTGTCAGCAAAAAGTCCAAGCAGGCTAAAGACAAAATATGCCAAATATGAATGCGCCAACACCATATGAATGGTAGGTCGCTGTTTCTTTGCTGTTGGTTCCATAGTCTTATTATAGGGTCTTACTTCAGATCATCAAGTCGCTTCCCTGTTCCAACGGAAACAGCAAGTGGTACAAGGGTTTCAGTGGTTTTTATCGGTGAGCGTTCAAAGACACTATTCATGGCTTCAACGATAATTTTCTCAGCTTCAGCTTTCACTGTCTCATCAACTTCATACACCAGTTCGTCATGGATCTGAAGCACTAAGTGAACTTTTTCAATAAGACCTGCAGTCTTTAGGTCTTCATCAATAAGCTTAATGGCAATCTTTACGATATCGGCATTAGTGCCCTGAATCGGCGCATTGGTTGCCATGCGTTCAGCAATGGCACGTAGAAATGGCGCACTAGCATTAATACCTGGGAAGTATCGTCGTCGACCGAACATGGTTTCTGTATAGCCGTTTTTCTTGGCATACTCCTTTGTTGATTCAAGGTATTCACGAATTTTTGGAAAGGCATCGAAGTACGCATTATAAAATGACTGTGCTTCGGCGCGGGTAGTATTAAGATTTTTTTGCAACGCCGTAATGCCCATGCCGTACAAAATACCAAAGTTAATAACCTTTGCCTTGCGGCGCATGTCATTGGTCACCTCTTCAAACGGTACGTTGAACATGTTTGCGGCAACGGACATGTGAATGTCTTGTCCGGTACGAAACGTTTCAATGAGCTGCTCATCGCCTGAGAGCATTGCCAAGACTCGAAGCTCGATCTGTGAGTAGTCACTACCGATATAAATATTTCCTGGACCGGCAACAAAGCCGTGGCGAATTTCTTTTCCAGAGTTTCCTTTGATAGGAATGTTTTGCAGGTTTGGGTTAGCTGAAGAAAATCGTCCGGTAGTAGTGCCATGCTGTAGGAATGTAGCGTGGACACGACCATCCTCCTTCACGTGCCCGAGCAATGCTTCAACGTACGTTGTAAGAAGTTTTTGTATTTCTCGATATTCCAAAATAAGTGGAATGATAGGATGCGCATCGCGAAGCTCTTCAAGCTGTTCAGCATTTGTAGTGTACGCGCCACTGGCCTTCTGCTTCCCTTTTGGAGACAGTCCAAGGGTCGTAAACAACAGTTCTGAAAGCTGCTTTGGTGAATTCAAATTGATAGTGATGCCAGTACTTTTTGCAATTTCTTTTTCTATAGTTTCAAGCTGCTCTTTCATGCGAACCTGCAGACTTCTGAAATAGTCCTGGTCGATCATAATACCGTAGCGTTCCATTTCTTCTACAATAGGAATAAGTGGCTCCTCTATTTCATCAAAAATATGACTGAGTGAGCGTCGCTTCAATTCTTCCGTAATGGTTTCAAATGCTTCTGCCAGCGTTTTCTTGTGCGTACGCTCTAGGATATGCTCATACGTTGGATTGGTTTGTTCAGAAGACAACACCCATAGGCCAATAGAAGCCTTGCGTAATAGCTCTGGATCAACATCTTCTTGTGGCGCACTGGTTTCAAAATGAAATACTCGCTTGGCTCTAGCTTTCAAACTTGAGAATTCATACTTGGCAATAAGGTCAAGTATGGCTTGCTCATCAATGCTTTCGGCAAATGTTTTTTCTGGCAATTCGTATTCAATAGGCGCATCAAGACGAATGGTTGCCAACGTCTTTGAAAAGAAAGCATCGTCTTTGTGTTCTGTGAGGATACTTACAATGCGATCAGTCAGGCCAGCCTTCTTTCCTTCTGCAGGATTCTTTTCCAATGCCTTGTAGAGTTTTTCGATTGAACCAAATGTCTGAATGATTGTTGTTGCAGTTTTTTCACCGATCCCTGGAACACCGATAATATTGTCCGACGGATCGCCCCGCAAACCCTTGTAGTCGATAAGCTGAAGCGGCTCAAAGCCATAGCGCTCCTTCACCGCTGCTTCATCGTACAGAACTGTATCCGTAATACCTTTTTTAAGAGTGAAGACTTGCACCTTCTTGCCATCAACAAGCTGCAGCGTATCCATATCGCCTGAGGCAATAATAATAGAAAGGTCCTTGTGAACCTTAAGCTTTGCCACCAATGTTCCCAAGACATCATCAGCCTCAAATCCTTCCGCATCCAAGACAGGGATGCCCAGCGCCTGAAATACTTCTCGTGAACTCTTGAGCTGTGTCACCAGATCATCTTCAGCCTTCACTCTTCCCGCCTTGTAGTTCTCATATGCATGATGGCGGAATGTTGGCTTTGGCAAGTCATACGCCGCAACGATGTAGTCCGGTTTCAATTCTTCAATAATGCGAATGATCATTGAAAGCAGTCCGTACAGCGCGCCCGTCGGAACACCTTCGCTGTTCGCAAAGCTTGGCAACGCATGATACGCGCGATGAATGATAGCGTGCGAGTCCAAGAGTACTATTGTTTTTTGGTCTGATTTTTTAGCCATGATTTTTCTTAATAGTTCTTCTATCCCCTTCATGAGTGATGACAAACTCCTTCGTATCATGAGGCAAGGCCTCGCGAATGCGTTCTGGCCATTCCACTATGACTAGTGTATTAGACTGCTGCAGTATGTCATTCCATCCCAACGGACCAAGCTCGTCGATTGATTCAATACGGTATGCATCAATATGAACAACATTTTTAAAAATCTGGTGCGTTGTTTCGTAGAATTTTGCGATGACAAATGTCGGACTGACAATGGTCTCTGTGATACCGAGCTCTTGGGCGAGGGATTTGGTGAGGGTTGTCTTGCCGGCGCCCAAATCGCCCTGCAGGGCCAATACAGTGGCCCCTGTTGGTGAAAGACCGAGAATTGATAGGATTTCCTTGGCAACCTGGTCTGTTTCGCTTTCGGCATAGGTTCGTTCCATATAGGGATTCTAACATAAAAGCCGGGACGTCAGACGTCCCGGCTTTTATTTCGTTATTTTATCCTAATTATGCAGGATGTTCATTCTTACGATACAAAGATCGAGCGAGAACGACAAGGGCAAGGATGATCAAGATAAGGAGCAACCAGCCAAGCAATGTTGTTGGGAGGAAGCCTCCGAATCCGAACACACTAGCGCCGAGTACACTTGGACAATCATTTGAGATTGTGATCAAAGAGTACGCTACTGCCTGTTCCTGAGCATGAGTTACAGGATTAGTGTAGTTGATAGTCGCTGTCATAACAGTGAGCTTTCCTACTGCACCAGAGTTGTTAACCTGACCAGTAACAGTAGCCTGACCCTGCTGACCTGGCTGAACATCTCCGAGAGAGATAGTTACAACACGGCCAACTGCGTCATAGTCACCACCTGAACTTGATACGTAGTCAATTTCTCCAGGGAATGTGATACGAAGTACGACATTCTGAAGGTCTTGAGCACTAACGTTCTGATAGTTCACTGTGTATGTGATAGTTCCGCCAACACACATGTGATCAGCATTACTGTTAACCTGAAGACTGAAAAGTGAAGGCTGACTGTTTGCTACTGCACCAACGTTTGTAGTGGTGCGAGTAGTGCGGCCTGAACTTACGTATACAACCTTTGTAGGAGGTACGTATGTTGAGGCAGCCGCTGGAGCACTGAATGGTACAACGCTACCGTATGCGATACCTGCCTGAGTCTGCACTACTGCACGATAGTAGTATGTGCCACCTGGAGCAAGACCGCTGATGTTTGCATTGTATGGGTATGTGCCATATCCGTTCACGTTCTGAGTGTCAGAACGGTTACCGAGTGAAGTAGTTACACCGTATTCGAACCATGCACTTGCTGAACCGTAACTAGTGTTAGGAACTGCAATACCGTTAAGCTGTGCTGAGTATGAACCCAATACACTGGCAACGGTAGTGATAGCCTGTGGCTGCTGATAATTGATGGTTGTGCCACCGCCACCGTAATACGGCTGGTTAACACTTACATATACTGACTGTGAGCCATTGCCGTTACAGTTAGATCCGTTCAGTGTCAGCGTGTATGAGGTTGAAGTGTAAGGGCTGATTGAAACACTGCCACTTGAAGGTTCGTTACCGAATCCTGAGATGTATACATAGTTTGCACCAGATGTATTCCAGTGAAGCGTAGTGGTCTGTCCCTGAACAATGCTGTTACTGTCTACGTAGAATGAGTTGATAGTACAGTAGTTATTTGTACCACCTCCACCGTTATTATTATTTGTAACAGTTACTGTAGCTTTTGCTGTCGCACCGCCTGGGTACGCAGTCAAAGTATATGTTGTGGTGTTAGTCGGACTAACAGTGTAGCCAGAGTTGTCAGTAGCAAGGTTTGTTCCAACCTGTGTAATGTTTACATACTGACAGTTAGAAGTGGTCCATGAAAGAGCACTGGTACTTCCGAGATTGATTGAAGTAGGGTTTGCAGAGAAATTATTGATCGCACAAGCATTAGTGTTGCCACCGCCGCCGCCATTATTAGGTGTGCCGTTCACTTGGAAGCGAACTGTTAATACACCTTCTTCTCCTGCAGCAAGGTCTCCGATAGTGAATCCCCCTCCGAGCGCATAGTCGATATTAACAGGCTTTGGTGATGTATCTGTATTAGTACGCCAGTCTGCCTGATAAGGACCATTTTGAGGCATAGTTGAAATAGTTTCTTCCTGTGAAAGAGTCACAGTCGCTGTGCCTGATACACGAGGAGCGTTACTAGAAACAACAACACCGTTGAATGTCACGTGTGTTCCACTGCGTGACGGCTGAATAGCAACCTTCACATCGTGTGCAGTTTCATTACTGGTATTTTTAAAATAAATCTGAGCAGCAATAATGTCACCAGGACTTGCTGTTGTAGATGGCTGCCAACAACCATTAATCTGCCCAAAACTACATGGGTGCGTTGTGTTATTTGCCACGGTCATAGTTGGCATTGACCCTGGACTGTTTAGACTTGCATCAGCAAATGTTGTAGTTGATACCATCAACACACCAAGAGCCACTGCCATCATTGATATAATAATTTTTTTCATACGTTTTCTCTCTTTTTTCTCACTTAATAATTTCTTTCGTGACTATCGAACCATACCATAGTATGTCAAATAAGTCAATCAATTGTATTTACTCTTCGGCACCCTACTTCTTGAGTACGGTGCTAAAGAATAAAGGGAATGATGAGTGTTTCATCATTCCCTTGATAGTTTTTACCTCAATGCAAAAGCAAAGTGAACGCCTAAGACAGGCTTGATCTTACCAGCTTGATTCGGTGTAAACGAAACAAATCCAGCATTTGCGGTCCAATGAGTAGTGAGGCCGAAACCTTTTGATATTTGCGCAGCATACGTATGGGTTGATCCGCCACCGTCGCCACCTAAGCCTGGCTGACCAGAAGTATCCTGGATCTCAGTACTATAAACGTGATCACGGGGAGCCGGATGGTGACATGCAACATACACAACACCCGCGATAACCACGATGCCGACAGGGACTACCCAGCCTGCATTTCTGCAAAACCAACCCTTTGTACTTACCTGCAGGTCTTTTTGTTTTACATAAACAATGACATTTGCAGGGCAGTTACCAGGATAAGCTCTTAAAAAATACGTGGTTGTCCGGTCCGGCGAAACCATGAAGTTTCCGCTTGGATCCAAGTGGTCACCAATACCTGAAATGTCGACACGGCTATAACCACTAGCGTCCCAATGCAAAGTTACAGAATCACCAGCCATAATGTTATTTGGACTGGCGGTAAAGTAGATCTTGTGAGACGTAGGAGCCGGGTTCGATGGTGCCGGGTTAGGCGCTGGCATAGAAGCAGTGTGCGGAGGAAAATGTTCATCCTCGTACACTTTGTCAACCAAGTTTCCACAATCAGCTTTTATATAGATAGTGGAACCGCCGGGCAGCTTAAGGCGTGCAATGACATATCCGTCCTTTTCACCAAAAACTGATGAAGTGGTTGGATCCCACAACTGCAACTGACCATTTTCATCGAAGTAATAACTTCTGTACCCGTTTTCTTTAAACATTTTTGGTGACCAGATTTGAAAGGTCAGTGCTGATGATTTAAACAACGCAGCGATTTGAAGGTACGTTAATTTTTTTGACGAGTGCTCATTTATGTAATGCCCCACTCTATCAATAACATCCTTCTGAGAAGCGCGGCCTTGATCATCACCAGGTATATCAGGCCGCATGTACTTATAGTCACCGGAAAAACCGGCAACATAATTACGAATGAAGTTGCGTTCAATATTTTGAATGCCCTTCACATACTGAAAGCCAGGTTGAAAAAAACCTTTTCCAGTTGGACCTGCATCAACATCCGTTGAGTCAGCCTGTGCTGCAAACGCATTTACTACACCGAACATACTTACTATAAGCACGATAACGGTTCTTACTACTATGTTTTTCATAATTCACAAAGATCTTTGAGTTTTTGTTTAATTTCTCTTTTTCTTTACATTAGCACAAAATGTATTTTTTGTCAATCATACCACCTTGAGGTATTTGACATAAAGAAAATAGAATGTATAGTACAAAAAAGACAAAATTATTAAAAAATGAATAAAAAGAACTTACTACTCCTTACAGCAATAGGATTGTTGTTGGGAGCATGCGGTACGCAGAAGCAAACCATTACGGATAATACCCCTCCCCCTCCTGACAATTCCAGGAAACCTGTCCCCGGACTGAGCAGCATATTGTCCCTACATCCGGTAGACAATGCTGCAAATGGAGAAAATGGCAAAAAATACGACTTCATGTATGACTATGCAAAAAAATATCTCTATTTCACTGACGTGGACAGTACGTATGCTCAGGTTAGAAATTTCCTACCCGAATACATTACGAAGGATTCAATCGGCCACGGAGTAACCCTAGAAACTGTATCAGCCCATCCGTTTTCAAATTTCACTGATGAGACAAAAAAGCGGATTGCGCAGTCTGAGGGTTTGAAGTTCGATGCTATCAATGATTATCGTATTGCGAAGGCTTTTAACGTCAAGTATGAAACATCCTCGGTTCCGGCAATGCAGGCACTCCTGAAAATGTTGCAAAACGATACCACTGCCAATAACGGTGATTCAGGAGCACGACTTTCTGTTAACGGCGCCCAGGGCATGTTACTGCTCCACCCTATCAGAAATGCAATCAAGGACGTTCACGGGGCTGAATGGTACTTCTTTTATGACCTGACCAACCACTACATATTCATTACCGATAGTGTGTCAGTATATGAGAAGTTTCAAAAAGGCTTGCCTGCGAAGGACAACATAAATGCGGTTCTTGTACAAGGCATATCTATTGACCCATTCGTATATTTTGATCAGCAGGCTATTGATGCCATGACCAAAGATGAGGGGCTTGAGATAAACGGCGGCGACCAAAAACATGACATCAACAAGTTCGATGTCGCCACCATAGCAAGCTACGGCATAGTCTTTGACTACAAGACTGTCATAAAGGCACTGCAGGAAAAGCTTGGCACACGCCAAAGCTCTACAGCATCGTCATTCGAACCAAAAACGGTAAACCATCCTTCCGGCGACCAGAACATCAAGCCGTTCCCTAAGGTGACAGCTCCAACGGTGACCCCGCCTGTTCAAAAAAAATCTACAAAGAAACAAAATGATTCGTATGACCCAAATGCCATACCGTAATCAGTCCAATGTCCTCTCAATCGAGAGGACATTTTATTTTTATACCCCAAAATACGCTATACTTATGATCATGGTGCAATTTGATGAAAGCGATCAAATCAAACGAATCAATAATCTCCGAGAATCTGAAGAGGAAGACGTTGTTGCAATGCTCGCACAACAGCAATATGGCATTCCTTCTGTTAACCTCCTTTCTCAATCCATCGATAACGATGCTATTCGCTTGTTAACCGAAGAGCAGGCTCGCAGTTTTGACGTTGGTCCGTACAAGCTGATCGATAAGAAATTATTTTTGGCGGTACGTTCCCCGCTTGCCACTGGCGCGCTTGCCGCAAAGGAACTTATTGAAAAAAATGGCTACGACGTTGAAATGGTCATGGCCAGTGAAAAAAGCATTGAGAAAGTGTGGACTCACTACAAGGATCTTTCCTACGCTACCCGTTCACGTGCTGGTGGTTTGGATATTTCCCCAGATGTTTTGGCAAATCTCAGTAAGACTGTGAAGACCATGGAGGACGCCAAGGCGGTGATCAATCAAGCCATTACCGAAAACGACAGCAGTCACCACCTTTCTCGCATTTTGGAAGTTATCATCGGTGCAGGCATTGGTATCGGCGCTTCTGACATACACGTTGAACCGATGGAAAATGAAGTTGAGTTACGCTTCCGTCTCGATGGTGTGCTGCATGTCATTACGACATTTGGTTTTGATACCTATAAGCAGATCAATACTCGTATCAAATTGCTGTCAGGATTGAAACTCACGATCAACTCCAACCCTCAAGACGGACGCTTCAGTGCCTTTCTTGGTACAGATGAAATCAGTTTTCGTACTTCTATGATTCCGGGAGCATATGGTGAGTCCATCGTGCTTCGTATTTTGAATCCGAAGTCCATCAGAGTGCAGCTTAATGAACTTGGTATCTCCGCTCCGCTTTTTGAAATTTTTATGAAGGGCATCAAAAAGCCAAACGGTATGGTGCTACTAACTGGTCCAACAGGATCTGGTAAGACCACTACCTTGTATGCCTTTTTGCAGCAAATCTTTAGTCCGGAACTAAAGATCATTACTATTGAAGACCCGATCGAGTATCACCTTGATGGCATTACGCAAACACAAGTTGACCACATAAAGGGCTACACATTCTTGGAAGGACTTCGTTCAGCATTGCGTCAGGACCCTGACGTTATCATGGTGGGTGAAATTCGCGACAGTGAAACTGCCAAGATTGCCGTGGAATCCGCACTTACCGGCCACATAGTCTTCTCTACCCTGCACACCAACAGTGCCAGTGGCGTTATTCCTCGCCTTATAGACTTGGATGTGAATCCAAAGTTGATGGTGTCTGCATTGTCACTTGCCATCGCCCAACGTTTGGTGCGAGTACTTTGTAAAAACTGCAAGCACGAACGACTGATGACTGAGGATGAAAAAGGCACTGTGCATCGCATTTGGGATACTGCCGTAGCAAATGGCAAAAACATGGAACAGTTTGGCGTGAAGCCTGATGTAACTACTACGTGGACTGCCCAGGGTTGTGACCAGTGTGGCAATACCGGCTACAAAGGACGTCTTGGTATCTTTGAAGTAGTGCAAATGGATGCAAATATTGAACACATCATTTTGGAAAATCCTACAGAACGAGACATTAAGAAAATTGCGGACAAGCAAGGCACCCTCGACATGCGCGAAGACGGTATCGTAAAAATCCTACAAGGTCTTACCGACTTTGAGGAAGTACAGTCTGTCGTAGACCTCAGTGAAATAAAATAACCCCGCAATTACGCGGGGTTTGTTTTTTAGTCAGCCATACCAAGGTCTTTTTTGTCACCGAACGGTCGCCAGCTTTGTTTCGCTTGCTGCAGAGAATCCTGGTGATACTTTGCGCTAAAAATGCTGTCATTCCTATCTCGCTCCCTCTCTTGCTTTGGATTATAAGAAAGTGAATTGCACGAAGTTATTCCTGCAGATATTAGGCTGCACAAAATCAAAATTGTTTTCATTATTATTTTTTAAAAGATCATAAACAAAAAAAGCACTAATCTCCAAACAGTCCTTATATGTACGTGGACATATAAGTAAAGCATGATTATAGGATAGCCCCAGTCGAAACCAAAACGTCCCACGCCTACACTTAGAACCTGAGGCTGACTGCTTAGAGATTAGTACCTTCTTTCCGCTCTTACTACGATCTGTAGTAGAATGTATCTGTTATTGAACTAGTAATAGGATAGCATACTATAAAAAAATGTCAAGCCCCCTTCCAGAAGAACAATTTAGCGACTCAGTTCTCCGCCCTACTTCATTCGATGAGTACGTTGGGCAGGAACAGATCAAAAAGTCTCTCTCCATACTCATTGGAGCTGCTAAAACACGCGGACAGGCACCTGAACATGTGCTTTTTTACGGACCACCAGGTCTTGGTAAGACAACATTGGCCCATGTCATCGCGAAGGAAATGGGAGCACAAGTAAAACTGACGTCAGGTCCCGCTATTGAACGCGTTGGAGACCTCGCCGCTATCCTCACAAACCTACAACCGGGTGACATGCTATTCATCGATGAGATTCACCGGCTGAACAAAGCTATCGAGGAAGTGCTCTACCCTGTCATGGAAACAGGCAAAATGGATATCATGATTGGTAAGGGTCCTTCTGCTCGTACCGTACAGCTCGACCTTCCTCCATTCACACTCGTTGGTGCTACTACGCGATTTGGCATGCTTTCCGCACCGCTTCGTTCTCGTTTTTCTGGAGGAACGTATCGTTTGGAATTTTATACTGATGAAGAAATTGCTCGGATCTTGGGACGATCTGCACAGCTACTTGATATCAACCTGCCAACTATCGCCCATCACGCCATCGCTGCTCGTAGTCGTAAGACTCCTCGTATTGCCAACTACCTCCTTCGCCGCGTGCGTGACTATGCGCAAATGCATGACCAGGAAATTGGTGAGCATAATATTAATGAGGCCTTCGCACTGCTTGGGCTTGATGAAAACGGATTGAGCTCACATGACATTACATTGTTAAAAACCATTCGCGATAAGTTTAGTGGCGGACCAGTCGGTGTTAAGAATCTTGCAGCAGCTACAGGAGAAGACGAAGGAACCATCGAAGACGTCACTGAGCCATACCTTATTCAGCTGGGATTTTTGGAACGCACCCCCCGCGGTCGACAACTGACAGAAAAAGGCAAGGAATATATTCGTGAAAAATAATACCGAACAAACCATTCTGGCTGTCGATCCTGGATATGATCGTTGCGGGGTAGCCATTATAAAAACTGGCCCACATCCAATCATTGAAAAGTCCTGGTGCATTACGACGAACAAAAAGGACGTGCAGCCTCATCGCCTGGCAGCCATCTTCAAGAATATTGATGAAGCTATTACCGAATACAAACCTGATGCCATTGCACTCGAAACACTGTTTTTTTCAGTTAACAAAAAGACTGTCATCGGCGTAGCGGAAGCTCGCGGTATCATTGTGACGCTTGCAGGGCTGCACGACATTGAACTCATAGAACTTTCTCCGCAAGAAGTGAAGATTGCCGTTACTGGGGTTGGCAACGCAGACAAAACTGCAGTACAGAAAATGGTAGCCCTGACGCTGAAAATTGATATTGCGAAAAAATTGGACGATGAAATCGACGCTATTGCACTGGGAGTAGCAGCAGCCGGTACTTTGCGATTAAACTCTTATAAATAAAGGCAAAAAATCGCTTGCCAACTTTAGTAGTATTTGATACAACTTAAGGCATAAAAATTAATTTTATTTTTGCACCATAGTATGGATGAAAACGAAAAAGAAGTATTGGACGAATCTGAACTTGCTGAAGGATTCAGTGAGGTAGGTGATGATGGAGACATCATTGCTGATGACGAAGTGTTAGTTGAAGATGAGCCGCTTCTTGATGAAGAAGATAAGAGCGAAGATGACGCAGAGGAAGAAGACGACATGAAGGCATACTTGGAAGAAAGCCTTTATGAAGCAGAAGATCTGAGATACTAATAAAAAATGCCCACCGACGGTGGGCATTTTTATATATGTATATAGTGTAGTACGAGTGATCGAGCGGAGGAGTGTTACTGCGGAAGGATTGGGCAGGGTACCCGTCCGGAGCAGTAATACGCCTACGCGAGGAACGAGTGCTACACCGCTTGCGTTTCCCTCTTCAGCGTACACTTCTCACATCTGCAGCCTTTTGGCTTGATGTATTCGTTGAAGAAATCTTTTCCATAGTCATAGAAAAGTTCTTCTCCGGGCTTGATATTTCGCTTTGCATAAATAAAGACTCGCCCCTTGATGATGTCCACCTCACAGTTTTGCTTGCTGCACACATGGTTGATATATCGCGCAGTGTTCCACCGTACTGATCCATCAATAGTTTTTTTCTTAGAAACCTCGAAGAGGTATTGCCCCCCGCGGGCATTTACTTCATCATCCGTAGTGAGAATGTCTCCAACGTATTCGATGATACAGTCGCCTTTTTTTATTGGCACCGTAGTGAACAATCCGAGACCATTAATTCCTTTCTTAACTTTCAAATCTGTTCCAACTGCGTAGAGTGGAGTGGTTTTTGTTGCTGACATGAGCAAGAGTATACCACGAAGAACTTACTGATTTTGCCATTTGCTATAAATGCTGGTGGTGAGCAATCGCTCAGAATCCTTTTGCTGAATAGCGATCTCACCATAGGTAATGAAACCTTCAGGCAAGACATCATGAAGCAGTTCTGCAAAGGTACGGGCACTGAAGCCAGCTGCGTAGCCATTGAGAATGACGAGTTTTGCTTCTGCTGAAAGCAATTGTGGCAAAACCGCAACCAGTTCCAAAAGCTTTTCTTCAATCTTCCACACTTCCCCCTTTGGTCCGCGACCAAAGGCCGGTGGGTCCATGACAATGATTTCAAATTTCTCTTCTCGTTGCGCCAGACGCTTTGCATATTTCAACGCATCTTCTACCACTGTTCGCACTGCATCTCCAGCAAGTCCTGAAGCCTGTGCATTTTCCTTCACTGTTTCAATAGTCTGCTTTGAGGCATCAACATGCGTAACATGTATACCAGACTGAGCGGCGGCAATACTGGCAGCACCGGTGTACCCAAATAAATTCAGCATCTTCAATCCTGCATGCTTCTTGCCCACCTCCTGCAATTCTTCCCATTGACCAGCATGTTCAGGAAAGACGCCGACATGTTTAAAACCTTTAAAAGAAAGGTTTAATTTCATATCACGCCATCGTATAACCCATTCTTCGGGCGTACCTTCTGCCAAACTCCATCGATCACCCTTATCAGCCCACAAAAACTGAGCATCGGTATTGATCCACAGGTCAGGATTATTTTTCTTCCACAATGCCTGCGGGTCAGGCCGATCCAACAACAAGGATCCGAATTGCTCTAACTTTCTTCCATCACCAGAATCGATGAGCCTGTACTCATCCCATCCTTGAGTTAGGAAATCATTTTTTTTCATACGCTTGTACTGCAGTGTCTATAGTTGGATAAATAAATTCAAACCCCTTATCAAGCAATCGCTTTGGTATCACACGACTGTTTTGAACAATTTCAGTATACCCTTCTCCAAGCTTTTTCTTAGCAATCCACGTAGGAATAGTTACGATCACACGATGTTTCCAAATTGATTTCAACGTATGCAAAAAAGTACTGTTCAGCACTGGTTCAGGCGCTACAGCATTCACTATGCCCTGCAGCGTGCTTGTTTCTAACGCAAAAATATAGACATTCACAATATCCATTTCTGAAATCCATGAGAACCAATAGTCCTTCTTACTAAGGCTTGGAATAATGCCCCAATTCGCAGACTTCTTTAATTCTGCCATTAGTCCTCCATGACCAATAACCGGTGCCGTGCGAACGCATACTACTCGCACTCCATATTCTGTAGCTTTGCGAGCGGCTGCTTCCCACTCTCCGACTACCTCAGACAAAAATCCAGAGCCATTCGCTGTTTGTTCATCTGATATTTCAGAACCCGTGTCTCCGTAAAATCCTGTAGCCGATGCGCAGATAAATACCTGTGGTCGACTCTTTGATGCAGCAATGGCAGCAACAATGGAGTCGGTGCTCTTAACGCGACTATCCATGATGCGTTTCTTATTTTCCGGTGTCCATTTTTTGCTGATAGGAAAACCGGCAAGGTTTATGATGGCGTCAGTATGTTCGAGTACGTTATACGGCAATGCCTGCTGAGTAACATCGCACTGTATAAAAAAGAGATTTTGATGAGTAAACTGAGGCGGGTGCGTTGCAACAACAACGACAGTATGGCCTTGTCCAAGCAATCGCTTTGACAAGGCTGTGCCAATAAAGCCACTTCCACCAACTAATACTATATTCATATAAAGACTATAGTACCACGAGTTTTTTCCTGGTCTGCGACAGACAACACAATTGCAAACTTTACAATATCCAGACTTACGGCTAGGATAGCGCTATGGACGTCGTAGAAAAAACCCTTTCATTTGCAGGAAAATTACTGCTTTTTATAGCGTTAAGCATTATTTTTATACCCTCATACCTTGTAGTGAACTATCTCCAGAAACCGTGGGCAGACATGCTCGCTGAATTGTTTAAGCTTTAAACGATTCGTACGATACGACTCTTACCTATTTTGTAGACATCACCGGTTGGGTGTTTTTTTGTTTCCTCAACAGAAATGACTGCCTTTGTTTCAAAGTTGGTAACGGCACGCGCTTCAACAAGACGACGCAATTCTGTTTTTGATGCCACGATGTTTTCTTCCAAAAGAATTGTTTCCAATGTTCGTCCGTTGGCTTTGATTTCCGGAATGTGTTCATGTGATTCTTTTTTCTGAAATGTTTTCACAAAGGCCTGTTCTGCAAGCTGTGCACTTTTTTCATCAATACACGTTTTTACAATTTCATATGCCAATCGCATTTTGATATCACGAGGATTAATACCATTGTTCAATTCGTCTTTTACAAATGCGATCTGATCAGGAGTGTAGTCAGTACAAAGCTCAAAGCCAGGAACGATCAATCCATCTGTCCAACTCATAATCTTGCCATACATCTGTTCAGGACTATCAATAAGACTGATCATATTACCTTCACTCTTACCCATTTTCTTACCGTTGTTGTCTTCGAGCAATTTGGTGGTAATGACAAATTTCTCTTTATTTTTAAGCTGTTTTAGCAATGTTCGTCCTGCAAGCATGTTAAAGAGCTGATCGTTTCCTCCGACTTCACCGTCCACGTTCATAGCCACACTGTCATATCCTTGCATCAATGGGTACATGAATTCGTGAATATAGATTGGCTTCTCTTCTTCAATACGACGAGCAAACATGTCGCGCTTAAGCATCTGGTCAACAGTCATCTGGGAAGCAAGATGCAAAACATCTGCAAACTTCATTTTGCCCAACCAGTCATTGTTGAATTTCACCACGGCTGCGTTCTTACCGGTAAAGCGAATGAACTTACCTGCCTGTTTTTTATACAGTTTCAAGTTTGTCTTAATTTCCTTTTCAGTCAGCTGTTTTCGAGCAGAGGTCTTGTCTGTTGGGTCGCCAATGCGAGCGGTGAAGTCACCGATAAGAAAGATAACTTTGTGACCGAGGTCTTGAAAGTGTCGAAGCTTACGGATCTGGATAGTGTGCCCAATGTGAAGCGTTGGAGCAGTAGGATCAAAGCCGGCATAAATCGTCAGTTTCCTTCCTGAAGCCAATTCTTTTTCCAAGAACCCTCTGCTTGGCAAAATGTCTGCCACACCCTTATTTAATAAGACATCAATCAGTTCAGTTTTTTCCATAGAAGCAGTGTACCATGCTATGATAATGAGTATGCAAGATCACAAAAAACGTTCATTTCCTTGGAAAAAAGTCCTTTTAGGCCTCCTCGCACTGTTCTTCTTATTTGTAGGCGCAGTTCTAGTGTGGGCTAGCTTTATCAAGCTTCCTGACATCTCAACATTTGAGGCTCGCCAGATATCAAACTCTTCAAAAATTACCGACCGTACGGGCCAAATAGTGCTTTATGACGCCCATCAGTCTGTAAAACGAACACAGATTCCTTTGGATCAAATGGGATACCCTGTGCAAAAGGCAGTCATTTCTATTGAAGATCAGGACTTCTACAACAATGACGGTATCAGACCGACCTCAATCATCCGTGCCATGCTCATCAACCTGACACATGCCAGCTATGTTCAGGGTGGCTCAACCATTACTCAACAAATCATCAAGAATACTTTGCTGAATGGTGACAAATCAATCACTCGAAAGTTAAAAGAATGGGTTCTTGCTATTCGCCTTACCCGTCAGTTTAGTAAAAACCAAATCCTGGAAATCTATCTTAACGATGCTCCGCTTGGAGGAACGGTCTATGGTGTGGAAGCAGCATCAGAGGCATATTTCAATATTCCTGCCAGCCAAATGGACTATGCTCAAGCAGCATATCTTGCAGCCATGCTCCCTGCCCCAACATATTATTCACCATTTGGTCTGAACAAGGCCGCTTTGGACACTCGAAAAAATCTCGTGCTTTCAAAAATGAAGCAGTATGGATATATCACTGAAGCAGAATACACGGCAGCAAAAAATGAAACCGTGACGTTCAACAGTGCGGCCAACACCGGTATCAAGGCTCCTCACTTTGTCTTTTATATCCTGCAGCAGCTTGAACAAAAATACGGAAAGGATGCTATTGATAATGGAGGCTATACCATCAAAACAACATTGGACTATGATTTGCAGCAAAAAGCAGAACAGATTGTTGCTCAGCAAACTGTTCTTAATGAAAAGGCATACAACGATTCAAACCAAGGGTTAGTGGCCATTGACCCTACTACAGGACAAATCCTTGCCATGGTTGGTTCAAAAAACTATTTTGCTACTGATATAGATGGCGCATATAACGTTGCTACAGCACAAAGACAACCGGGTTCATCATTTAAGCCATTCGTATACGCTACTGCATTTGCTGACGGGTATACTCCAGACACTGTACTATTCGACGTACCAACAGAATTCTCTACGAATTGTAGTGCGGATGAACAACCACTTCCAGGCTTTACACAAAAAGACTGTTACCACCCTTCAAACTTCGATAATAAATTTGAAGGTCCACTTAGCCTACGATCCTCTCTTGCTGAGTCACGTGACGTAACGGCTGTGAAACTTTTATATCTCGTTGGCATTCCAAACACTATTGCTACTGCTCACGCTATGGGAATTACCACCCTTAATGATCCAAATGCATATGGTTTGTCATTGGTGCTCGGTGGAGGCGAAGTAACATTACTTGATATCACTAGTGCGTACGGAGTCTTTGCAAACAGCGGCATCCGCAATCCAGCAACCGGTATCTTGGAAGTTGATGACCATGACGGAAACGTCCTTGAACAATACCAACCTAATCCTATGCAGGTATTAGATAAGAATGTTGCCCTGACTATGAACAATGTTCTAAGTGATGCACAGGCTCGTATTCCAACCTTTGGTACGACACTTATCACTATTCCTGGTGTTGCGGTTAAGACCGGTACTACAAACAATGACCGTGACGCCTGGACTGTTGGATACACTCCTGAAATATCTGTAGGTGTTTGGTCTGGAAACAATGACAATACTCCGATGAAGAACGGTGGGTCTGCCATCTCAGGTCCGACATGGAAAATGTTCATGCAATATGCCATTACAAAATATCCTCAGACACAGTTCGAAGATCCAACTCCAGACCCCGATGCTGCAACATTGAAACCAATTCTTCGCGGTGTATGGCAAGGCAATGAAACAGTAAATGTGGATAAGGTAACAGGTCTTCGAGCAACCGACAGTACTCCCGCTGATGCCATTGTTCAAAAAGTCATTACTGACGTTCACGACATCTTGTATTGGGTTGATAAGAGCGACCCACGAGGGCCAGTACCTACCAATCCAGGCAAGGATCCTGAATACAAACTATGGGAACCTCCTGTAGAGTCATGGTGGGCAGCAAATGCAAGCAAATACGGCATTACCACTGCCGCTGATATACCAGCAGGAACAGACAGCAGTACTAGCAGTACAGTTGTCGGCTCCCCATTGTCACTCAGTGGTATATCAGACACTATGAATCTTACTGACAATGCAGATATAGCGGTGACCACAACAGGGCAATACCCTCTTAGCAGCGTTGATGTGTTAATTGATAACAACTATATCGCTACGCTTCCTGATCCATTTCATTTTGTATTCACCCCTGCTGACTATGGTCTTACTGCTGGTACTCACACTATTACCTTCAACGCCACAAATAGCGTGTACGCAAAAAGTACTATTCAAAAAACCATTACCTTTCAGTAATGATCATTGAATAGTCTGTATATTAAATCCTTCAGCTTGTAACTGCTGGAGGATTTTTTGTTTCTGCAGTGTAATAGCCATTTTAAGCGTAGGAGCAGCTTTAATGCGCAGTACTGTATCTTTCACGGTAAGCTGATCAGGATTGATCGTAGTGCGCACTACATCGCTTATAATGCGTGCCATAGTTTCATTACTTGTACTTTCTTTGGCAATCTTATCCTGTAACTGCGAAAGAATAGTATGAAACAGTGACATATTAGCGGTTGGTTGGCATTAGGAGATAGAGGAAGGAAGTATCACTGACGCTCTTAACCACGATTGGCTTATTGGGCTGTGTAAATGAGATTACGACACTATCGCCTGACAAAGCCTGAAAGACATCAAGAAAATACTTAAGGTTAAAATCAACTTCAATAGGACTGCCTTCAATTGCGGCAGAAACTTCTGAAATAGATGAACCGACATCACTGTTTTTTGAACTCAATGTAATGTGTTTTTTGTCTTCAGGAATTGCAAATGATACTTGGAAAAATTTGTCTGCAAAAATGGTAGAGAGTCGAAGCGTATTGAGGAGTTCCTGTTTCAAAAGCACAACCTTTGTCAGTGTTTCCTTGGGAATAATAAGCTGATATGGCGGAAATCCACCGTCAATCAATCGGGATGTGAGATACAAACCATTTGCAATAAATGCAATCTGATTACGGCTATAGATAATACGAATAGTTTCAGGAGCAGTGTCGAGTACTCGCAAGATATCGGCAATATTCTTAAAAGGAATCAATATCTTTGAAATTTCCGGAATGCCCTTAACACTGATTTTCTTTTCCGCTAGACGAAATGAGTCTGTAGCGACAAATACCAAGGTGTTTTCTTCTGTGTACATAAAGATACTAGCAATTTCAGGCTTAATATCAGTGACAGCAGCACAGAAATAAACGGAACGAATGCCTTCTTGTAAAACACTGGTCTTTATTTCGATCTGTTCCCCATCGACTACTGGTAACGTAGGGAATTCATCCGGCGGCAAGCATTTGATAACTGTAGTGTTGTGAGCACTTTCAATAGTGAGGTTGTCGTGACTAAGTGAAAGTCGCACCTCACTTGCATCACTAAGATGGTTACAAACATTCGCTAGTATTTCCCCCTTCACCAAAACCAATCCTTCAGCTTCAATCTTTGCTGGAATTTCTATTTCTATTCCTAGAGTAAGATTGGTAGCGCGAATCTTAAGACTATTTCCTGTAGCAGTTAACAGCAATGCGTGCAGTGTCGGAAGTGTAAGAGCTTTCCCTGTCATTCTCTCGGCTAGTCCGACTGCGTTTTTCAACTTTTCTGTTGTACATACTATATTCATAATTTTTTATTCTTTAATTAGTAATCCTATATATAGGCTGTGGATTGTGGATAAGTTGGTAGTTTCCTTTATTTGTAATTTATTTTTAGTATCTCCACTGTGGATTGCCTGTACCGTTTGTGCAAGATTTTTATTGAAAGAATTTTTAGTAAAAGTTTTCATATACTTATCCTTGGTTTTTCCACAATTATTTAAACATAATGCGGATATCCTCCAGTTCTTTCATGAGGTGAGGGTCGGTTCCTAGTTCCCCTTTTATTTTTTCATAGGAGTGAATAACTGTCGTATGGTCCTTTCCTCCTAACTTTGCACCAATAGACGGGTATGACTCGTTAAAGTCTTCACGAAGAACGAACATAATGATCTGGCGAGCTCGAACAATTTCCTTTCGTCGAGTTTTTTCGTAAATCACCTCTTCGTTAAGGTTGTAGTATTCAGAAACAATCTTTACTACAGAATCAATAGAGATAACCTTCTTCGGCTTAACGTTGTTTTTGATAAGCACCTTTATGTCAGCAAGGCTGATGGACTTCTGACGCATGCCTGAATGCATGTTTATAAGGTTTAGAATGCCTTCTAGTTCTCGAATACTACCTGTAACAGATGATGCAATATAAAAAAGTACGTCTGGTTCTATTGGAAACGCCAACTGACCACTCTTTTCCTTGATAATAGCCATGCGTGATTCCATGTCAGGCTCTTGAACATCAATAGTCATACCGGCATTGAAGCGAGTCTTTAGGCGGTCTTCTAGACCAACGATGTGATTAGGGTGTTTATCTGATGAAAATACAATGTTTTTTCCTTGGTCGTACAGGTTGTTGAAGGTATGGAACAATGCATCCTGCGTACCCTGCTTTCCTGATATGAATTGAATATCATCCATAATAAGAACATCAAACTTGCGATACTTATCCTGGAACAATTGTTGTCTATTGTTTTGAACGGAAGACACATATTCGTTCATAAATTTCTCAAGACTGGTGTATAGCACTCGTTTTTCTGGATACATGCGCTTTATTTCATTACCAATAGCTTGTATAAGGTGTGTCTTACCAAGGCCACTTGCACCATAAATAAATAGAGGGTTATATGCGTTCTGAGGACGCTTTACCACTGATTGTGCAGCAGCATATGCAAGCTCGTTAAAGGGACCAACTACGAAACGATCAAAGGTGTATCGCGGATTGAGGTTGTCGTCTCTATTTATATAAACGTCTTGCAATGGAAGACCTGATGATTGGTCTGAAGTAGTGCTAAATAGAGTATCAACAGTAGTAGGTGCTGCTGCAGGGGTAGGAAGGCTGGTGATGACGTACTCGACGGCACGGATATGGTTGGCATTATCAACAATGCTCTTAAGAATTATTTTATTGAACTTTGTCATCAACCATTCACGAACGAATTCATTCGGTACGCCGATGTAAATAACCCCCTCTTCTTCCTTGATGATGCCTGTGTTTCTAAACCACGTAGTAAAAGTAGCCTTTGTGAGCTGTGATTCAATCACGCCCAGACAAGTATTCCAAAGTTGAGTGAGGTTGCTTTCCATTAGTTACATCATACAGACTTTTTCCACTCTAGTGAAAATGTGGAAAAGGTGTGAATTGAGTGGATTATACCAGATCCTGGGATAAAAAAAGATACTTGATTAATTCGGTTTCATTGTGTATAGTACCTCCTACTATGTCACAGACCTATCAGCCAAAGAAGAAGAAACGAGCAACAACACACGGATTTCTAGTTCGCAGTGCTAGTGCTACAGGCCGAAAAGTATTGCTCGCTCGCCGCCGTAAAGGTCGCGCAAAGCTTACTACTGTATAGCCTATGTTGCCGTCAAAACAACGGCTCTCCCGTCAACAAGTTACCGATCTTCTTAAAAACCCTGAAATAAAGGTTGTTTTTAATCGTATCGGTACCTTAAAGTATGTAAAAAACCTTGAAAATAAAAGGTTTACTGTCGTAACCTCCTCAAAAAATCAAAAAAAGGCTGTTTTGCGCAATAAAGTCCGTCGCCAGCTCTACTCCTTGGTACCTCAAGGTGAAAATCCTTCATTTATAGGCATATTTTACGTATCAAAAGGTATATATAATATGTCATTTATTGATATAAAGCGTTATTTTCATGAGCTTTTACAAAAAATCGCTTAAATATATACAAAAAATCCCCGCATATATAGCGTTAGGGATTATTTGGCTCTATAAAACCTTTATTTCCCCATTTTATACACGTCATCACTGTATTTTTTATCCTACCTGTTCTCAATATGCCCGAGAATGCTTTGAGAAATACTCATTTTTTACAGCATTTCGTAAATCCATCAATAGAATTAGCCGTTGCCATCCCGGAAATGATCCTCAAGTCGACTTACCGTAGCCCTGCTTATTCGTGTTACAATACCATCCATGATTACCCTTTGGAATATAATTATTTACCAGCCTATCTACAACGCACTTATCTTTATTGCTCAGCATGTTACTGGTAAAGATGTCGGCTTGGCCGTTATAGTCCTTACTATCGTTATTCGTCTCATTCTCTTCCCTCTCAGTAAGAAAAGTATTGTTGGCCAGTACAAAATGAAGGCATTGGAACCAAAACTCCAAGCGCTCAAAAACAAAGGACTTTCCAAAGAAGAAGAGGCTCAGGCCACCTTTGCGTTGTATAAGGAATATAAAATAAACCCTTTTTCAGGTTGCTTGTATATCATTATCCAACTCCCTATTCTTCTTGCCCTCTCTCTCTGTTTTACTCACGGCGTCAGCCAGCCAACTCATCTCTATCATTTCTTGAGCACAGACGGTCTTAAGAGTACTTTCCTTGGCGTTGTTAACATTACCAAACCATTCTTCTGGTTTGCATTGCTTGCTGGTATTACACAGGCTATTCAGGCCTTTCTTGCCCCACAGCCTATTCCTGCCGGAAGTTCAAATGACACAAACATGCAGACACAATTGGCGAAAAGTCTTTCTGTTCAGACCAAGTACATCCTCCCTGTCATTATCGTTATTATCGCCTCTCGCTTGGCTTCAGCGGTTTCTATCTATTGGGCAATGGCAAACATCTTCTCTATTCTCCAGGAATTATATTTGCGCAAAACAGTACGAAGCAAATTGGCTTAGTACGCGTAGCTCCACAAGAATCCTGTATTCTTATCAATGAAATACACAATGCGCTGACCTTCGTCGACTTGGATGTTCGTCATATCAAATGATGCGTCACTGCCATCATAGACTGTGGTGTAGGTATTGTTTGAAGGGTCTATTTCATACAGCTGGTCAGAAAAATGCATAGTTCCCTGATACCAATCGTCAGGATATGTCCCGCTAGGCACGCTAGTGTTTCCTGCACACATAAGGTCTTCATTTTGAAGCCAAGTGCATTTTTCAGGGAGAATATTTAAATTGATAGAGCTTGTAACATTGGTCTTTGTATTAAAAAGTTCCGTATTAAAACCTGTTGCAGTACTTTGTGAATATAGTACGTAGGTGCCGCTTGGACTGACTGATGTAGTCATACCTGCTATGTCTCCCAAAACACGCTGCAGTCTCGCTGCTGACGTAATAGTGTATAAGAAGCCGTTTGCCACTGAAGCGGCTTTTGTTTGTAGGTATACGGCATTAGTAGTCCATTGTGGAAGCCATTCCAGGAATGGTGAATGAGTTAATGTTTTTACACTACCTCCTATACTGCTAGACGTACTAACAGAAGCGCCGGTCTTGTCATTTATAATGCGAACTATATGGCTTTGGTCAGGAGAAACAGCGAGAGCGGTTATATTGTCAGGAAGATATATGCCTGGTATCTGCGTACGAGTGCCGTCTGGGTTTAATGCAGGAACTGGAATGCTGTATGTAGCAATGGTCTTTTGATCATCACGCAAAAAACGCAAAATGGCAGTGCTATTGGCGTCTGCAAACATGGCTTCATAGACGTTTGGAATGAAGACGTTGGTGATCTGTGTGGCAGAAGAGCCGTTTTTGATTTCATACACGTATCCATTGGTTCGAGAAACGTAGCGAATATAATGGTCAGTCGTGGTCTTCACATCTACAGTCGGCTTCCCGGACACTGTGGACGGAACAGAAACTTGGTTAACGAGCGAAAAGAGCGTATAGCCCGCTATAGGATGGGCGGTGATTTCCCTTAATGCAGAAGTCGTTGAATTGTTTGTTACCGTACCAGTAGAATTATCGATGTTCAGTATGTTTGAACTGCTTGTCGTAGCCTTGGGAAAGAAAGAGGTCACTACCTTTGGAATAGGCGCATTGGTCTGCTCTCGTGGACGAACATAGAAATACCATACTCCTGCCCACACAAGAACGATGACGAGTAAGATAATGAAGATGCGACGCATAAGGTTATTGTACTATGTATAGTTTTTATCTACCATCAATTGACCAGTGCCACGCTTCCTTTGCAAAGTTTTTAAAACCATATGTTGCCGCATTATTTTGTAACCATATAAAACAGGGACTACTGTGTGAGCTGATAGCATCCTTGTCTTCATTGCAAACAAAATCAAACGCCAATCCACTTTCGTGATTTGAATGACCAACCGGTGCTGTTGGAGGGTTACAACTTGCATTTGGGGTATATAAATCACCATTACAATGTTTCTTTCTAAGAGCTGTTTGTTCAGCTGCCGTTCTGAATCCTCCACCGGTTAATTTTATACCAGCTCCATACGCTGCTTTCAGCATATTTTGTAAATTGGTAGCGACCGGTATTCCTTTATAGTTTGAACATGCTACAAAACTTGATTTTTGTACCGTTACTCTGGTTATTCCTGCTGTACAAGCACCTGCCGCACCACTTGTCGGAGCGCCTGTGTTTTGTATTAAAGGTGTGGTATCAGTATCAGGTGCTGTTACCCCAATCGCCAGCTGTTGCACATTCACGGTTTCATTTACGAGCTTTGGATTTATAGTATTTAAAATAATGTAAGAAGTCAGGACTAACAATAAGCCCATCAATGAAGTAAAAAATTGACCCTTTGCGTTCGCCTTCTTGAATGGAAGGTCTGTGGTCATGTACTCGAAGCCTACATACATTAGTCGAAGCACTAGAATTACACCGGTTATACCTATAAGAATTTGAATAGCTAAGTTTAGATAGTCATTAAAGCTACATTTTGGAGGTGTTTTTCCAGCTGCCTGCGCCTGTTGTTGCTCTTGAGCACAGACGTCAGGGTCTGGGAAGATAGTGCTTTTGCTTGGATCTGAAAGGAATGTATATACGTTTGGGTTTAAATTTTGCCCCGCACCAGAGCCGGAATTAGCAGAAGATGGGACAAAAGCTGTTGCTCCTGTTGAACCGTCAAAGCTTTGAATTTTTCCTTTAATGGAATTATTAGCATTCAGCACCAATGTCTGTTGCATGTAATATGTCGTATTTGGCTGTATACCTGGTAAAACCCACCAATAAGTACCAGCAGGATCATCTTGAGAAACGTCTTCACCATTTGGGCCTTTTCCGTCACTAATACCGTTAGGGCTTCCAACAGTGGCGTATGCAAGGCTTGGTATACCCGACTGTATAGGATTTGAAAGGTCAGGAGACTTAGAATATGTTAAATATGCATGATAATCTTGATAGTTCTTCTGCTTAATCGGGTCTATAAAACCTTTAATATTTGCGTACGAGTCTTCTATGTCTACGCTGAGGTCATTGTAATAAACAGTAAAAGGAGTAGTTTTTACTGTTTGCGAAGGAGTTACGTATGAAGCAGATGATATTAGGTTCTGAGGAATTTCCGCGACTCGAATATAATAAGTCGTATTAGGGTTATATCCGCTCAACGACCAATGCAACGTGGCTGGCTTTCCAGAACTTGCGGCACTTGATTGTTGAATGGTAGGGTCTGTCGTTCCAGGGATTGATGTTGTTGACCCTGTATACGTACCACTAGTGAACTGAGTAGGTTGTACCACCAATTGGTATTTGTCAGCGTTAGTAACTCCACTCAAGGAAGCCGTAATAGTGGTTATTCCTGTTGAGGCGGTAAGTGTTAGGGCGGCAAATGTACGACTTACAAGCAGCAAGCTAAATAGGATACTGAAAAACAGTATTTTTTTCATGAATATAGTTTATCACGAATTAGTTAAAGTTCACTGAGAATTTGCGGGAAAGATTTTGCAAGCTATACACAAGAGTGTTTATGGCCACGGTAAATTGTGACTGGCCTCCCCCATCGGGGCGTGACAAAAGTAATTCATTAATTATGTTTCCTGAAGGTATGTTGTTTCCGTCGTTATCGGTATATGAAAATCCTAAGTCATGCGCTGCACTAATAGGCGTTGAAAAGAAATACGGCTCAAAATGAATGATTGCCCCGGTGTCTGTAGTTGAAAGTGTATCTGCGGATCCGTTGGCATAATCTATATAGCCATTATGGTTAAAATATCCAATAACAGTAGGGTTTCCCGTGTTTATGTTAATGTCGTTTGTTCCTGAAAAAGCGCCGTTTTGTTCCGTAACCTCAATGTCATTAGTAGGATTGAGGTCGTCATCTTGAAATAGGAGGCTTGATTTGTCGTATCCGGACTGTGACTGCACTACGCTGCCATTTTGTGACCATGTATAGCTAAGGTGTGTCGGAGCGCTAATAGTAGGAACAGCGGTAACACGAATCATGCTGCCTGAAGAAGGCAATGCTCTGCCTTTATAAAATGGAGGTGTATAGCTTTTCACCCCTTCCCACAACAGGTCCACGCTTGCAGGGCGCAATACCAGCGTTGCGCTGGTGGCGTCAAAGTCTCCGCCTGAAGCTCTTAGTACGATAGTGCCCGTTACTCCGCTAGCAGGTGCTGTAACAGTAATCTGCGTCACGCCTGTTCCCGATTGAACAGTTTTGCCGTTATATGTCCAGGTTAGGTTCGCCTGATTGATATCAGTAGCGAAACTTTGAGCGCTGATAGTGACTTGTTGCAACGGTAAAGGATTAGATGGTGATGCAGTAAGCGAAAGATCGATGGTGGCTGATTGTGCATGAACGACAAAAAACACTCCGAGTAGTGCGAGAAGTATTGCGCTGGTTATAAAAGCTAATCGTTTCATATTATGCGCGTTGTTGTTGACTAAATTCCTGCTTCGCCTTTTGAATAGAGATAACCTGAGATGGGTCGGAGGTAATAATCTGGTCTTCAGTATATGAAGCGATAATTTTGATGGCCACGTGTTTCAAGCCAGCAAAGAAGATGCCTTCCCCTACTCCGGATTCAAGCAAAAGATATTTTTCCTCATCAGTGAGGTTGAATGTTTTTTGCAATACGTCCATTGTTGATGGAGACTGCTTCAACAGCAACTGAATGGAAGAGTTTGTAATAATAGGCACTCCGTATGGGCTCTTCATGAAGTCACCAACGTCTTGAGTGATGGTACAGAGACCGAGGTAATACTTACGTCCTCGCTTGGCAATGGAATACAGGAACGACGCCGTATCTTCTGACTTCATCATCCACCATGCCTCGTCCACTACCAAAAGACGTTTTTTAAGCTCTTTACGCACAGCATTCCAAATAAAGTGTGTAACGATATACATCGCTGCCGGTTTCAAGTCGTCTTCCATGTCTCGTACAGAGAACACCACGAATTTCTTATTAATATCAACGTTGGTTGGCTGGTTGATGAAGCTTGCCCATGATCCATGCGTGTATTTCGTAAGACGTTGCAAGATAGAATCAGTTCCCTCCATACCGGAAAGTACCATTTCAAAGTCTGAAAGCAATGGTGGTTCAATGGTGCTGAAATCAGAGTCGGCCGTAATGTCTTTCAATGAATATGTTTCTGTAATAGCGCGGTCAATCAGTGAGTCTTCTTCTGGCGACAAACCTCCAAGCATGATGCGAAACAGTCCCACCAAGTTGATGATGTTACTTCGAAGCACGTCTGCAGATGACTCGTCTTCTCGTGGAATAGGAAGATCAAATGGGTTGATGTGGTGGTCTGAAGAAAGTGAAATATTAAAATATCGTCCCCCTACCGCTTCGGCCAGGTATTCGTATTCTCGCTCTGGGTCAATAACCAATACGTCGGTATCAAACATCAGTGTACGAATGATTTCCAGTTTCGTAGCATAACTTTTTCCGGCACCAGACTTTGCGAAGATAATAGAGTTGTAGTTTTCAAGACTGAAGCGATCAAAGATAACTAAACTTGAGTTGTGGCGATTAACGCCGTATAGGATGCCCGTTTCACTAGTAAGATCAAATGACACGAATGGAAACATGCTAGAAATTGGCTCAGAGTTTAACTTCTGGGTGACTTGTAGTTTGTCTGTACCAAGCGGAGCAACTGTCTTAAATCCATCCTCTTCCTGGAAAAGACTTGGCTTGATATAGATCAGTTTTGACTCAAGCATGGACTTGATCTCACTTTCCGCGCGAAAGAGGTCGGTATCGTTGTCGGCGTAGATAGTGATATACATGCCCACATCAAACATTTTTTCCTGAGCCTGGGTAAGGTTGTCTCGAAGTTCCTCTAGGTCTTCACGAGCAGTATCAAGCATCGGGTCACGTACCAAACCTTTTTGTTGGCGCACAATGATCTGGCTTTCCACTTCGGCAATTTTCTTTTGGAAATGTTTCAGCAGTTCCGCTGTTTCAATCGGGTTGATGTAAATGGCAATGTCAAAAATCTTATCAAGATTGATGATTGGAGTGAGCCAGTTGTCGGTAAGGTAGCGAGGATATGAAATGACAAAAAACGTTCGGACTATTTTGTCGCCGATACGCATTGATTTTGGGGTGATCTCGATGGCGGAAGGGGCAATCTTGTCTGAGAGATCCATGCTCTCCCATTCTTCTACTTGTGAAGATGAAATCGGTAAGAGACTTTCTTTGTCTGCCATGCCTATAGTATACACTAGTGTTGCTATTTATTGACTTGATTGCGTACTTGTTTCTCCCGGGTTGAACGTTTTATACAACACCTCGATGACTTCTTGCGTGCCAAGTTGTACCAATCGCAAGCCTACGCCTGACAGGCCCTGCTCTACCACACTGACGCGCTGCTCAAGCTGCGTGCGCTCCTCTTCGAAGTTGCTAACTGTTTCGTTTCCTACCGGAGTCTTTTTAAGGAATGAGAAAAATTTCCCAACGCCGCTGTTTTGGGCAAGTACTGGCGGAATGTATGGGATAACTACAAAGAATGACTTGCGCATAATGTTCACCTGTTCGGTAAATGTCTGAATAAACTGGATGTATTCACGGGTCTGTACCTGCAATAGCTGCTCGGTTTGTTCCTTGAGACGGTTTTCTAGCGTTAAAATATAAGGGCGAATGTCGTATCGACGAGATTGAATAACGATTTCAATGGGAAAATCAATGGTATTAAGAAAGTTTTGAAATTGAGCCAGGGTTGCACGCTGCTCATCATATGACTTCAAGCTGAGGTTGATGGAAGACACCAATACAACGGTACACAAAGTGCCGTCTTTTAGTACAACGATGCCATCGCGCACTTCTTGTACTGGAACGAATTGTTGGGCTGGGGTGCCAATTGTAGCCATGTTATTTTTTGGAGCCGATGACGTCCAAACTCCACGAAAGAGTGTTAAGATTGCTTCCGTTCATTGTAGCACGGTTATTTGTTGCAGCGGGTGATGTCTTTGTGTCGCTGGTAAGAATAGGACTGACAATTCTTTTTTCAACAGGCTGTTTTTTTGAAACGACAGGTGCCTGCTTGTGCCACAGATACAGTCGAGAGCGAGAGTAGTATCGAATGAATGATTCAACGACGTTAACAAACGGCTTGTCATTGTACTTCATGAATGCCAATGCCAATGCGAAACCAACGATTGCTGGTCCTACAAATATGGAGATATACACAGGGAGCATTTTGAATGCCAAATATCCAAAGCCCGCTCCCCCAGCCAAGTATGCAAACTGCTTAAAAGTAAGCGGTCCAAATACCTTGTCTTCAATATCGATAAATTGTGGCACTTTGAATTGCATAACTACTACACATTGTCTATCTGTTCGTGATATGGGTCAATAGCAGGCTTACTCACCGGAGCTTCATTTGCAGAAGGAAGACTATAGTCTCGTTTCACAGGAGCTGCTATGGATGCCTGCTTGAGGCGGTCGGCAAGAGAGCTTAGTGGCGTTGGTGTAGTCGCAACAGGGTTTTCTGTAGACTCCTTGTCAATTTCCTCACTTGCTTCAATAATAGCTAGGATTTCATCGATAACCTTTTCCTTTATTAGCTTGCGAATAATCTCTTTTTTTGAATCCTCAATCGTTAATCCTCGAATAGTATAGTCTAGCTGCTGTTCTAAGATGCCTCCAAACAAGAAGAATAATATGGCATTTGAAAACTGTAGTCTTTCGTCTTCTTTATCAATAATTTTCAGTATCTCATTTTTTATACCATCGAATGTGTCGCTAAAAATAAAATCCTTAACTTCTTGAGGAACATCAGCAGCATCTTCTTCTATTGTGTTGAGTATTTCTTCATTCATAATACTTATTTTGATTCTTCGCCCTTAGCTTTTTTCTTTTGATCTTCTCTATACTTTGAAATATCCCCCCAGATTTTTTGATGCTTTTCAGCCTCTTCAATTTCTCGGAATGTAGCCCAATATTTTTTGGTGGCGACAAGGTCGCCTGATGCCATACCTGTTCTTTGACGTTTTAGTTCTTTTTTGAGTTCACCCATATTATAACGGCTTTGCTCAACCACTTGTACTTGATGTTCTATTTTCTCTCGGCTTGCCTTATCTGCCTGCAATGCTATTCGTTCTGCATCTACAGCTGCTTGCTCATCCGGCTCCAATAGGTCATAAAGTTTCTTGCCTTTGTATGCACCTGTTTGGACTTTACCTGTATTAAAGAGCTCCTCCCTTTCTAGAGGGGTGAGGACGTTAAGCCCGTTACTATTAGCAAATTTCTGCGTAGCAATAAGGTTGGTAAAACCATTTTTGAGAGTTTCTTCTATCTTCTCAAGTTCTTTTTGTGCCTTGCTTCGCTCTTCTATTTTTTTAGATGCTCTTTTACTTCCTTCTGCTCTGACTTCGCTACCAATTGCAGCACCCACCGTAGCTCTCAATAGGCCCGCTACTGCGGCACCTTCTTGCCCTTGCTGACCAAGCCAGTTTAATCCTTGTGTGATAGGGCCGCCGGTCTTAAGGTTGTCGGCATATTTCTTTCTGCGGCTACTCGTTAACTCTTCTGCTGTAGCAACGGTCTTAGGAGCCTCAATATTATTGATGGTAGTTTGGGTGTTGGTATTTGTTAATGCTTGGGTTCTGTACTCATTATAAATTGTAGGATCAGGGTTTTCCTTGTTGTCTCGCGCAGTCTTTGCCGCATCAATTTGTGCCTGAGTGCGGCCATCTGCAAGCATTTGAGCTTCAAGTACCTTCTCAATTTTCTTATCGTACTTTTTCTTAACTTTTTCATTGTATGCCTTAATGTTTTCTCCATTTTTCTCTTCAAGAAGTTTTTCGTCTGCTACCTGGCGCTCTTCTCGGCGTTTTATATCTGCCTCTCTTCCCCCCTTACGCTGATCTACTCCGAGTCCCAACCCAATCCCCGCAAGAGCATTAAGAGACTTTTGATTAGTGTTTATTCCCAACTGTTTAAATAGGGCACTTCCTGCTGTTGTCTGCCTAACATCGAATGATCCTGATCGAGTAGCGTTTATCCCCTTTTGTAATGTTCTGCCGATACCACCAAAATATTTATTTGCTGCTAAGTTTCTTATACCTACGCCAACATTAGACTCATCGACTCGTTTTGCCAAGCCCCCGACCACTCGACCCCCGACCAATGCTGCACCGCCAGTTGCTGCCCCAACGGCAAAACCGGTTATAGTATTTCCAAACGATTGAATGGATTTTCCAATATCACCCGAAAGTCTTTCAGCGGTTTTTCTTGCTGCGTCAATGAGGAAATAAATGATAGCCATAGGAATAGCTATAGCCATAATTGTTCCAAAGATACTTCCGTTTGAAGTATTTGCTACACCAATGTCTTGAACAAAACTACTCGTAAGAACTACGTAGATTATATAAAGGAAAAATATAAAAACCGGAGCGAGCATGGCATAGTTGGCAAGTTCGCTTGACCAGTCTGTCCATCGCAATCGCTCAACCTTGCTAAGCATTGGTATGTTTTGACTAAGGAAGGCAAATGGGGAAAATATCATACATATGTAAAGACCGACTACTCTTCCCACAAAGAGAAATGCAACCTTAAAGAACATTATAGCTATTGCTAGCATGATAAAGGTGGCAACTATGCATATGATTCCAAAATAAATAGCTTCGTCATTTGCGGAAAGAGGTTTCTGTGTAGGGGCTGATGTTGGGGAGCTGGTGAGAGCGCCTGTTAGGGTGCCATAGTTCGGTGTTTGAAGAACGTTGGTGGTAAATATTTTTTGCGGATTAAAGGATGAAATTATCTTTTCTGAAAGAGGCCAGTATCCTCCAAGACTCCGCTTAACTTGAGCAGGAGGGCAAGTATTCGTTGTGGGGTCGATACTTGCCTGATCGCAGACAACCATCTGGCTATAGAACACTCGGGCTGTAACATTCGAGATATCAATGACAATGCGTGTTGCGAAGAGACTAAAATTGATAAGTAATGCGTTAATAATAATATTCGGCACCACCTGCTTCATTGAGGATTTGCTGGTGTTGAATACAGCTGAAAATCCGGTATATACCAAAATAATAATGAAGAATATATTTGAAATATCTCGAACCAGCTTCCATCCTGTTACTGCGAATGCGTAACGATATGAAGCATCACTCACCGAGTATCCGATAAAAAAGTCAAAAAGCTGCCCAAGCAATCCTGCTATCCACGCAGCAAGGTTGTAAATACCATATGCTGCTTGTGCTAAGCAACCGTTAAAAGTCCCACTAATAGGATGGCTTATAGCACACTCCGGTAACCCGTCGTCATCCGTAGACGAAGAGGTTTGAGTTTGGGCAAGTGTCTGCTGGGATGTTGCGGCTTGCTGTTGGAGTGTAGTAGCATCAGTCGGTATAGTAATGGGAAGAGGTGATCCAATTTGGAAAAAACTCGCTCCCCCGCATACGCTGCCAAAGGTTGCTGGATTTGTCGTTGCAATCTTATTGCTTTGGTACGTAGATACAGCATCTGAACCGTCACCTGTAGCGCAATACCACAAACTGGCGGTTAAAGAGTCTCCTTGTTTAAAAGAGATGTTACTAACACTGCTGGCTGTATTCGCGCTAGGATTATATGTATATACATTTGAACCATCTGCCGCAAAGGCGCTAACAGGAACTGTTAGGTTGTCGACATAGTTACCCTCAGTACTTTTGGCGTAGATAAAAAGTTTATCATTTCCTGGATTTGGATCTTTAAGGTCAAAAAGAACAGTGTTAAGCCAGCAGTTATTTGTATTACTATTTTCACATACCTGAATAACAAAATTTTGAGTGCTATTCTTCTCTACCTTGTCCCAGTGCGCCTCATCAGTATCACCATTTCCTGATAAGGCAATTTTTAAGTTAATGGTAAAAGCAAGTCCTTGGACGGTATTTGTGGCTGTTGATTTTTGAATGGTCCCGCCTGAAATACCACTGCCTGAGGAAAAGTTATTTATATAAGTAGCATACTGAGCATCGAGATTTGCTTTTGTGAGAGGGTTTGCCGCAAAAATCCTTATTGGGCTGAGTAAGAAAGCAGTACCAATCAATGCAAGCGCTGTTAAAGCTATCGTTTTATTCAAACGAGAAAAAATAGTTTTTATGCGACGAAAGAGACGTGCGGACACCAGTACAGTGTATCATGCTACGCTTGTTTTTTACCACAAATTAATGCGCAAAATCTTTTCAACAACAGGGATAAGAAGACCGTAATCAGACGTGCCACCCGTAATAGTATGCGTTGGGTCAAAAGGGTTTCCTACAGTAGCCTTTGCTTTCACAATTGAACCATCAATCATTACGCCTTGAGGAGCACTCCAGTTCAAAACGCCGTATGGACCTGACGGTATAGCAGAGTCGCGTTCAGAGTCGTCGCCAGGAGTCTTTAGTCCTGTGTCGTGAATGCTTGTAAGATGGTTTTCCATAGATGGTGAATCACCGAAATAGAGGAATGTCAGGCTGTCTTGTGCAGGGTCAACGGTGCTACTTGTACCCCATAATGTGGCAATGCTGCTTGGCACACTTGTTCCCCATGACATCCAAAACGGCGTACTAAGATGTTCATTAAGCTGCGGGATGCCCGTGGCTGCAACCATTGGAAGCTTTACTTCACAATAGTTATAGAGTTCGGTTGCCTGATCTGCCTTTACAGCAAAAGCGTCATGGTTTGCTATTTCAGTCTGTACGTCAGCGTCCGTATGAAGTGTCTGGGCTATAGTATAAAAGCGATTTTGCAATTCATTGAGTTCAGCAATTTCATCAGGAGTGAATTGAATCGTAGTGTCTTCGTCGCTGCATACTGGAGTAGGTGACCCTGATGATACACTCGGATTGCCTCCTGTGTCGGAAGATGAAGGGTTTCCGCTTGATCCGATGTCTGATCCTGGATTCCCTCCTACTATAGACCCTCCTAAGCCATTACCAAGGCTGATGCCGCCCGGAGTAATGCTGCCGTTAGTGAAATTACTTACTTGAATATTGTTGTCGAGTGCGGCATTAGGATTACCCCCTATTCCACCTACTCCGGCATTTCCGTTGTTGTTCGTACCAGTACCCGTCCCTGTAAATGCTGACGTGTTTTCTCCAGGAACTGTCTGTGCGGGGTTGGCCTTGGTCCCAAGACCAAGAAATTGTTTGAACGAAAGCGGCGTCTGTCCAGATTTCTGAGCCTTGCTGCGTCCAATAAACCAAATAATCAAGAGGGTTAGTGCGAATGCCGCGAGCAGTATAAGGATGATTTTAAATACTTTCTTCATATTACTGTATGTCGTTATTATAGAAGTTCTGAGCCGCGTCTGCTGAATGCTGCACCATCAAGTCTTCCTCGTTGTGCAATGCGTTGCTATCGTCAGGCTCCTGTTGGGCCTGACCAACGATTTTGCCGGCATTAATTTGATATGCCTGGTTGATGCAAGCCATATTTACAGGATCTCCCGCTGCAGCGCGCTGCTTAATGTATCGGGCCTTGGCATTGGCAACAATTGAGTCAACTTGCTCACGAATATTCTCAAGCTGCTCAACGTCATTTTGAGTATCAGAAATATTCTGGTCATATGTTTGGTCAATGCTCGCTACGGCCTGGTTGTATCCTGTCAAACTGTCAGTATTTACGTAGGCATCTTGTAAGAACCCATCCACATACGAAGTGTCTGCGTCCCCTGCTGCGGCCTGCTGAAAACCACTACCAATAAGGCTTCCTTGATAAGTAGTACCGCTAATGCCGGCAAAGAAAGCGCTGTATTGTCCTACTACAGCCTGATATGCAAGACCGAGCGCACCTTGAATATCTGGTACTGCCACGCCGTCGTCATGGCTTTTTGGGGTATAAAATGTTCTCTGTAGTTGTATGCTTTGGCCAGTGATTTTGTCTGAAAAGACTCCTGTGGC
Source organism: Candidatus Nomurabacteria bacterium (assembly GCA_029288805.1). Classification (GTDB taxonomy): domain Bacteria; phylum Patescibacteriota; class Minisyncoccia; order Phycocordibacterales; family UBA9973; genus UBA4124. The sequence continues at coordinate 52,956 of JARIGO010000008.1, forward strand.
CCCCCATAATGATGGTGCTTTTCCGCTATCCGTGAAAATTCCCACAATACCACTAAGGAGTGATCCTACAAATGGAATGTCGCCAAGCAATTTTTCAGCCGTTGAAACATCCTTTGGGGGTGCCTGTTGTATTGATCCGACAAAAGTTTGCCAGTTGCTATCTAGGTTAGTTTGCCAATCAGGATTTGGTCCAGGAATACAATAGTCCAATGCTCCAATGGCTGGAATAATACGTTGCTCCGCAATCTGTGCATCCTTGGATGCATTAAGGAAGTTGTATTGGGTTTGAATAATGGCATACAGCTGTTGTGGTCTTGATATGTCAAAGTCTCCAGTATTGATTCCGCCTGTTGAATCAGATGCGTATCCTAATGCTGAGGCATCACTAGAGCTAAGGTTACCAGAAACAGAGTTATCGCCACTACTGCCAAGACCAGCAATAGGGGTACTTCCGCTGCTACTGCCTCGCAAGCCTTTTGAAAGAAGGTTGTTTACAAGACTGTCAAAAAAACTACCGAGCACCTCGTTTATTTGATTTGCTTGTTCAAGCTGTCGGTTAGGAGAAGTAGTAATAGTGTTAACTTGGCTTGCGATGACTGATCCTGGTGTAACAGTCGAGCAGTTTTGAAGACCGTTGATGGTATTGTTGTTATTTAGTCCTGCAGAAATTGCGGTCGTGGTGTTTGACGTAGCTGCAGGGGTTGTCGTTTGGGTGCATTTCTTTAGATCAAGAAATCCGCTGTTTCGCTGAATTTCATTAGATGCGTTTTGCTGAGACTGTGTAATATTGTTACCAAGCTTGTCGCTTGCGTTAAAGAAAGCACCCACAGGGTTATATGCGGGATTGAGCAACGCATCCCAACCGCCGTTCGTAAAATCACTTATAAATGAATTGTATGCTTGTGATTGAGGGGTATTGAGTGGAGTATTGAGCAGTCCGTCTGACCGTCCGGTAATTTGGTATGTCATTGCAGAACGTAATGCGTTACCAAAAATAGGATCAGTCCCCTGCACAGTATTAAGATAACTAGCGATCTGCTGATTCTTGATACTGTTAAGGTAGCTTCCCACATTTTGAACATAGAGCGGGTTACCGTTAAATCCCGTATTAACCCAGTTCAGTGTTTTGTTGGTAATTTGAGCCAAGGTGTTTTTTGCCACAGCGTACGCAATACCGTTGAGACACTGAGAGGTCTTATTCATGGCCGTTAACTGAGCCGTTGCCTTTGAATCAGAGGTCTGTACTGCCCCGCCGCCTAAGCCTAAATAGCTAGAGAGTGATTTACCGACAATCTTAACACTAGTCTTTGCCAAAAGATTTGATGCAGTATTCGCTAAAAAGCTACCAATGTTTGTACAGCTGGCAATAGCACCCCCGATACCACTAATTGAAATACCTCCATACGTATTTCCGGAGCTAAGATTGACGCTCGGGTTGAATGTCTGCAGGGTGCTTTTTGCAGCCTGAGCATCTTCGCATTGATTTAGGTTGTTACCAGTAAGTCCTTTGCAAGGACCAGAGTTTGGAGAACCGATAGTTTGAGAAGGAATGGTTACCGCTACGCAGTTGCCAGCACTATTCATTGTTTGGCCTACCCCGCAGATTTTAGGAAGTGTGTACGTAGGAGTCGGTGTAGTAATTGTTTGCTGCGCCCAAATAGTAACCGGTAGTGAAAAAAACACTATGTTAAAAATCAAGACGATAGAAATAGCTTTTTTCCAGTAGGACATGTTATGACGATAGTATACCGTATTTTACAAGATAATCATGTAGATTATAAAAAGCCTGGCTACCTCTTGAGTTGTATGTCTTGTAGAGTGCCACACCAACAAGCGCCTCTGTTCCATTGTCGGACATTTGCTGAAGGTATGGGAAGGATGCCGCCATGCCAGCAAAGCCATTGATAATGTCCAAGTCATACTGTGCTACCCCTATCGGAACATTGATTTTACTGATTTGCTGGGCCATAGCAGTATAGTCAGCGCCCGTTTGGGTAAGTTCCGGAAGTTGGCTGTAGTCTCCTGTTTCCGCAGCATTAATAATGACGGTAATATCCGCATCGTCTTGATTGTACTTGCCAATAATATCACTAAGATTGTTGTAGTATTTTGTCAGTGAGGTCGAACTGGTTGTAACAGTGTGAATATCCTTGAGTGAATAAGTATTACTTACTGAGGATACGTTTATAGATGAACCAAGCTGGTTGGCCACGTTTTGCAGTGTTGTGTCGTCGACGTTGCCATTTTGACTTAGTGCGCTAGTGATGCTGAAAAGTTGTTGGGCCAATGCATCGGTTTCATTGGTCGGCGTCCCGGTTGTGTCATCCGTTACCCCAAGAGCCAATTTCTTTTCTTTGATAATCTCAGCGTTTGATTTTCCGTTTGTGTAAAGAACTGTTGGATCAAGTCCCCACAGTGTTTCTTCCCAGTCAGGAATACCGTTGCCGTTTGAGTCTTTTGAAGTGATATCCCCCACTGTAAGGCTTTTTTGAGTAGTAGCTGTTTTTTTCTTATGAAAAAGATTGCCAAACCATTTAGTCTGTACTCCTAAGATGATAAGGATAAGTAGTACCACTAACCCTCCGCGAATGAGAAATTGTTTACTAGGACGAAATGATTCAGCCATAGATGTTTTTATGACGTACCGTACTTATATGTATCTGTTACAGGGAACGGAGACTCATAGAGATAGCAGGTATAGCTGTCTACCACAGGAGATCCTACGCCCAATATCCAGCTACCCATTTTGGGAACAGTAACAAAATTTGCCAGTGAGCCATATTTCGGCATCGCATAATATGGAAATGGCGTTTGCACGCTGCCGGGAGCAGTCAGCATTGTTAACGGTCCTGTACCAAGGCCGGCACAAGTTACAAGCGGATAAAAGTTGCTTGGGTAAGCTGTTTGAAGCACTTTTCCTCCAAAGCTCCGGTCTGTTCTTAGGAAAGTCGCTGCATGAGCAGCAAGCGGTATGATCACCAATACAAAGATAATAGCGATACTAATAATAGCGTGTTTCTTCATTGTTGGTATTGTAGCACCTGTACCAACTTTTTCCATGTCAAAAGAGTCATGTCTTCTGGCCGGGTTTTTGGATCAATGTCCGATTTTGTTAATGCATCAACAGCTTTTTCTTTGTCGTTCAGAAATTCTGTAAGACTTCCTCCTATTTGCTTACGTTTTTTACCAAAGACTGATTTCATAACGGCGAAAAAGAGTGCTTCGTTGCAGTCAGCAAAAAAATCTCGAGAAATTCCTTCAATAGAAAGAATGGCTGAGTCTACTTTTGGAGGCGGATTGAATGCTCCTGCCGGAACTTTGGCAACGATCCTTGGTTTTCCATATGCTTTTACGGCAATAGAGAGAATACTTTCCTTGTTGTCTCGAGCTACGATACGTTCCGCCACTTCTTTTTGAATCAGCAAAACCATTTGTTCAGGCTGGCATGAAGTGCTCAGGAACTTTTCTATGATAGCGCCAGTTATATAGTATGGAATATTGGCGATTAGTTTATAGGTTTTATGTTGTAGAAAATTACTAGGGTTAAATTCCAGTACGTCTTCTTCCGTCAATGTTAGCTTCCCTGAAGCAATCTCATCTGCAAATTTCTCCTGGAGTACGGGAATAAGTTCGCGATCTTTTTCTACGGCTATTACTTTTCCTGCACATGTCAAAAGCTCTTCCGTAAGGATGCCTGTCCCGGGTCCGATTTCCAAGACAAGGTCATTGCTCCCCACATTTCCCGCTTCGCGAATTTTTACCAAAGCACTTTTTGACGTGAGGAAATGCTGTCCGAGGTGTTTCTTTGCTTTCATATATATAGTGTACCCTATTATAGGTAGAAGGTTGTGAACCCTGATTCTCCGCTGCGACTCTCCCGTTCTATATATTCATCAGGCACGTCCATCAAAAATTCTGATGGTAGTCTGACATCCCGCATACCAAAAATAGTTCGCATGCTTGCATAAGTGAGATAGAGTTTTCTTCGAGCCCGAGTTACTGCCACGTACATGAGACGACGTTCTTCTTCGGCGTCAGCACCGGTCAGCTTGCTGTCACGTTCATGAGGAAAGAGTCCGTGCTCTAGTCCTGTTACAAAAACAGTTCCAAACTCCAATCCTTTTGATGCATGAATAGTCATGAGCTTCACGCCAGCATTATTATTTTTTGTGCTACCTAAATCATTTGCCAAGTTGTCTTGGTCGCTCATCAACGTTGCGTCTTCCAATAATTTTTCTAAGCCTTCACCCCCGTCAAAGTGATCGTATCGCAATGCCAGTGTCACTAGTTCTTCCAAGTTTTCCAATCGCTCCTCTCCGTCAACTTTGTCTTCTTTGTATGCGTGCTGCATACCGCTCTCGATAATAATGTATTTGATAGTTTCTGAAACAGAATGAAGCTCTGAATACTCGCGAATGTTTTCTAGCAACTCATAAAATTTTGTTACTGATATAAGCGCCTTGCCGCTGAGTGATTCTTTTCCTTCCGCGAAGAGTTTTACAATAGTCACTTTTCCAATACCACGAACAGGCGTGTTGATGATGCGTTTTATGTCTACCAGACTGTCAGGATTTTGGGCGGCACGAATATATGAAAGCACGTCCTTCACTTCTTTGCGTTCGAAGAATTTCACACCCAATACCTGGTATGGAATGTTGTACGAGAGAAATGCTTCTTCAATGGCGCGCGATTGGAAGTTGGTACGAAACAAAATGGCAATGTCATCCGGAGCTACGCCGTTATCAAGTTGCTCGACGCAACGCTCCACGATAAATTTCGCTTCATCGTTTTCATCGTATGCGGCGTACACGGAAATCAATTCCCCGTCGGCGTTGTTGGTGAACAGTTGCTTCGGAGTACGGTAGGTGTTTTTGTTCACGATTTCATTTGCGGCCGCGATGACAGTTTTTGTCGAACGATAATTTTCCTCGAGCAGCACAACTGTTGCTTCAGGATAGTCATGTTCGAACTCCAAAATATTTTTGATGTTCGCTCCGCGCCAAGAGTAAATACTTTGGTCCGAGTCACCGACAACGCACAAATTTTTTCGATCACCCGCCAATGCTCGAGCGATACGATACTGCACTTCGTTCGTGTCTTGGTACTCATCGATGTGAACATAGTGCCATGTATCGTGACACCATGCGCGAGCTGTTTCATTCTCTTCAAGTAGTTTCACAGTTTCCAATAGCAAATCATCAAAGTCCAAACTTTTTTGCTCATGCTTCAAGGCAACATACCGTTTCCAAATTTGTCCGGACATGCGATTGCGAGGATTGCTGTCATTTAACAGCTGATCAGGTGTTAGTAAGTCATTCGCTGAACGACTAATAATACTGCGGATAGATCGAGGTTCATTCTGTTTTGGATCAAGTCCAAAGTACTGCAGGGACTCCTTGATCAGTGACATGGTGTCTCCGTCATCCAATATGGTGAAACGTTTCACACTGCCGTTATACGCTCCGAATTTTCTCAGTAAAAAAACTCCAAGACTATGAAACGTGCTGACAAACGGAATGCTGTCCTCGCGGAGCACAGCAGGAATGGCTTGAATTTGTGAAATAACACGCTCGCGCATTTCCTTTGCTGCCTTGTTCGTAAACGTTACCGCCAAAATTTCTGAAGGCTTTGTTCCGATCTCAATAAGATGGCAGATACGATGAACAATAGTTTTTGTTTTTCCTGCACCTGCGCCGGCCACGATCAATAGCGGTCCTTGTGTTGCTAGTACGGCCTTTTTTTGCGCGTCATTTAATCCTTCAAGAAATTGCATGCACATAGTGTAACAGATGTGGATAATAAAAAATGAAATAAAGAAAAACTCAAGAAATAATTAAGAGCTAGTAAAGAAAATCAGAATGTGAAACAGCCCTTATACTATAAATACGGTTTTGAATTTTTGATTTCACTTCAAAATATACAAAATGTCAAAACATTGCAACGTATGGTTCTTTTAACAAGAAACTATTGACGAATAATGTGAAACAGTGCAAAAAACAAAAGCCGCTGTATTTCTTGATATCATTACTATCTGTAACTATGACAACATTAGATTTACCGAGAAAACGCATTGCGTTTCTCATGATAACAATCGCACTGCTCAGTCTCTCCGCACCTTCTGCACATGCAGCAACCAAGGCAGCCTCCGCTAAAGCTACGGCGCCCCACAAGAAAACCACCACGACAAAAAAGTCCGCTGCTACCGTCTCAAAGAAAACTACGAAAACGAAAAAAACAACCATTACCAATAAGACGCAAGTCAAAGGTGAGGTAATTACTGCTAATAGCATTAAGGTTGTTGGCAATAACACTATTACTACCTACACCGTGAAAAACGGCGATACTATTTCTGGTATCGCAGCCAAGTTCGATATTTCTACCAACACCATTCGTTGGTCAAACAACCTTACGAGTAAGTCAGCGATTAAACCCGGCCAGAAGCTCGTCATTCTTCCTACTACTGGCGTAATTTATACCGTGAAAAGTGGCGACACGCTTAGCGGCATTGCGACAAAGTTTGATGCAGATCAAAATGACATTTTGAACGCCAACGACCTTGATAGTGCAGACAAAATTAAAAATGGAATGACATTGGAAATTCCAAACGTGGAACCACTTTCAGGTTCAGCGGATGCGGATTCAGAACACGACACTACTACTCTTCCAGAAAACGTTTCTCCTATCGCTGTTCCTGCAACACCTGTTACAACGACGCAGACTCCTGCGGTAAGTGCAGTGGGTACGACAATGGTTGTGACTAATCCTGTTACTACCACCAGTTATGCAATCACTGTAACCCAGCCTTCAGCAAATACTGCATACGCTATTCCTGCCGACGACATTCGTGGCTACTATGCGCAGCCTATTTCCGGAAGACTTTCTCAGGGTATACACGATGTGAATGCAGTTGATATCGCAGCGCCAGTTGGTACTACTATTCATGCTGCTGCAGATGGAACAGTGATCGTTGCCATGGACAATGATAGTTACAACGGTGGGTACGGTAACTATATGGTGATTTCTCATCCTAACGGAACACAAACATTGTATGCGCACCTTTCAAAGGTAACAGTTGCTCTCGGTGAGATGGTGAAACAAGGTGAGCCAGTTGCCCTCTCAGGCGCTACCGGAAAAGTTACCGGTGCACACTTGCACTTCGAGGTTCGTGGTGCAACCAATCCATGGGGTTCAGACAAAATCGGAACAACATACTCAATCTAGCTTAGGGCGATACTGTAGTGCTTCTAGCACATGACGTTCTTCAATCGTTTCTGAGCCATCAAGATCTGCGATGGTTCGAGAGACTTTGATGGTACGCAGATATGAACGAGGAGATAGTTTTAATCTCTCAGCGAATTGCTGCAATTGCTTTTTAGCAGAGTCAGTCAGTTTTGTTTTATTGTGAACTTCCTGTGAAGACAGTCTGCTGTTTAATTTCCTAGCGCGAGCGTACTGAACAGTACGGAGCGCTTTTACTTTTTCCTGAATGGAAGCGCTCTCCTTATATATTCCCGTTTCGTGTAAGGACTCATATTCAATATGTTGTACTGGCACCCACAGATCAATGCGATCCATAATTGGACCAGAAAGTTTTTTGTTGTAGCGAGCCAGCTCCATACCTGAACAACTGCATGCCTTGATAGTACTGCCGCGATATCCGCACGGACAAGGATTCATGGCTGCAAGCAGGATGAACTGCGCGGGGAAGCGTACGCTTCCCCGCGCCCTTGCTACCGTAATGCTCCCTTCCTCCAATGGTTCGCGCAAGCTCTCAATAACCCGTCGATCAAATTCAGGAAATTCATCCAGATACAATATTCCTCTATGTGCCAGAGTAATGTCACCGGGGCGAATAGTTGAACCTCCTCCTACAACTGCCACATATGATGCGCTGTGATGCGGCGCTCGCAGCGGAGCATTCCCATCAAGCACATCATTGATCAAGCCGATGCTGGAATAAATAGTAGCTACTTCCAAAAAATGCTCATTGGAAAGTGCTGGCAAGATTCCGTGAAAGGCTTTTGCCAGCATGGTCTTGCCCGTACCTGGAGGCCCGTACAAAACAATATTATGTCCCCCGCTCGCTGCGATAGTGAGCGCTCGTTTTGCAACAAGCTGGCCTTTCACATCACCAAAATCAACTGGTATGTTTTCATGACTGCTAATGCGGAGTGTTGGTGAGACTGTTTCCAGTTGTTTAGATCCAGTGAGATGGTCTACCAAATCTTTCAGTGTTGGTACGAGAAAAAATGTAATGCCTTCAACTAGCCCCGCCTCTTGTCCATTATCTTTTGGAATATACAGCTCCTCTATTCCCTTCCGTTTTGCCCATTGCGCAATAGAAAGTAATCCTCGTATCGGCCGCACGTCGCCATTGAGACCAAGCTCCCCAATAAAAATTTTATTCGTCGTATCAATCGTTAGTGATTCTGTAGCGGTGAGATATCCTAATGCAATGGCTACGTCAAAATACGAACCCTCTTTTTTAATTTCCGCGGGAGACAGGCTTACTATCACTTTGTGGTTTTCAGCCTTAGGATTTTTCTCCAAACTATTTCGCAGCGCACTGATAACTCGTTCTCGAGATTCCTCTACCGCTTTGTCAGCCATGCCTACAATTTGAAACATGTATAGCCCTCGGCTGATGTCTGTCTCTACTGCCACCCCTACTGCCCCGAGGCCTGTTAGCTGTGCGCTCTGAATAATTGAAAATGCCATGCATGTATTATGCACGGCACTCTTCAAGAAAATAGTAAGAAATAATAATTAATTATTCATGTGCGCTTTGTTTGTGCGCGCAGCAGGATTTGCCTCAAGACGATCTTCTTCGATCGGCTCACCTGACACTTCACAAAGCCCATATGTACCAGCTTCGATCTTATCAAGCGCACGCTTTACGTCACTAAGACGAGTCTGAAGTGTTGTTGTCATAGCAGTGCGTTCTTCAAAGTCTTCGAAACGATCTGCCGCATCATTGTCATCGATTTCCCCCATCATATCTTGATCAGGAGTAGCTTCCCATATGTTCGTTTCTGTATTGAAAATAGCAATCTGTCCGAGCTCCTCTTCCAGGCTCTTCTTTTCAGTTTCTAGCTTTTCTTTGAAATGATTTGTATTTATCATACCCCGTATACTAACATGGTAGCCCAAAAGCACAAGTTAATTACTGTTGATTAATAATGCTGTCGTACACGGCCTTTACCACCTCTGGCTGGCTGGTAATAACGATAATGTTGCTACTGACATATCCATACATAAGCACTATGTGCGGCTGCTTGGTAGCCGGATCGATAGTCTCCAAAACTCGCATCGGAAGGTTATAAAAATACTGGCTCTGGAATGGCTGGTTAGCGGCAGCTTTCGCGGCCGTACTACTTATGGCCAGGGCTGGAGAAAAAAGCGGAAGCAGTGTGGGTTCAGCAATGCCAAACTCTTTTGATGCTTTTTCCGAATCGGCAACAGAAGCCACTACAAACGGATATGTGCCACTTCCGATATTTACCACTCCCAACCGAGCCGAAGTAATAACTGACTGCAGTGGCTCAGAGATAGTGGGTGCTCCTATAAATGAAAAGAGCTGGCTGTCCGAAATTAGAGCATTACTTGTAGAATCCGTAACCAGGTTGATCAATGTAGGCTTGTTAACAGGCAGTGTGGTCGAGGGGGTGTAAGCAGCAAGTACTTGTTGCAGATTGGTAGAGCTTGCGACTACGCTGTCACTGTTTTGAAACACTCCCACAGAACTCGGTGGTTGTACTTTGACCGTAAGGTGCGTGTAGTAATATGCCCCTCCTATCAATACCGCCAAAGTTAGAAAAATTAAAATAGTACTGCTAACGCTATACCATTTTTGCTCTTTTTTTTCTTCTGCCTCAACAACCTCCAACTGTTCCCTTTCTCGGGCATCTGCCAAGAGCTCCTGTACTACTGACGCGTCCGTAGCATTCATTGCATGAGACAAGTCTTCTTGATAACTCTGACTTAGGGGGCGCGGCTGCTCCTCTTGGGCTGGTTGTTGTTGCGCTTGTTGTTCCGGTTCCATGAATATTAATATCCAATTAAGTACTTCTTTGGATTGGTTGAAAGGTCTACGAAGTCATCAACAACTTCCTTTAATGAAGCTGAGGCTGACTGTCCAAATGTTGCAGCTTCTACTTGCACGCCATGGTGGTATCGCAAATACTCACACAATGGTACGAAGTCTCCATCACCTGAAACTATGATAATAGCGTCGAGCTTAGGAGCCATTGATACTGCGTCGATGGCAAGTCCAATATCCCAGTCTGCCTTTTTGCTTCCGTCATAAAAAATCTGCAAGTCTTTTGATCGTGTCTCAATCCCCGCCTTTGTTAGTGCGCTCAAAAATGCTTTTTCATCGCCGTTTTCCGTAGTGATAACATATGCGATGGAGCGGATTAATGTTCGTCCACACAAAAGATCCTTCACTACGTTTCCGAAGTTCACCTTTCTTTTATAAATATTTTTTGCAGTGTGGTAGAGGTTTTGCGCATCTATGAAAATTCCCACACGCTGATCCTTTTGTTTAATTACTGCCATATATAGAGTATACACCTAAAATGAAATCACCCTTACGGGTGATTTCATTTTGTTATGCCTTGATTATTTTTAATGCTGACTTGTGTTTTTCAGGATTAGTCTTCTCAAGTGTCTTAAGGTGTCCACGGCGATCCGCAACCATCTTGATAAGTCCACGTCGAGAGTGATTGTCTTTCTTGTGCTTCTTCAAGTGATCAGCAAGAACTTCAATTCGTTCTGTAAGCATCGCGATTTGCACCTTTTCAGAACCGGTATCTGTGCCGTGTTCCTGGTGTTTCTTGATTACTGCCTGTTTTTTTTTGGTAGTTAACATGCGTCTATCATAACACATGCTGCTAAAAAAAGCAAGCCCTGCTATACTATCTACATATGACTATTTCGGACGCCAAAATCCAGTTTCTTGAGTATGTTGAAATTGAAAAAGGCCGCAGTCCCCTCACCAGCAGAAATTACGACCATTACCTCACCACATTTTTTGAACAAATGAATATCAAGAACCCTTCAGATATTACCGAGTCTGTTATTCGTCAGTTTCGTATTCAGCTCAATCGCGCTCCAGGGGCTAAAACAAAGGGGCAAGGTGGCAATACTATGAAGAAAACCACTCAGAACTACTATATGATAGCGCTGCGTTCTTTTCTGAAGTATATGAAAAAGATCAATGTTCAGACTGTCAGTCCTGATGTTATTGAGCTGGCAAAAGTTGGTGCTCGTGACTTGGATCTTATTTCTAAAGACGAGCTCGATAGATTGCTAAAAGCCCCTGACATATCCAAGGCTAAGTCAGATGAAGCCATTATTAAGGTGTTACGCGATAAGGCGTTGTTAGAATTATTTTTCTCAACAGGGCTTCGTTTGGCAGAACTTTGTTCTCTCAATCGAGACCTTGATCTTTCTCGTGATGAATTTTCCATTCGTGGTAAGGGAGATAAGGTTCGTGTAGTTTTCCTATCTCCGGAAGCCAAAGAAAACCTCCGTGCATATTTGAAAGCACGTAAAGATATGGAAGAAGCCATGTTTGTAAATATTGCCCGTAACAAAATTGCTGCGCGCCTTACTCCCCGTTCCATTGAACGTATAGTTAAAGAATATGCTATCAAAGCTGGTATTTCTAAGAAGGTAACGCCGCACGTCTTGCGCCACTCATTTGCTACAGATCTTCTTTCAAATGGTGCCGATATCCGCAGTGTGCAAATGATGCTTGGGCATGCCAATATCGCTACAACACAGGTCTATACGCATGTTACCGACGCCCAGCTTCGCGAAGTCCACAAGAAATTCCACAGCAAGAGATAGTTATCCACTTGTGTAAGTTTTTGAGAGTACTATACTTAATACATACGAACCTTAACAATTGAATATGGGCATCGGCCCTACCAAATGTCCGCTGAAATAAGCGCTCGTAATATAGGAACCTATACAGTTCCATCCAAGCACCACTTTTATCTGTGCTTAATAAACGATAAATAATCTCCTTAATATATAGTCCCTCAATTAAATACCCCTCGAAGATTATTCTTCAAAAATACAAACCATCGCCATCATTGTCGATGGTTTTTTGTTATACTATATATATGCGAATAATCTCCTGGAATACCAACGGTCTACGCGCCACATACAAGCAAGGCAATTTTGATCCCCTTTTTACACAGTATGACCCCGACCTTCTTTTTTTGCAGGAAACCAAAGCTACTTCCGAACAACTTCCTGAAGGCGCTCGCGATGTCTTCGGGTACGATAGTTACTTTTCATGGCCAGAGGTCAAAAAGGGCTATAGCGGCGTAGCGTTGTATACGAAAGAAAAGCCTTTAAACGTAACACTGGGTATCGGTTTGGCAGGATTAGATGATGAAGGCCGTACTATCACTGCTGAATATAAGGATTTTTATGCAATTACCTGTTATTTTCCTAATGGTGGCGGTGGCCCAGAGCGTTTGGATTATAAGCTTCGGTTCTATGATCGGTTTTTGATATATATAGAGGAACTAAAGAAAAAGAAACCAGTTATTTTTTGCGGAGACGTTAATACTGCTCATAATGAAATAGATCTCGCTCGGCCAAAGGAAAACGTTATGAATACAGGATTTCTTCCTATTGAGCGAGCATGGATTGACAAGTTGGTAGAACATGGCTGGATAGATGTCTTCCGAAGCTTATATCCCGATGAAACAGGAATATATACATACTGGGATCAAAAAACTGCTTCCAGGGAACGCAATGTTGGTTGGCGCATCGATTACTTCTTTGTTTCTGCGGATATAAAAGATAAAATTACTGGTTTTCAAACACTCAAGGATTATTACGGTAGCGACCACTGTCCTATTGTTTTGGATATAAATATATAAAAGTAAAAAGCCTCACGAGTGAGGCTTTTTAGATAATTTTAGGATTATTATCTGAATCTCATACCTTGTCGTCGGTATTTGGGTTGGTTGTAATACTTTTGACGCGGCCCTTTTTCTTTTGCAATGGCCACTGGAAGAAATGCATTTTCTTCCAAATTGCCACCCTGAGAGTTCGTTGAGTTTTTACACATAAAATATGGTTTTTAGTTTCCTTTAGATTACAAGAACTTTAGCAAAAAGGCAACGTTGTTACATGTGAAACTACTTTACTCGGTGTTTTTTGCGCAATTCCCCTACCTCAGCTTCATTTGCTGATTCTTTTTGCTCTTTCCCCTTCTCTCCAAGAGTTTTAAGGTCTTTATCTTCCAACTCGTCTAGGTCTAATACCCGTTCATGAAGCTGTTCCACAGTGTTTAAGGCAGGGTTTTCCAATACTTCCTCTAGTAATGCATGCAAAATCCATCCCATGCGTGGTCCTGGTTTCATGTGTAACGTTTCCATAAGGTACTTTCCGTCTATAGCAAGCTGAGAAACACTGATGGGGTCACGAAGCGCTTCCTCAATCATGGCATGATATTTTCTCAATCTATATGGGGCTTCAGCCTTTTTCATGCCTACGCGGTCACACTCTCGAACTTCCATAAGCTCCCAAATATGCTCAGGGCTAACTTTTTGAATAATACGACGAACGGCAGAAAGGGTTATTTGCTCGGTATCTGAGAAAAACATGTGGTTTCTAATCAGTGAAACCACCAAATCAATAGTTTCACGTGAAAACTTCATGCGTTCTAGGATTTTTTTCGCCATACGAGCTCCCACCACTTCATGACCAAAGAAGGTATATTTATCCTTATTCCTGTCGTATTGACGAGTCGCAGGCTTTCCAATGTCATGGAAAAGAGCCGTAAGGCGGATTTCCAGAGAATCTCCTTTGTCTGCTGCATGCTGAAGGGCGTGTAATAAGTGGTTATATACATCATATATATGAGCACCTTTCTGCTCACAACCAATACCCTCTTCTAGTTCTGGGATAATAAACTCTAGTAATCCAGCCTTTTGAAGCATATCCACCCCAGAGGCAGAATGTTTAGAAAGAATAATTTTGACGAATTCATCTCGAATACGTTCTTGGGAGATATTCTTAAGTAATGAAGCTTTATTTCCTATTGCCGTCAGTGTTTCACCTGAAACAGCAAAATCTAGGGTTGTGGAAAACCTAATAGCTCGCATCATACGCAACGCGTCTTCTTCAAAGCGAATTTCTGGATTAAGGACACATTTAATTATTTTGTCCTTTATATCACACTGTCCTTTAAAAATATCTATAATTTGTCCATTAGAAGGGTCAAAAGCTAGAGCATTTATCGTAAAGTCCCGCCTTTCCAAATCTTTTTCTAGTTTTGTTTCATATGTAACACTATCTGGACGCCGATTATCGCTATAATTTCCTTCTGAACGATATGTGGTAATCTGAACCTGGTCATTTTGTGTTACATGTGTAACGTCTCGCTGTGTTTCATCTGCAGGAATGTTGATAACTGTTACAGTGCCAAAATTATTCTCATATACTGTTTTAAGTACAGGAAAACAAGCCTGGATCTGATCCGGATGAGCATTTGTTGTTATATCCCAGTCTTTTGGTTTCTTGTGTAACAGTAAGTCACGTACGCACCCACCTACTAAATAGGCTTCAAAACCATTATCTTGAAGTGTTTTGGTTACATGTGAAACAAAATCTGGGATTTTTGTGTTGTCTATAGTGTTCATTAGAACTAAATATTGTGCACCTACCAGGATTCGAACCCAGAATAACGGTTCCGAAGACCGCTGTGATATCCATTTCACCATAGGTGCTTACTAATAACGTTTAAACTATAACACTTATGCTTAAATAAGCAAAAATACTTATTGCAAATAGATTAAAAGAAGGTATACTGTTTCTACTTGCGGTTATGGTTTAGTGGTAGAATGCGTCCTTGCCAAGGACGAGACCAGGGTTCGATTCCCTGTAGCCGCACAAAACAAAAGACCCGTTACACATGTAACGGGTCTTTTG